>JAFEFZ010000022.1 GCA_018240325.1 Pseudomonadota bacterium
GCGCAAGACCGTATGGAGAACCGACCGACCCCGACGGTAGGTAGGTCGGCACCCCGCGCATGACGTTGCGGGGACTGGGCCGCAGGATCACCCTGCGGCCGTCACCCCGATCATGGGAGGTGCCGACGTGTCCCAGCCTAAGAGCGTGGTCGGCCTCGATGTCCACGCCACCCAGACCCATGCCTGCGTGCTCTCGCCCGAGACCGGCGAGTTGAGTACCAGGCGCCTGAACGGCCCGCCGCGCCTGGCCGTCCTCGACCACCTCGATGAGCTGCCGCGACCGCTGATCGCCGTCTATGAGGCCGGGCCGATCGGCTACGGGCTCGCCCGCGGCGCCGCCGAGCGCGGCCTCGACGTGCGCGTCTGCGCTCCGGGCTCGATCCCGCGGGCCCCCAACGACAAGATCAAGACCGACCGGCGCGACGCCGGGCGTCTTGCCCGGCTCCTGCTGGCGGGGGAACTCTCCTTCGTCCGCGTCCCCACCCCCGAGGAGGAGGCCTTCCGCGATCTCGCCCGCGCCCGGGAGGCGGTCCGCGTCGACCTGATGAGGGCCCGCCACCGGCTGAGTAAATTCCTGCTGCGTCGGGAGCTGCGCTGGGAAGGTCCGCGGAGGACCTGGACCCAGCTCCACTGGGAATGGCTGCGCTCGATCCGCTTCGAGGACGTCGCCTCCGACGCGGTCCTCGCCGACTACCTGAACGCGGTCCTCCAGCTCGAACAGCGTCGCACCGCCGCCGAAGCCCGGATCGAGGAGCACTGGGCCTCCTCGCCATGGGCGCCGACGATCGCCGGCCTGCGCTGCATGAAGGGGATCAACACCCTGAGTGCGCTCGGGCTCTGCTCCGAGGCGGGCGACCTTCGCCGCTTCGAGCGCCCGACCGCGCTCTCCGCCTATTTCGGCCTGGTCCCCCGCGAGTATTCCTCCGGCGATCAGTTCCGGCGTGGGCCGATCACGAAGGCGGGATCCTCCCACGCCCGCCGCCTCCTGGTGGAGGCCGCCCAGCAGTACCGCCACCGGCCCGCCGTCGGCGAACTGCTGAAGCGCCGCCAGAAGGGCGCCGACCCGAGGGCGTGTGAGATCGCCTGGCGGGCCCAGCACCGTCTCTACGGCCGGTGGCGGCGCCTGCGCCTCGAGCGCGGAAAGCCCGCCAACACGACGGTGATGGCCATGGCCCGCGAGCTCGGCTGCTTCGTCTGGGAGGTGGGCCAGCTGGACTGAGCCGAGCTCCGATAACCCGCCGCGACGCTGTCGGGGCGGCACGGGGAAGACGAGACCAGCGCGTCGCCGCATAGGGCCTGCGCCCAGCGACCTCGGGCAGCCGGGTGCCGGAAGGCCTCGGTCGCGCCCGCCGCAAGACTGCAGGCCACGCGACGAATCGGCGGTCATGAGGTAGCCAGTCCTCGTATATGAGGCTGACGATGCAGTCGACGTACCTGGTTCCCGCCCGTGTCGCCCCGAGAGTGCCGCCTCCCCGGGATCCCAGGCCCTCTCGAAGGGCCCGATCGGGCCTGGGCGTTGACGGGCTCCCCTCCATATGAGGTCGCTGCGCTCCCTTCCCCTCCGCTGCGCTCCGGTGCGCTCGTCGTCGGCCGGGGGCCGATCGCGCTTACGTATCCGGCAGGCGCCCGCCTGCCGGATACGTAAGCGAAGGAGAAACAGCATGGGCGATCACGACGCGGCATCCATCGTCGGCCGGATGGCCGGCCTCGACAGCAGCGCAGGCGCGAACCCTCCCCAGAAGGTCACCCCCGACCAGCTGATCGAGGCCTTCTGCGGCGACCGCGCCGCGGGCCTGGTCGCTGACCCAGGGGAGAGCGAGAGCGACGGCATCAGGACCGCGCGCGGGCATTGCGGCTACATGGGCGGCCGCGGCGACGGCCTCGCGGTCGGGTTCGACGACGGCTACGACTTCATGGGCTATCTGGAGGAACGCGGCTGGAGGGCCCTCGCCGCGAAAGGCGACTGGCCCTACGTCGTCTACATGCTCACCGAGCACGGTGCGGGCTACGCGATCGCCGAGTATTGCGAGCGCGACCTCGTGGTGACCGTCCTGCCGACCGAGGAGCAGACGCGGGTGTTCTACTCCGGCCTGCGAGAGGCGCCCTGACCGGAGGCGGCGCCCGGTCCTCGGCGCCGGGCGACGGACACGGACCTGCAGTAGCTGGCGATGCCCGGGCGCGGACTCAGAGCGAACGCGCCGCGCGCTCGAGGTCGCGGCGGTTGATGATCCGCAGCACGTACCAGCGTGGGCCGCCCGAGGCGGCCTCCTCTGCATCGGCGAGGCGGTAGAGGACGCGCCACTCGCCGACGCGCAGGCGCAGGTACGGCGGGCGGCCGACCAGGGGCTTGACGTCCAGGTTCCCGGCGCCCGAGGCAAGCTCCTCCAGGGCGCCGGCGATCCGGCGGCGGTCGGGCCTGTCCAGCCTGCGAAGGTCGCGCAACGCGCGCCTGGTCAGCTCGACGCGCGCGGTGCTCACGCAGTGCGGTCAGCCCTCGGGGCCGTCGAGCTCGGCCAACGCGTCGCCGAGCGCGACGGTGGCACCGGCGGCGATGTCCGCCTCGCCGGCCGCCAGGTCCTCGAGGATCTGCGGGGCGCGTGCCAGCACCAGGTCCTCAAGCTCCTCCGGGTCGAGCGGCACGAGCGCGGCGACGGGCGTGCCGCGCCTGGTGACGAGCGCCGGGCGCCTGGTGCGCGAGACGTCGTCGACGACGCGACCGGCGTTGCGCGTGAGCTCGCGGATGCTGAAAGTGGCCATACCGGAAGAGTACGACATACCGTCGTACTTCGCAAGTGCGAGGGGCCTCAGAGCCCTTCACCAAGCCCTTTCCAGCAACGCACGATAATTCTCATTATGTGAACTTCGGCCAAATCGGCCAAAAACCGCGCCGTAGACTTCAAGACCACTCGATTCCGTTAAATTGGTACGTCAGTGACCGATCTGAGCTCTGACGGGAAGGCGCAGCGCGCGGGGACGCTGGACAACGAGACGATCACGGACCCGATCAACAGGGCGCTCATCAGCGCCCTTTGGCATAGCCACGTGGCGCTGTCGGCGACCAGCTACGTCGATGAATACACAAACCACGGCGGCAGCCCGACCTACGCCAATGTCATCGCGGCCAGGCTCGTCGCCCTCGAAGCGGTCGGTGTGGTCAGGGTCGATCGCGTCGCGGACGGCGAGGCCTTCTACGTCCTCGGCGGCGTCAACGCGAGCGAAGCGGTGCGGCGGCTCGAACTCGCCGGAGACGGGCGCCGCGAGTCCTGAGTCCCGCAGCCTCGATCACCTTTCCGGCAGTCGCTCGAGCAGGCTGGCCCAGGCGCTCTGCTCCATCACCACCCGCTCGTATTCGTTCGCCTCGCTGTGGAACTTCGCCGCCGTCTCCAGGTAGTCACGCAGGCCCCGGTCGTGCGGGAGCGGCGCGTCGTGCTCGAGCGAGGCGATCACCGCGTCACAGTAGGCGAGGATCCGGGCCGCGCTGACGGGATCAGCCGCAATCCTTTCCTCGCGGGTGTCCTCCCGGAGCCCCATGAAGCTGCTGAGCAGGAAGTCCCGCGAGCTCTGCTCCATCGCGATCACGCCGCGACCTCGGCCTGCTCGTCGAGCGCGTCCAGCGCGTCCAGCGTGTGTGCAACCGCATCGGCCCAGCGGCCGCGGAAGGCGTAGAAGTGCTCCAGCCCTCCCCGTACCTGCCGCGTACGCTCCAGCACGATGACCCCGGCCTCGGCGAGCTGGAGCATGTGGTAGCTGACGTTGCCGAGCGGTTCGTGAGCAGGGCGGTGCAGCTGGTTCGGCGACATGGCCTCCCCCTGACCGGCCCGGAGGAGCCGCACCAGCGCCACCCTCAGCGGGATGACTGAGCACCTTGCTGACCTGCGCCACATCGTAATCCTCCATCGTGGTCCTCATCGCCCTGGTCAGCCCGATTCTAGCGGTCAGGGAAGGTTCCGGGTGTTCCGCCACTCGCCGTCGTAGCCGAGCCGGGCGAGCACTGTGACCACGTAGAAGGGTTGGAAAGGCAGGTGCCCCTCACTTGTAGGAAGGCCGCGCGTCTCCCGCAGCGGCATCGCCAGGTCCTCTTCAACGATCACCCAGCCAAGCGCCGTATGGTGGTCCTGCGTGGTCGAGACGTTCACCGTCCAGCGAGGCGCGTTGTGGGCGAAGATCGCGACCTCGAACAGGCGGTAGATAGCGATCTTCGCCTGCTCGGAGTCCAGGTACGGGGCCACCCGTTCCTGGTAGCGCCGCACGGCATGGCTGCTGATACCGACGACGCGCGACGTGAGCCAGGAAGGGTGCCGCCCTTCAGAGTCGGGCGGCGCAGGGTCGGAAACCGGGACACCGGCTTCCTCCATAGCCGCCCTCATCGACTCCGCCATCTCACCGCCTCCGCTCAAGAACTTTAGCGCTCGTGCTGGGGAACGGGCGGGGTCCCGGAGCGCCGTTCGTCGGCGGAAGGCTCGGCCCCTTCCTCGGCATGGGCGTCGGCCGGGAAGAGGCCCGGCAGTGGCTCCACCAGCGGCAGGGCCTCTAGTCGATCGCTGTGCCCTTTGTCGATCGAGCATCGCCGAAAGGGGCCGTCGTTGTCGAGGAGGATCTGCATGTGGTGGTCAGCATGGTCGCGGAACCACACCGACATGCCGGTCGTCGGGTCCAGCCGCAGATGCTCCCAGGCCCGCCACAGCGCCTCGAGGCGGGCGATCGCCTCTGCGTGCCGCCACCATTCCGGGCACCAGCTGCGCTGCGTGCCCTCCATGTCGCGCCGGTACATCGGCACCAGCTGCTCGCGGACGAACTCGACGACCGACCCGTAGAAGAGCGCGGGCGCCTGATCGGCCTGGCTCTCCTCGAGCTCGTCCCCCCACGCCTCGCTCATCTGTCGCCCCTGCCCGCCGTCGAGGCCCCCGCGCCGGCGGCCTCGTCCTCGCCGAGCGCCGCGGCCGCGGCCGCCAGGGTCACCGGGGCGGCGGGGTCATGCTCGCGCAGCGAGAGACGTACCTCTGCGGCGCGCGGGCCGGCCATCCAGGGGAGCGTCCGCACCAGCACCGGCGGAGCGCCGGCGGCGAGGACGATCGCCCGCCCGCGAGGCAGGGCGGCGAGGTCGGAGACGTCGAGGATCCGCTCCCGCTGGGTGGCGTAGGTCGTGCTGCGTCCCCCTTTCGCGTGGGAGCTCGACGTGGTCGGGCGCTCGTAGTCGCCGATCAGCTGCGCCAGGTCGGAGAGGAATTCGACTTCGGACACACCGCCGCCGTAGACCTTCACCGTCGAGGCCGACCAGAGCTTGCGCATCCCGTTCCGCCCCCACACCTCGACCCCCTGCGACCACGACTGCAGGAAGGTCATCACGCAGATTCCGCGCGAGCCGTAGTGGCTGTAGAGGTTCGGCAGCTCCGGCCAGCGGCAGACGTTCGCCGCCTCGTCGAGCACCAGGAGCGCCGGTACCCGCAGGCGGCCGCCGGGCTGTCCTTTGGCCAGCTCCTCCGCGGCCTCGGTCACCGCCACGGTGAGGGCCGCGACCAGCGCCCCCAGCGACCCCTTGCCCTCCTTGGAGAGGCTGTAGAGCGTCCCGGTCCCCTGGACGAACTCCTCAGGCCGGAACTCCTCGCGCCCCTCGCCGGGCGTGACCCAGGCCAGGGCGCGGCCGTTGGTGAGGAAGGCGAGGACTTTCTCTGCGGTGCCGTAGACGCCGCCGCGCTGCTTGTCGGGGGCGTTGATCTCCGCCGCCAGCGAGGCCGCCAGGAGGTCGTAGCCGGCCTCACGCAAGAGGATGACGGGCTGGTCGTCGCGGGGGTCGGCGACCCACAGGTAGACCTGATCGATCGTCCGGCCTGCGGAGGCCGCCGCGAGCAGCAGCGCGGCGACCACCTTCTGCCCCTTCGGATCGAAGAAGGCATCGGTTCGCGCGTCGGGATCCGCGACGGCGGCGGCGAAGACGTCGGCCAGGGTCGCCGCCTTCTCCTCGTCGGTGACGTAGCGCAGGGGGTTCCACCACCAGGTGACGGGCTCGGCGACGAGCTGTTGCGGATCGAACACCCAGACGGGCCCCTCGGCGGAGCGAGGATCCCGGGTCGCGTCGACCACGTCGCGTTTGTTTGAGGTGCTGACGACCGCGCCGGGCGCCTCGAGGATCGCGGGGATGACCCGCGAGGTGGTCTTGCCCGTCCGCGGGCCGGCGATGTCGGTCGCCGTGTCCTCCCAGCCCTGGTAGAGGACGCGGCCGCCGATCACGGTCTTGGCGATCGTCAGGCCCGGCCGGTCGACCCCGAGACGCTTCGCCGTGGCCGCCGCGCCGCGGCGATCGAGGGCCGCCAGGTCGCGGCCGCCGCCCATGTGGCGGGCCGCCCGGTCGACGCCGCCGCCGGGACGCAGCCGGCGCCAGAGCCACGCCGCGGCGCCGGCGAGCGCTGCGAGCAAGACCAGGAGGCCGATCAGGACGACGGTCGCGTGCTCGGGCCAGGCGACGCGGCCGCGCACCACGTCGGCGACCAGCGTGACGGGGTTGCCGGGCAGCCGCTCGCCGCGCCCGTCGAGGGCAGCGCCCAGGCGGACGGCGGCGTTCAGCAGGCCGACCCCGACGACGACCAGGCCGATGACCGACCAGAGCGCCACGGCCTCGGTGTGGGCGTCGACGGTTGCGCGCCCCTTGGACGTGGCGCTCATGCGATCGCCTCCGGCTCGGCCTCGCCGACGTCGGCGAGGCTGCTCTGCTCGTGCCATCGTTTGTTCGTGTCGTTCAGCCCCTCCTCGACCGCCGTGAGCGCGACGTGCACGGGGATCCCCGGCCGCCCGCCGACCTTGACGAGGAAGTTGCCCCGCCCCGGGGGAGCCGTCTCCTCGCCCGTCGCGTCATCCCAGGCCGGCGGATCGACCCAGCTGACGAGCATTTCCTGCTCGGCGCGGCTGAGACCGACGACGCGGCTGAGCTCGGGCATCTCACTCTCGGGCAGACCGCCACAGATCACCATCCCCGCGCGCTCCACGAAGCCCCGCGCCTTCATCCGGTCGTCCTCGTCGGGAAGGGCGTCCAGATCGGCCATCGTGTGACTGATCATGGCCTGCCCGACGCCGTGTTGGCGGTTGAGGCGCGTGAGCGCGTCGACGCGGTCGACCATGCCGCGCCCACCGCGCAGGGCCCGCCATAGCTCGTCCAGGATCACGAAGTAGAGGCGTTGCGGCTCGAGGCCTGCGTCGGCGAGCGCGTGCGCGACGTTGATCGAGCCGAAGCCGGAGGACCAGCAGGCCATCAGGGCTGCACGCTGCAGCATTTCATCACCAGGATCGATCGAGCTGATGTCGAAGACGACGGGCCGGTCGCGCCGCATCGGCGTCGTCGTCTCGGCGGAGAAGATCTCGCCGAGGCGACCCTGCCCGAGCATCGCCGTCAGCGACTTGATCAGCGGGTCGGTCGCGTCCTGGTAGCGGTCCATGTCGCCGCGGTCGAAGGTGATCTGGCGTACGTCGTCGGGCGCCTGCATCAGGACCTCGATCAGGTCGGGTAGGACGGGTACGCCCTCGTGGCGATCGTCGAGCACGCCGATCGCCCGGTCGAGGATCAGCTCCTCATGGTCGGTCGGTGGCGCTGCCCGCAGCAGGGTCACGAGAGTCGCGACCATCGTGTGGCGGCGGCCTCGGGCGTCGGCGATCACCTGGGCGCGGGCGGAGCCCGTGAGGCGTTCGGCCGCCGCCGACGCCTCGCCGGGGTCCAGGATGTTCAGCCGACCGCGCCCACGCCCGAGTTCGATCACCTGGCCGCCGAGCCCGCGGATCAGATCGACGTAGTCGGGCTTGAGATCGCCGAGGACCATCGGCAGCACCCCGTAGCCGGTGAGGCCGAGCCCCATCCGCCGGAGGACCGTGCTCTTACCGAGCCCCGGTCGCCCGAGGAGGAAGACCGAGGGGTTGGAGATCAGATGGGCCCGCTGAAACCACGAGATCGGGTCGGCGCAGAGCGTCGCGCCGGTGAGAAGGTTCCTTCCGATCGGCACGCCGATCATCGGCGAGCCCGAGCCCGCCGCGAACGGCCAGAGCCCGCACACCTGCACGGTGGTCCCCCGCCACTCCTCCGCCGCCTGGACGTAGACGGAGGACCCGGCCCCGCGGCCGCGCCAGCCACGCGCCGGCGCCGGTCGCGCCGGCGGCGTCTTCCTCGTCTTCTCCGCCTTCGCCTTCCGCCGGCGCCGGATCAAAGCGACTCCCGCAGCTCGGAGGGCACCCGAAGGTGCGAGGGCAGGACGAGGCCAAGGGGCAGCGCGGCCGCGAACGCGCTGTCCTGCGAGCCGTAGACCGGGCGCAGCATGATCCGCGCCGTCGGTGCCAGGTGGTCGACCGCCTGGCGCGCGGCGTCGAGGCGATCGCGGTCGGTCACCGTGGCGGTCACCAGCATCCCGAAGTTGACGAGGCCGGCCCCGCGTGCCTCCTCCGCCGCCGTCGACGCCGCCGCGCGCTGCTCGACCAGCGCCCGCGCGGAGGGCCGGGTCGCCGAGTTGACCCGGAAGTCGGCGTTGCGCTTGTCCTGCTCGACGATGCGCGCCGCCCGCGCCGAGTCGACCGGGCGGTAGAGAATCGTCACGCGCTTGCGGTCGATGTCCCCATGCGGGCGCAGCAGCCGCTCGAGCACCCGCGACTGGACCTCGCCTCTCGGTGCCTGGCTCATCGACCAGGTGACCGACCAGGCATCGTCGTGGCGGTAGACGTCCCAGCCGGCCTCCGCCGCGGTCGGCCCGACGTCGCCCCAGTGAAGCTCGGGAACCGCGCCTTCGGCGCGGGCGTGGTCGAAGACCCGCGCCGAGCGCGGGTCGTAGGCGGTACGGACCAGCTCGCACAGCTGCTGGGCGGTCATCGGGCGCGCGGCGCCCGCGCCCGTGGCGTGGAGCGTCTGCGAGAGCCACGGCACCCGCGCCGCCAGATCGCGGGCCATGTCGTCCGCGTCTCGTCCGCGTGCGTACCCCCGCCCGGCGCCGGAGAAGGTCACCGCGACGATGGCCTTGACGGTCGCCGACCCCGCCGGGTAGGTCGCGACCGTCTCCTCGAGCATCGCCCGCGCGACCGCCGGAGCCTCGGGGTCGATGTTCGCCTCGACCTCGCTGCGTAGGCGCGAGCCGGTGTCGGGCGCCGTCTCGATCGTCACGGACGCGGCGACCACGCCGGGCTCGTCGCCCAGGGCGGCGAGCCACTGCCCCCAGTGGGCGACCCACAGGTCGATCTGCTCCTCGTCCACCAGGGAGGCCCCGTCGGAGTCGGCGGAGAAGGCGACGGTGAAGTGCCCCGTCGAGGGCACACGCAGGAGGGCAAACGGTCGGTCGTAGGAGTCGCGGGCCTCGAGCAGCGTCGACCCCGCCGCCAGGCCGGGTAGCTGGAAGCGCCCCCACTCGACCCTCCCCAGCGGGCCTGAGCGGTAGAGGTGCGCCCCCGTCGCGCGGGCGCGCAGCCAACCGAGGCGGGTACCGATCGCCTGCAGGAGCGTCTTGCCGTGGCGGTTGCGGATCATCAGCGACGACAGCGCCGCGCCGAGGACCAGCGCAACGGCCACGGCCACGAGGATCCCGGCGAGCATCATCGTCAGGATCACGACGATCAATCCGGCCAGCAGCAGGCCGGTCCCGATCGTCCCGAGTGCCCCGAGTCCGGCGGACGCGGGCCGCCTCCAGTTGCCGTACGTCCGTGGTCCGCCTGATTCACCTACGGGCGCCATCGGGCCCTCCCTCCTGGTCGTCGTCCGCCGACGCCTCCTCGCGCAGTCTCCGTATCGCCCCCTGCCCCGCGCCGGCGGCTGCCGCGCCAGCGGCGGCGGGGCCCCCGCCGGCCGCAGCTGCGCCACCCGAGGCGCCGGAGGCACCGCCTTCCGCCGCAGCGCCTCCTCCGGTGCCGGCCGCGGGCGACCCGCCCGTCCCCTGGCCCCCGCCGGGTGATGCCGCAGCGCCAGCGCCGCCGGCGGTCGGAGCAGCGGCACGGTCGCCGCCCGAGGGACGGGCCTCCGTGCCGAGGCCCGATCCCTCACCGCCCGACCCGCCCGACCCGCCCGAACCGTTGCCCTCCGCGCCGTCCTGCCCGGCGGCGCCCGAGGCGCCACCCCCGGCAGGTGGACCGGAAGGCCCGCGTCCGCCTCCCGCTCCGGCCGCTCCGGTAGCTCCCGAGGGTCCGCCGCCGGCGGCGGCCCCTGCCCCTGCCCCTGCACCCGCCATCGCCGGCATCCGCCCCAGCGCCATCGCCCCGGTCGGGCCTGCGGCCGCAAGCATCGCAGCGGCACCCCCGACGCCGGCGCCCCCGCCGGAGGCGACGGCGCTGGTCATCGGGGCGAGGAAGCGCAGCAGCGCGGGCAGCGCGAAGATCGACATGATCATCAGCGCCAGCCCCACCAGCACCTTGAGCAGTCCGTCGTCTTCAAAGACGTCAGAACCGGCGAGTTTGAAGGCGGTCGCGTAGATGATCGCGGCGGCCGGCTTGTAGAGGATGAACGCAATCAGCCAGGTCGTGAAGCGACGGAACCACATGCGGCCGGCCTCCGTGCTCGTGAACGACGCGGCCAGCGGTAGCGCGCCGGTGAGAAGAACGAGCATCCCGGCCCGCACGACCATCAGCGCGATCTGCACGATCGAGACGAAGATCGCGATCAGGCCGAGCACGATGACGAGCATCGGCCCGAGCGTCCCCCCCGAGCTCGCCGAGGCGATGCCGAGCATCGCCGTGAGGTTCTGGCCAAAGTCGCCGCCCTGCGTCGACGCGTCGACGATGTGCGCGGCGAATTCGTCGGAGGCGGCGATCGCCAGGCTCACCACGGCCAGGCCGCAACCCGTGACGACGACGAGCGTGAAGAGGCCCTTAAGGAGGTCGCGGCCCGGATCGGCCCGCTGCTCCCAGGCCATGCGTGCGCCGCCCAGGATCACCGCGAAGACGGCGGCCGCCGCCATGAACCACCAGAGTTCGGACTGAATGAAGGCGACCGGCGTCGACGCGGTCGTGCCGTCGGAAGTGGTGACGTTTGGCGTGCCGATCTTCACCCACACCGTGCCGAGCGTGACGAGGATCTTCGACACGCCATCGGCGACCGCCGAGGCCAGGGCACCGACCGCCGTTTCGGCGACGGCCGATGCGGCGCCGCCGACGACGTCGCCGGCGGCGTTCAGCGGGGCGGTGACGATTTCGCCCAGGCCCAGGGCGAGCGGCAGCCTCATGGCGCGCCCCATTCGACGTAGCCGCTCAGGTCGTTGAGCTGCTTAACGTTGTAGGGGTCGGACCCGCATTCCGGGCTCTCGTTGAGGACGAACTTCCAGTCCCCGTCTTCCCATCGCATCGGCAGCGTCAAGGCGCGAAGGCCGGTGCGACCGTCGGATTCCGAGAGGAGTAGCGCCAGTTCCACCGTGACTTCGTCTTCCGTGCGCGCCGGGATGCGGAAGCCGGCCAGTTGGTGTCGACTGGCGGAAGGGCACCTTTCGTAAGGCTGGGCCTTCGCCTCTTCGAGCGCCGCGGTGTCGGCGAACAGGGGGAGCAGCGCCAGCTCTTCCTTTTCGCTGTTGGTGGCCAGGGCGGCGGCGAGGAAGTTCGTGGCGGCGAAAAGAGCGCCGGTGGGCGAGTGCGCGTAGCAGCTGCGAACCCCTCCGCTCGTCCGGCCTGGCCCCGCCTGGCCGCTCGGTGCCGCGAGCTGGCCGATCAGGACCCAGTGTGCGGCGGGCGGCGTCACCGGGACGCGCTGGTCGCCTGCCGGTAGGCCGCATACGCTGGCGGCGGGATCCCCGGTCGACGTGGTAGTCGACGTCGTCGCCGGGCCCGACGACGACGTTTCGTCGTGCCCGCCTCCGTCGCCGGTGGCGAGGAGCACCACCGCGGCGGCCGCCAGCACGAGCACCAGTCCGGCCGCGATCACCCAGCCGCGCTCTGAGAACGGGCTCGGCGAATCGCCGCTTCCTTCCGGCCGCTCCGCCATCGGCTCCTCCTCCTCTCCTGCGCCCGCTCAGACCAGCGCGCCCACCATCCCCGACGCGGCTCCGATCACGATGCAGCCGGCGAAGACCCAGCCGAGCCGGGCGGCGTGCTCGCCGCCGGAGCCGTGGCGGTGCTGCAGGGCCATCCCCGCCCCGGCGATGATCACGCCCAGGACGCAGACGCCGAAGGCCACCCAGGCGGCCCATTGCAGGATCGTCGTGAACTTGTCGGCGCCGGGCGGCGGATTCCCCTGGCCGGGGTTCGGGACCGCCGCCGTGTATAGCAGCGTGGCGAGTTGATCAAACACGTGCCTCTCCCTCCTGTCGGTGACTTGTCGATGCGTCGAGCCTGACCGCCGCCGGCACGGGCAGGAGCCCGTCCACGGCGGTCAGCAAGTTGCGGACTGCGCCCGGCGCCGTCCGGGCGTCCACCCCCTCGCCGAGGCGCCATGCCTCGCACCAGGGGACGCGCCAGGTGGCGGGAACGCCTCCTTCCACCAGCTCGGCGAGGTAGCGCAGGGCACGTGGCGCGCGCCCCGGGGCGTCGGCGACCAGGACCAGGCCGATCAGGCTCACGGGGATCTCGCCGCTGGCCCATTCGGCGGCGGCCGCCTGTGCGGCGCGCAGGCCGCGGGCGTCGGTGCGGGCGACCAGAGCCACGAAGGGCGCCGCGGGGCCGCGGCGCACGCCTGGGCGGATCGGCCAGGCATGGTCGGCGGCGCGCGAGGCGGGGAGCAGCTGCTCGAGCGTCGTCTCCCCCGCCCCTCCGTGCACTCCCACCCACCACAGCCGCGGCGCCGCGGCGTCGTTGATCGTCAGCTGTGGGAGTCGCCTCGAGCTGGGCGGTGGAGCGACTGCCCCCGGCTGCGGTGCCGCCGGCGTCCGCGGAGCCTCAGGCTCGGCGGGGACCGCCTCGACGCGGGGCTCCGCGTCGGCCGCCGGGGGCGGATCGACCCACGGGTTCGAGGGACGGTTACGCCCTCCAGACCCGTCCCCTCGCTGCCGGTCAGGCGGCCTTTTCCCGATTCCCCACATTTTGCCGGATTAGCCAGATAATGCCGTAGCATACACATTATTCTGGATGCCGTGATACGAATAGTGGACGGGCTCGACGACGCGGAATGCCGTGGACAACACACATCTCGACGAACTTTTCGCTCCATACCCGGAGCACCTCAACGTCACGCATCTCACGGAGATCCTGGGGCTCGGCCGGACGGCCGTGTATCGCTACCTGAACGAGGGCATCCTTCCTGCGTACAAGCCCGGCGGCCAATGGCTGATCCTGAAAAGCGAGGTACGGGACTACGTCGCCTCCACGAGCCCCGCCCCCCGAGAGGACGAGGCGGACGCGGCCGACACAGAGGAGGACGCCGCGAACTGAAGGCGGGCCGATGAGGCGCGCGGGGCGCTCGGATCACTCACGACCGCGCGGCCTCGTCGTCCTCATCGCCGCCCTCGGCCTCGTCGCCGCCGGCGCGACGATCGCGCTCGCCCTGGGCGGTGGCGCCGCCTCCCGCCCCGGGACACCGGGCGGCCCTGAGGCCACGGTGCCCGCCACCGGCGCGCCCATCGAGCGCGTCCCGCCGCCGAACCCGGGCCTCCTCCCCGCCCAGCGCGCCGCCCGCGACGCGGCGAGGCGCTTCCTGCGGGGGTTCCTCCCATACAGCTACCGGCAGCTGCCGGCCGGACGGATCGAGGCGATCGCGCCGCCGCTGCGGCGCGAGCTCACCTCCTCCGCGCCGCGCGTGCCGCCCGCCTACCGGCAGTTGCGGCCGCGCCTCCTCTCGCTCGACCTGGCCGTCTCCGCCGGCGACGTCGGCATCGACTTCGTCGCAACCGTCGACGACGGCGTGCACACCTACCAGCTGCGGCTGGCCGTCCGACCCGTCCTCGAGGGCGAACACGGCTGGCTGGTCACCGCCGTCTCATGAGCGCGACGGCCGCGCTCCGTCCCCTCTGGCCCCTCGCCGCCCTCGCCGGCATCGCGATCTTCGTCCTCGTCCTGGCGACGATGCTCCTCGGTGCGCAGATCGAATCCGAATGCGGCAGCGGGAGTGAAGGCGGCTTCATCGAACCGTCCAAAGCCGCGCTCGCCGACATCCCCGGCAACTACCTCAAGATCTACATCAGCGCAGCCGCCGAATACGAACTGGGCCCCGACGGCTGGAGCTACCTGGCGGGCATTGGCTGGAGGGAGACCGACCACGGCCAATACAAGGCGGAAGGCGTGACCTCCGGCGCCAACTTCGCCGGCGCCGCCGGCCCGATGGGGATCGGCATCGGCGGCGCCGCCGGCGACACCTGGGCCACCTACGGCGTCGACGGCGATCACGACGGGAAGAAGGACGTCTACGACCCGGCGGACGCCATCCCGGCCGCTGCGCGCATCGTGAAGGCAGCCGGAGCGCCCGGCGACTGGCCCGCCGCGATCTTCTCCTACAACCACGCCGGCTGGTACGTCGAAGAGGTGACGGCCAAAGCGGCGAGCTACCGCGGTGCCGCCCGCGCTCAGGGGCTCCCCACCGGGGCGGCCGCGGTCACCGCCCCCTCCGGGCTCGGCACCCCGAGCCCGCCACTGAACCCGATGGGGCCGATCATCGCCACCCCCGCCGACCACCAGGCGCGGGCGCTCGGCAACTGGCAGTCCGACAACGCGATCGACATCGAAGTCCCGAAGGGGACCGACGTGCTGGCGGTCGAAGACGGCACGATCGTCGCGCTCGGCGGCTCGCCGCCGAGCGAAGGATCGGGCGTCATCGCCGGTTACGACATAACCCTCCGCGGCGCCAACAACGAATATTTCTACACCCACCTCCTAGGCCGTTCCGTGCATCTCGGCGAGCACGTCCAGGCAGGGCAGGTGATCGCCGCCAGCGGCTACGCCAACGGCGTCGAACACCTCCATATCGCCACCGAGCACGGCAACCCGATGAAGCTCTGGGGCGCCGGCGCGACCGAAGGCCCCGCCGAAGCGATCGGCGGCTGCGAAGCCGGCGCCCCGGTGGGGCCGGCCGAGCTCGGCAAGGCGGTGAAAGTACGCACGCCCCGCGAATTCGGCCATCTGCCCCAGTGGGCGATGGCCGGCGACCGCCCGCCCGCCGAACTCGACGCGCGGATCATCCCCGACGCCCTCTGGTTGCTGCGCACCTACCACCTGCAGGTCACGGCGGGCCGCGAGGAAGGCCACCTCAGCCACGGCGACGGGACGGCACTCGACATGGTGCCGGAAGAATCCCTAGCCGGAACGCAGGCCACCTGGGACGACACGACCAAGCGCCTCGCCGAAGACATCGGCTGGATCGAAAGCTGCGGCGCGAGCGGCGTTCCGCCAGCGTGCCCGCTCAAGCCCTGGGTGCGCTTCGTCGGCTACAACGGCTACCCCGACCACGGGGATCCCGCGCACGTCGGCGAAAACGCCCACCTCCACGTCTCATGGCTCGCCTCGGGCCCGCCGACGGCGGGCCTGAGCCCGCCCCACGAATGGATCTACGCCTTCCCCGTCCCCGAAGAAACGACGGCACCCGCCGTCGCGTCAGAAAAGCCCGCCGCGGGCGAAGCCGCGGCCAAGAGCAAAGGAGGCCCTTGATGGCCGCAGTGGATGAGATACCCAGCTGGCCGGTCGCCGCGGCGACCGTCCGTGACGACGGGAGCGCGCTCCTGACGATGAACGGCGCCGAGCGCGAGATCACCCGCGACGACGCCGCCGCTGCCCGCGCCGAGATACGCCGCCTCGTGCAGACCGAGCTGGCGACGGACCTTGGCCGACCCGTCCGCCTGCACACGATCGACCCCGACGGAAGTGAGGGGCTTGTGGCGATCGCGCCCGACGGCTCGGTCACCGAGCTGTCGGCCCCGCGTGGCGCGAGGCGGGCGATCGCTGTGCCCCCCGTGGCGGAGGACGCGGCTGCTGCGTCGACTCCGCGCGTCCTCAAGGTGGCGGACGAGCTGCCCACCACCGCCGACGAGCCCGACAGCGCGGGCGTCGACGCGAGCGATCGCCGGCCTCGCCTGATCCGGCGAAATGAGGTCCACCACCGACCGCCGGGCCTCCTGCAACGCGTCTGGGAGTGGTTCAACGACGGCCTCTTGGTCTCCTCCGGCGAGCGGGCCGAGCGCGAAGAGGACGCGCGGCTCGAACGTCTCGCCGGTGCCACCCGCTCAAACCTGATCCCGTTCGTCGGCCCGCGCGGAGGAGCCGGCAAGACCACCACGGCGCGCACCGCCGGCGGGATCCTCGCCGCAGCTCGCCGGGGCACCGTCGTCCTCCTCGACGCCGATCAGCACTACGGCCCGGCCGTGGACCTTGTGCCCGAGGAGCAGCGCTCCTCGAAGACGATCATCGACCTTCTCGACGACTTCGACCAGCCTCCACCCCCACCCGAGCTGCGGCCCTACTGCTCGCGCTTCGACGACGGCCTGCTCCTGCTTGCGGCGCCGACGCGGCGGGCGGACATGGAAAGGCTCGCCCAGGACCTGAGCCACTACGAGCGGGCGCTCGAACTGCTCCGCGGTGTCGACGTCGTCCTGATGGACACCGCCGGCGGCATCGGCTCCGTCCAGGAGTGGGCGCTGCGCCGGGCCGACCAGGCGGTCGTCCTCTGCCCCCCCGACTACATGGCGGCGAACAACATCGCCAGGGTCCTCAGCGACGAGGACCTTGAGCTGCCCCAGCGCACGACGTTGGTACTCAACGACACCCGGCCCGACAGCGGCGGCGACATGGCGGCGCTCGAGCGCCATTTCGCCCGTCACCACTTCGAGGCCCGCGTCCGGGTCCCCTACGACCACCGTCTCCGGCTCTCCCTCGACCAGGCCACCTACGAGCTCGACCAGCTACCCCGCTCCACGCGGCTGCCGCTGAAACGACTCGCCGCGACGATCGGGGAGGGCCTGCAATGAGCACCCTCCGTGAGCGGCCGCGCGCGGCGATCGCCGTCGGCACCGCGCTCCTGGTCGTCGTCGTGGTCGCGCTCCTGGTCGGCTCGGCGCTCGGCGGCGGGAACGACGCCCCGGCCTCGCCGGGCCCCGACGCCAACGCCGTCCGCGCGCAGCTGCAGGCCGTGAGGGGCCAGCTCCACGGCCAGGCTGGCGAACTGGCGGCCGCGAAGGCGGCCACCAACGAATGGCGCGCCAAGGCGCGCAAGGCCGAACAGCAGCTCGCCGACGAGGCTGTGAAGCACCATCACCAAGACGAGAAGGGCGACCGCGAACACCGCTCGGCCGCTCAGGACGGCGCCGAGGCCTCCGCGCACCAGGGGCACGCCGCAATCGCCACCGGCCCGACCATGAAGGCGGCGGCTCCCACTAGCCCGGGCTCGTCGAGGACAACGGCCGTCGTGATGGCCTTCCCCTCCCACCCTGCCCGCGATCGCCGCGGTTGGCCGGCGAGGCGCATCTCGCAGACTGTGGGGCCCTGTCGAGGGGATCGGCGTCGGCGGCTCCCGGGTCCGCCGGTCTGTCCGGGTCGATGTTGACGGCCGGCGTCGCCCCTATGTCGGTGCCCGCGAGTCCCTTCTGCGCCCCCAGGCTGCCCGACCGCCTGTCAGCCGCCACAGCGGCTACCCGCGTCGGCTGCGCCGCCGTGAAGCGCTACGCGCCGGGCACGCCGCTGCGTGCATTGCCAGGTCGGCCGGGCTTCGCCGGGTCTTGCAGGAACCCACGAACACCAACCCAGAGGAGACATCGAGCATGGCCGAGAACATCAACGTCGTCGTACTGACCGGCAACCTCACCCGGGACCCGGAACTCCGCGCGACCGAAGGCGGCACGTTCGTCTGCGAGATGCGCCTCGCCGTCAACACGCGGCGCAAGAACAAGGCGGGCGAGTGGGAGGACAAGGCCAACTTCTTCGACCTGGTCGTCTTCGGCGGCCAGGGAGAGGCCTGCGCCGAGCACCTTTCGAAGGGTCGGCCGGTGGCGATCGAGGGCCGCCTCGACTGGCGCGAGTGGGAGGCCAAAGATGGCTCCGGCAAGCGCCAGGCCGTACAGGTGATCGTCGACACCGTGCAGTTCCTCGGCAGCGCCCCCGACAGGGAGAGCGCCGACTGAGCGTCCCAGGGGCGGCGGCCGACCCGGTCGCCGCCCCCCTACCCAGACGGAGAGGAGATCCCAGCCCATGTCAGAGCCCACACCCCGCACCCGCAGGCGCGGCCGTCCGCTCGGCCGCCACGGCGCGGCGGCGCTCCGCTACGCCGCCCGCGGCTGGGCCGTCTTCCCCCTCCAGCCGGCGGGCAAGCAGCCTCGCACCAGGCACGGCCTACACGACGCGACCAGCGACCGGCGCCGCATCCGGGCCTGGTGGGCGGCCTGCCCGACCGCCAACATCGGTCTCGCCACCGGCCGGCTCGTCGTGCTCGACGTCGACGGCGAGGAGGGCCGCGCATCGCTCGCCGCGCTCGAGGGCGATCGCGGACCCCTGCCGCCGACGCTCCGCGCCTTGACCGCGCGCGGCGCCCACCTCTACTTCCTGGCCCCGCCGGGGCCGGCGATCCCGAACTCGGCCGGGCGGCTCGGCCGAGGCCTCGACGTGCGCGGCGAGGGGGGCTACGTCGTCGCTCCTCCGAGCGTGCATCCAGACGGCGGGACCTATCGCTGGGCGAGCCGCGCCACTCCGGCGATGCTGCCCGAGCACCTGGCGGCCAGCCTGCGGCACGCGCCCACCCGGGCACGTGATCGCGCCCCCCTGCCTACGGCGCTCCGCGCCGGCGATCGCGCCGAGCGGTATCTGCTGGCCGCGCTCGAGGGCGAGTGCGACGCCGTGGCCGAGGCCAAGGAGGGGACCCGGAACGACACCCTGAACCGCGCCGCGTTCCGCCTTGGCCAGCTCAGCGCCGCGGTGCCGGGCTTCGCCGACGACGCGACCCTCACCGCGGCGCTCCTGGACGCGGCCGATGCCGCCGGGCTGGGCGAGACCGAGGCAGTCACGACGATCGCCAGCGGCCTTCGCGCGGGCCACGAGAACCCGCGGCCCCTTCCCGACTCGCCTAGCCGACGCCGGCCTTAGACCGCGGCGTCGGAAACGGGGCCGGCCAGGGGGTCGCGCGACCGGCAGACGAGAACGGGGCGCAGGTCCCGCTCGGCGCGTGACCGACCCCTCCCTATTTTGGCACGCCTCCGGCGTGCGGACGGTCGGGGATCGGTCCCGCACCGAGCGGGACCACCGATTCAAAAGGAGGGGGTCAAATGACCACCACCACCACCGCACCCAGCCCCACCACCGGCGCCATGCGAGTGCCCATGAAGAGCATCGACCTTGGGCCGAACGTACGGGAGCTCGACCCCGATCACGTCGATCGTCTCGCGCGCTCGATCGAACTGCGCGGCCTGATCGTCCCGCTGACCGTCCGCCCCGTCGGCGACGACTACGCGCTGGTCGCCGGCTGGCACCGCTACGCGGCCCTGGAGAAAGCCGGCTTCACCGAGGCCGACGTCCTCTCCCGTGAGGAGGAGGCCCCCAGTGGCGACACCGCGGCGGAGAACATCGTCCGAAAGGACCTGACGCCGCTCGGCGAAGCGAATGCGATCGCCGCGATGCTCGAAGAGGGTTACACGCCGCAGGGGGCCGCCGAGGTCCTGGGCTGGAGCCCGCAGCTGGTCGCCGCACGGGCCAAGATCCTCGAGCTGTCGGAGGAGGCGCAACGCCTGCTCGACCGTGGCGAGCTCCCGGTGACCGCCGTTGACGTGCTCCTGGCGATCGGCACCGTCTCCCCCGCCCTCGCCGAGGCGACCGTCGCCGCGGTCGGCGACGACGTGATCAGCGGACGCTCGCTCGCCAACGAACCGGCCTGGGCGCTCCGAGCTGTTCTCCAGGGTGGAGACGCCAAGCTGTTCGCGGGCTACCTCGCGCAGCTGCACAGCCACGACATCGAGCAGCTGCGGCTCGGCAAGAAGACGGCGGCGCTGCTCGACGAGGCGGAGGAGCTGTATCGCAAGCTCGACCGCTACGCCTACGGGGCGCCGACGATCACGTTCAGCGAACTAGAGGTGGACCAGGCCCGGGCCGCCGGCGTCCTGCTCGAGTTCGACCGTGGCACGCCGATCATCACCGACCGGCCGCTCTACCGTGAGCTGGCGAAACAGGCCATCGCGCGGACCACGGAGGAGCTGCGCGCCGCGGTGGCCAAGCGCAGCGAGGAAGGGGCCGAGCGCCGGCGCCAGGGCAAGCGCGACCGCACGCCGCGCGAGCAGATCGAGGCCGATCACCGCGCCACGATGCGCGAACTGGTCGGTCGGGCCCACAACACGAACCTCGACCTGGGCGCCGCCCTGCGGCGGGAGCTGGCCGAGGTCGACCCCGACAGCATGGACGTGGCGCGCTTCTTCGCCTACTCCGTACTCGGCCCCGAGACGACGATGCTCGGAGGGCCCAACTCCCGCACCGTGGCGGAGACGATCGCCGCGACGGGGATCCGCCTCGTCTTCGGCGACTACCGTGAGACGACGACGCCGATCCTCAAGAGCGGCAAGCCGGGCAAGACGAAGGTCATTTACGACGACCCGGAGGAGGCCACCAAGTGGCTGTGGCACTTCGTCGACGGGGCGAAGACGGCGGCCGAGCTCTACGGCCGGGTCCTCACCGTGTTCGCCTGCCAGCACTACGCCGAGCAGCTGGTGCTCTCGCGCAATCGGCGCAGCTCGTCGGTCCTGCCGTCCTCCCACGACGGACGGGCCCGCAAAGCGTTCGAGCGGGTGACGCGCGGCGTCCTGCCCGGCTCGCACAAGGAGCTGCAGCGGGCACTCAAGCGCGCCGCACGCGACCAGGACAAGGCGATCGAGGACCTGGCCGCCGCTGAACGGAAAGCCGACGAGGCCGAGCCGGAGGGCGACGACCAGCCCGAGGCCGAGGTGGCGGGTGTCGAGGACGCCGGCTGAGGCGCCTCCCCCGACCAGAGGGGGCGACGGGCCTGTGCGCCCGTCGCCCCTATCGACAACGACCGTAAGCGAAGGAGCCTCACGTGGACCCCAACCGAATCAACGACCAACCCGACGAGGACAACCCGAAGGGAGCCGACCGACACGAGGCCGATCGCGGCCGCGACGGCGAGGACGTAGTCAAGCCCCGCCTGACCTACCGCGAGCGCCGCGAACGCCGCGCGGAGCGTCGGCGGAGCTGGGCCGAGGATCGGACCAGGAAGGCCGGCGCCGCCGCCGAGGCGGCCCGCGCCGCAACCGCCGGGATCCCGTTCGGCCAGCCGATCCTTGCCGGCCACCACTCGCAGCGACGGCACGAACGCGCCTTGGAGCGGGCCGACGACAAGACGAGAAAAGCTGTCGAGCACTCCCGCATGGCAGACCACCATGAGCAGGCGGCGAGCACGATCGAGTCGCAACTAGACGCCTCGATCTATGACGACGACCCCGACGCGATCGACCGGCTGCGCGAGCGGATCGAGGTGCGCGAGGCGAAGAGGGAGCGCATCAAGCAGTTCAACCGCAACCGCAGAAAGGGGAGCCGCGACCTCGCGCCGCTCAACGAGCAGGAGCAAAAGGAACTGGCCGACACGGCGCGGGTCGCGCCCTACCAGCTAGGACCGAAAGGCGAGGCGCCGCGCTACTGGCTGTCGAATCTCGGCGCCAACATCAACCGCGATCGTAAGCGCCTCGCCCGACTCGAAAAGCGCCGCGACTAGCCGACCGATCGGCGGGGCCGGCTACGGCCGAGCCTCGCCGATCGGCAGTTGGGGCACGGCCGGGCGCCGACGACGACCGACAACCAGGCCTTGTCGGTCGGCTCATGGACCGGCACCATTCCGTCGTCGCAGATCGCGCACGGTTCGGTGACGCCGGGCACCGGAACGCTCTTCGTCGGGAACCACCTCCCCCACGTTGCCGTCGAAAACCGTGACCTCCAGACCGTTCGCCCACCGTCCTGAGTAGAGGCCATCACCGCGATCCTCAACGATCCGCACCGGCCGCCCCGCTATCCCGGGCGGCCACCCTCCCCATCGGTACCAGGACCCGACCTCGAGCACGAACAGATGTTCGCATATCGAGAAGATCGGGGCTGCCGCCGGGACAACCCTGCAGTCAGCCTGCCATGCATATACCTAGGAGGACCACCGACAATACGACCGGTAGGCTTGCTAGTAATACGTCAAGTAAGCCTAGCGGTAATACTGCGCGTGTTATTGTCGGCGGGCTGGCAAGGAATCCGACCGAGGAAGGCGAAATCGGACGCATGAGCACGATCTACGCAGTGGCGAACCAGAAGGGAGGGGTGGGGAAGACCACCACGGCCATCAACATCGCGGCCACGGCCGCGGCGGACGGCGCCAAGGTCCTTCTGGTCGATGTCGATCCGCAGTTCGCCGCGACGCGGCAGGTCGGCGTCTCCTACGGCGACCTGCCCTTGACGATCGTCGACGTCCTCGCTCGCGACGTCCCCGCCGCCAACGTGATCATTCACGACGTCCACGGATTCGACGTCCTCCCGGCCCGCCGGGATCTCAAAGACGTCGCCCTCGCCCTCGTCCAGGCCTTGGGGAGAGAGAGCGTCCTGCGCCTCGCGTTGGACCCGCTCGCCGACGAATACGACGCGATCGTCATCGACACGCCGCCCGATCTCGGCCTGCTCACGGTGAACGCGCTCGTCGCCGCCGACGTCGTCGTGGCCCCCGTCAGCGCTGAGGACGAGGGCGCCGCGCAGGGCGTGCTTGAGCTCCGCGCCACGCTTCACCAGGTCGTCGACCGCCTCCGGGCCGGCAAGCCGATCCGCCTCGTCACCCTGATGACGCGCTGGAGCGACGACCGCGCCCAGGCCGGCGACATGAGCGACGCCCTCGCGGGCGCCGACATATCCGTTGCCGCCCGGGTCAAGTTGCGCGTCGACGTTCAGAAGGCCGCCGGCCGCCGCACGCCGTTCGTCCTCCAGCACGACCGCGCCGCCCGCGACGCGGCCGACCAGCTGCAGGACTTCGCCCGCGAACTCGTCGCCGGCGATGCCACGGCTCAGGTGATCGGCGACGCCACCGAGAACACGGAGGCCGCAGCGTGACGCCGCTCAAGCTGGACGATCCGCTGGCCGCTGCTACGCCGCCGCCGGCGCCAGAGGAGCGCCCGGCCGAGAAGCCTGCGGCAACCCCGCGGCCGCCGCGCACCCGGACCAGGAGCGGGGGAGGGGCCCGCAAGACCGCCGCCGCTTCCCCGCAGGTTGACGCGCCCACCGATGGCGAGCACCAGGCTTGGCGCTCGTGGGGGAGAGGTACGCGAGCGCAGACCTACAAGCTCCCCGATCAGTTGATCGAGGAGCTTGACGCCCGGACCACCACCCTCAATCTGCCGATCGGCATGACGGTCGCGGCCGCCATCGTCGCGGCGCTCGACCTGAAGGACGACGAGCTGATCACGCTCGTCGAGCGCGCCGAAGAAGCGCGCGAACGCGGCCGCCGGGCCGCTCGTCGTCTGCACTGAGCCGCAGCACACCTGGTCTGCACAGCTCCGGCGTCGGGATCCCGAGGCCGCCGCAGGCTGGCTCATGCCCGGGCGAGCCGCCACGCCAGACCCGGGCTCCGCCTGGACTTGCGTCCACCCCTTACGGGGCCGGCCTGGCGCGTGCGTTCGCCCGGCTCATGAGCGGGTCGCCTGGCGTCCTCGAAATCCCGACGCCGGAGGCCCCGTTGAAGCCCAGCCCTGCACAACTCCAGTACCTCAAGATCCTCGCCGACCGTACCGGCACCACGTTCACCCCGCCGAAGACGCGCAGCGAGGCGTCGCGCGAGATCGACCGCCTCAAGGCCCTCCCAACCGAGCGGCGCGACGAGGTTGCCCGCGAGCGCCGCCAGGTCGCCGCCGACCTTCAGGCCGGTAGGGGCGATTCCGTCCGATACCGGCGCCGCGAGACGGCCGGCTACGGCTCGGAGGCACGCTGGGCCCACAACGGCGTGGAACTGCGCGAGTGCCGCGAGTGCGGCGATGGACAGCCCGTCACCCACACGCGCTGCTCGTCCTGCGGCGCGTGGCTGCGCAGCCTGGCCGAGGCGGAGGCCCACCGATGAGCCCGGCCCCCGACCGGCACGACCCCGCCGGGGTCCTGGCGACGATCGCGCTCGGCCTTCCCACCGAGGACGACTGGCACAGCGCGGCCGACTTCATGGAGCACGTCGCCGGCGTCCTCGAGGACGCCGGTTGGGGCCACTTGCGCCCCGACCACTACCCGGAGGAAGACTGATGAGCGCCCAGGTCTACAGCCTCACCCGCGGGTCGATCGTCGTCCGGCTAGACCCGGCCTCCTTCCCCGACCACGCCGAGTACGAGGTCGCCGGCTGGCGCACCGAGCTCTGCGGGCATCCCGTCGTCGTCCACCGCAGCATTCGCGGCGGCACGACTCCCAGACTCAGCATCGCGGCCTGGACGATCAGCGAGCCGCGGACGGGGATGAGGGTGCGCGGAGGCTCCGTCGGCCAGGACCGCCGGAGCCTGCTTCAGGCGGCCGCCGCGTTCCTTGAGGAGCGCGGTGGTCACGACTTCCTCGAGCGGGTGATCGTCCGCACGCTCGCGAAGAGCGCCGGTGGGCCGCCCGACCCCCCGGCGCCGCCCGTCCCGGCCGGCGGCGTCGGCGGGTGGAACAACGCCGCGCGCCTCATCGGCGCGGGGCCGAGGACGCGGCGATGAGGCGCGCGAGGTTCAACCCGCTGCAGCTGACCCTCGGCGATCGCGTCATCTCGGTCGACGAGGCCAACCAGCGCCTCACGGACGCGTTGATCGTGCGCGTCGACGCCCACGATCGCCGCTGCCGCGACGAACCGGCGATGTCCGTTCACGAATATCTGGTCGCGCTCGAGTGGGTGCGCTGGGTGGAGGACACGCTCGAGCCGATCCGGCGCGCGGCCGGATTCAACTTCTCGCGCGCGGCGGAACGGTCCTCCGCGCACACGGAGGACTTCTACATCGGCGAGGCGGGCAGGCGGTCGTGGCAGGAGGCGATCTAGGCGACCGCCCACCCGCCAGGCTCGCGAGCAGCCGGCCTCGCCGATCCCCGCCGCCTCCAGCGTGCAACTTCGCGGCCGTGCTCCCGGGACGAGAGGAAAGGGGGCGCGGCGGTCGAAAAAGCACGACCACCGCGCCCCCTGAATGTCGCGATCAGAAGTCGACACCCGGCACGTTGCGGACATTAGGTGTGCGACGCCGTGACTGTACCGAACTGGGTACGACGCCGGACGCTCAGGGGGCGCGGCGATCGACCCGGCGGCGAGCACGGTGCCGCCTGATTCTTTGCTGACAATCCGCCGTGGACCGCCTGCCCGCGCCGTGCTAAGTGCGCTAACGTCGCCTCAACGGTCAACGGTTTCCTTAGCGGTGATCGAGGGGGGTTGCGAATGCGGCGGCGACGAGGTGACGGCGGCGAGCGAGAGGACCCTCTTGAGCACCCGCTGCGGCGGACGATCATGCTGAGACTGCGCGAGGCGCCTGGCGTCAGCGCCCCGATGATCGCGGAGGAGACCGGCGAGATGTTGGCCACCGCCCGCTATCACCTTCTCGTGCTGGAGGACGAGGGCCTGGTCGAGGTGGCCGAGGTCCTGGATGACCCTGAGACCGGCGGGATCCTCCAGATCTTCCGCGCCACACCGAGCGCCCCGACGTTTCACTAGTCCCTTCTCCTTGTCGGTCGCGGCGCTAACCTGCCACGAGGGCCCCCTCAGGACACGAACGGAAGAGGCCGAGGAACATGAACAACGCAGACACGAGCAACCGTAGCGCCGGCGGGCCCGGCGGTGACCCAGTCGCGGAAGCGATGCTAAATCGAGCCGTCCGCGACTACCCGGAATCGCCCGCCGTCGACGACCTCCTCGCGGAGGCTGGCGTCGGCGGGGCCGAAGCCGAAGGACTTGCGACGGCCGCGATCGCCTACGCCGCCTTGCTGCACGCCTAGGCGCTCTTCTCCCGACGCCGTAGCCCGGCGCCCAGTCCGCCGCCCGCCCGGCGCGCGTGCCGTCCGGCTCATCCCGACCGGACGGCCTGGCTGTTCCGTCCGCCTGCCGGCCTTTACTAACCCGCATGGACGACCGTGTCTCGTTTCCACACGACCCCCCTTCGTCAGCGAGTGGGGGAGGGGGGCGACCCCGCAGCGGGCGACCGCGCATCAAGGGCACCCGCATCACCTCGGTCGAGTTGAACGAGGACGAACGCGAGCTGTTGGAGGCCCTCGCCGAGCGCGACGGCTCCTCGCTCGGCGACGTCTGGCGTAGCGCCCTGCGCTGCTACGCCGCACAAGAGCCCGGCCAGGGCTCCACCGGAAGGGAGCTGAGTAGAGCTGCGTGACGCCTGAACAAAGGGGCGGTCCACCATGAGACCGGCCCTAAACGAAGGAAGACCGTTGCGGCCAACAACGGTCTCCGGGTCATCCACTTCTAAGACAAGCTCTGCGTCACAGCTTAGCGCGCGTGCGGACGGATTCGCCGGGCGCGGCGGCGTCGAGCGTCGGTGCCCCGGTTTCGGCCCTCCTGGCGCACGCCCGGGAGCGCTCGCATGAGGTTCGTCGTCCCCGCCCGGATCGCGGTCGAGGCCACCGACGCCGGGGACGCGATCGCCAAGGCGCGGCTGCTCGTCGACGCCACCTCCCGCCTCCGCGAGCGCGGCTACGACCTGGCCATCACCGGCCCGGCGGCGCGCGGCGCGGTCGCGCGCTGCGCCTCCTGCGGCGGACGACGTCATGACGGCGAGCCCTGCCCCTCCGAAACCGGAGTGGCGTCCTAGATGGCGGCCGGATCCGCAGAGCCGTCCCGCCGACGGCGCGGCGTCGTCCCCGTCGACCTTCGGCGCCGGATCGAGAGCCTGACTAAGGACTTCACGGTACGCACGATCGCCCGCCTGGTCGCAGCGCAGCTCGACGGCGTCGCGCCCTCGGCGCTCACCGCCGCCGAGCGCGAGGACCTGCAGGAGGTATGGGGGCCGGACCTCGACCTGGCCGGCGCGCTCGACGTCCTCGAGCGCGCCGGCTACGGCGCGCGAGGGGTCCGGCGCCCCCGCGCGGAGCGGACCCACGGCATGAGGCGCGAGGAGCGCCTGAAGGGTGTCGTCGGAAAGCTGCCGCGCGCCCTCGCGCTGCGCCTGCCGATCTCGGCCGACACCCACCGCGAGGGCCCGAACGACGGCACCGATCGTTGGGGGCCAGTCAGGTGCTCGCGCACGCTGCGCGCTTCGCACCTCGGCCTCGTCGCGGCGCTCGGCGGCCTCTGGCACCGCCGGGCGGAGGGGGGAGAGGGGCACGTCGACCTCACCGCCGGCGAGCTCGTCCATCTCCTGACCGGCCGCGGCCGGGTCGGCGGCCGGGACGTCGCCTGGGTGCATGAGCTCCTGGCCGACCTCGAGGACCTGGACCTTCGCGCCGACGTCGCCGACCGCTCGGAGCAGCGGGGCGCGCCGCCGGGCGGGCCGCCGAGCGAGGCCCATTGCATCCCCTCGACGCCGATCGCCGCCGTCGAGCGGCGCATCGGCGATCGGTGGGTCGCCACGTCCGAGTACGCGGAGGCCCTGGCGCAGGCCGCCGGTGAGAAGGACGACACCGACCTGGTCGAGCTGCACGACGCCGAGCGCGCCAGCTGCCACGGTCTCGCGACCATCCGCGTCCACCTCGCGGAGTGGATGCGGGCCGAGCTGACCCATGAGACGCGGCGCGCCGTCTTCGTCAACTTCGACGTCTGGGCGCACCTGCGGCCGCAGAGCCAACGGATCTACGCCTTCCTCCAGGGCCACGGGCGCGACGAATTCGACGAGCGGATCTACTTCTACCTCGGCGCGCCCACCCTCTACACCCTCGGCCTCTCCGGGCGGCGCGATCGCGCCGCGGCGATCGTCCGACACGACCTCACCGCAATCTGGCACGCCGATCGGCGCTACCACGACGGCAAGGGCTTCCGCGCCCACGCCCACGCCGGCACGGGGATCCCCGCGTTCGCCTTCGACGCCGCGCGGATCGCGTCGACGCCGACGCCGACGGCGCTCGCGTCCAAGAGCCCGCCGAAGCGCCCCGCGGGCCTGCGGGGGGCGATCGGCGGCCTGCGCCGACACTCCCTGCTCAGCACTCGCGTCCGCGGCGACGAGCTCGACCCCGACCACCTGCGCCGCGCCGGCGCCGCCGCGGCGCGCCGCCAGGCCGAGCAGGTGCGCCAGAGCATCGAGCGCTCCCTCGCCTCCGCCTCCGCGGCCACGGCCACACGCCGCAGCCAGCGCGACGCCAGCGCGCCTCGGCGCGAGGGCGACGACGACGACGACGCAGACGCAGAGGCAGCCGCCTAGAGCGGCGCCGCCCCACACTTCCACAGCCCCGTAGAGCCGCCGGCAAACCCGGCGGCTTCCTCATGTCCGCCTTCGGCGTCTCATCGCCTCAGACGCGGCGACAGACGCCCCCGCGCCCGACGGCGCTCGCCGCCGCGGCCCGCCTGCGCCACCTCGAGGCCGTTCCGTCGACGCCGTCGTGACCGCGGCGCGGGTCTTGGGCGCCAGCCCTACTTCTGGGCCGGGGCCTGGCCGCCGAACGGCGATCGACCTCCGGGGTGTGGCGGATCGAAGGGCGCGGGGGAGGGTGGACGTCGAGGTGTCCCCGGCGCGGGGTTTCGCCGCCCGGCGGGCGGCTCCCTTCCCGACCGGAAAACCGCATCAGAACGTGCGCGGCCGTGCCGCGTCGGTCCCTGCAAAGCTGGGACATCCCCTAAAGAAAAGAACAGCGAAAGCTACGAACCGCGCGCCGCGACTCGCAGCCCCACCGACAGCCACCAGGCCGTCGCACCCCACCAGGCCGTCCCCGAACAACTGGCACCGAGGAAAAGCGTCCCGGCCGGGACACCGATTCGAGGGGTGAGCCCACGATCTCGCCGATGTGGCCGTCGCGATCTCATCGTCACTCCGTCGCGGGCGCCTGGCCGTCGCCGGTTGCCCCGGATCCCCGACGCGTTCGACGGCTCCGCGCCGCCGTCCGTTTGACCGGCGCGACAAGGCCGAGCTTCTTCAGCTCTTGCTCGCTCCAGCCGCCTTTCTTCGCCGCCGCGTAGGCATCGGCGTGTGCCGACGTCACCGCGGCGAGCTCGTCCTCATGGCGCTCCTGTACGTGGGCGACTTCGGCCTGCGCCTTCGCCAGCTCGCGGACGCTCGTGACCCGCGCGTCCAACAGGTCGCGCGCCTCCGCTGCGACCGCGTCTACATCGGGGGCGTCCGACATGGCGCGAGGGTAACGCACCACCTCGTCGCGGCCGCCGCCACGCCGGTTTCGACCCGACCAGGCGACCCGTCCTTCACCGCGCGGTGACCGCCTGGACGTACCCTCTGGCCAGCCCCGCGGAGCGGGGATCTCGCTGCACGAGGATGCTCCCTTTCGTGCCCGGGGTACGTGCTGCGCGGGCGTTCCTTCCGCGCTCTTGCGCCTGCGGCGCTTCCGACCTTCGCTGGCGCTTCGTGCGGAGCAAGCTATACAGTTAGGTGCCCTAACTGTCCGGTCCGGCTTGGCATTCGCCAGCCGACCGGGTACGCTTCGCGTACGGTCCCCGCCGCCGGGGCGGGGTCGCTGCGCTGGGCTCCAGACGACCACAACCGCGAATGACCGAACAGCCGTCACAACCGTCGAAGAAGCGTCGTCTCGGCCGCAAGCGCCGCGAGAACGTGACCGGCGGGCGGCAGCATTCGCATCGCGTAAAGGTCACGCCGGAGGAGGAGGCCGAACTCGTCCGACGCGCCGAGCTCGAGCGCGTGTCCGTGCCGCGCCTCATGGTCGAGGCCGCGCTCGCCGACGAGCGCGGCGAGACGTCCTCGCAGCGCCGAAGCAAGATGGTGATGCTCTTCCAGCTGCGGCGGTCCGTGGCCGGGCTGGCCAGGAACGTCAACCAGATCGCCGCCTACGCGAACGCCACCGACGAGTTCCCGATGCAGGCGTACGAGCTGATGCCCCAGCTGCGGAGTACCTGCGTGCGGATCGACGCGGCGATCGACGAGCTGAGCAACGGCTAAATGAATGCCGACGACATCCGCACTTACAGTGGCCTGCGGCTGCTTCCCGCCGCCGTGATTCTCCTGAACGTCGACCAGGATGCCGGGGCGCGCCGATGGGTGACGATTGAACCGGTGGAGCGCGCCGGTTCCGGCGGGCGCACCTGGATGGAGGACGAGGTCACCGTCAACTGGACTCGCCTGGAGGACCCGCGGCGGTCCAGCACCGCGCTCCGGCTGACGGCCTTCGCCCGCTCGATGCTCGACGGGACGCCGGTCGACGTTCGAGAGATAGATCACTTCCCTCACGACGCCTACGCACTCTTCATGCGCGCGCTCGCGACCGCCTGGCCGGACCCCCCACCGTCGATCGACCAGTTGCTCGCGTCGGGATGGCGCGAGCTGACGGCGGACGAGTTTCGGAGACGAATCGAATGATCCCGAACATCACGCGGGGGGGACGGATGGTCGGCTTGATGCAATACCTCGCCGGCCCGGGTCGCACCAACGAGCACGCCGAGCCGCACTTGATCACCGCCGACCCGGCGGTGATGGCGTGGCATGACGACGCCGAACTCGACCGCGCGACGGCGACGGCGATCGCGCGGGAGCTCGACCATCCCCGTCGCGCCTTCGGCACCCGCGTCACGACCGCCGTGAAGGACGGTGAGGGTCGGCGGCGCGGGCGGCGCGACGCGCACGTATGGCACTGCTCCTTGAACCTGGCGGCCGAGGAGGGCCAGCTGCCCGACGAGTGTTGGGCGCGGATCTCCGAGGACTTCATCGAGGCGATGGGCTTCGGAGGCGAGGCGCCCTGTCGTTGGGCCGCGGTGAGACACGGCCTCTCGAAGGCCGGGAACGACCACGTTCACCTTGTCGTCTCCCTCGTCCGCGAGGACGGCACCAAGGCGAACGTCTGGAATGACCGACCGCGGGCCCAGAAGGTGTGCGGCGAGCTCGAGCGGCGCTACGGCCTCCAGGTGTTGGAGTCGCGGGCGGCAGGGCGGGGGGGAGCGCGCGGCCACAAGCCCGCGGAGCAGGCTGTGGCCGCGCGGCGCGGTACCCCTGACAACGCACGCGAACGCCTGGAGCGCATCGTCCGCGCGGCCGCCGCCGCGGCCGGCGACGAGGCCGAGTTCGTCCGTCGTGTGCGGCGCTCAGGGGTGCGCCTGCGGCCGCGCTACGCGGCCGACCGCGACGACGTTGTCGCCGGTTATTCGGCCGCGCTGCGGGCGCCGAGCGGCCAGTCCCCCGTCTGGTACGGCGGGGGCCACCTGGCCCGCGACCTGACCTTGCCGCGCCTGCGATCGGGTTGGCCGGACACGCCCGAGGCGGCGGGTGACGCGGTGTCGGAGTGGCAGGCGGCGCGCCGCGGCCGGCGCGTCGTCGCGCCCGGGCGCGAGCAACACGAGCCGGATCCGAAACTTTGGAAGCGCTACGCGCAGGAGGTCGGCGAGCTGCGCGAGCAGCTGCGCTCGGTGCCGCCCGAGGACCGGGCGACCTGGGCGCACGTCGCCCGCGAGACGGCCGGCGCCTTCGCCGCCTGGTCGGTGGCGGTCGAGCCCGAGCCGGGGCCGCTCGCGGCGACGGCCTCGCAGCTGGCGCGCAGCGCACAGCTACATGCCCACCAGGTACGTCCCCCACGGCCCGGCCTGCCGTCGCTCGGCGGCGTCGCCCTCCTGGTCGCCTCCGCCGGGCGCGGAGGTCGCGGCCCGGTCGGTGAGCTCGCGCTGCTGCGCCAGCTCGCCAACACCGCGCAGGCCCTCCACGACGCGCACGCCGCGGCGGGCGAGGCGCGCACCGCCCAGCGGCTCGCCAGCGTGGTGCGCGGCCAGCTGCAGGCGGTCGCCGGCGAGCTGCGCCCGCCTGGCTCCGGGCAGGAGGAGACCGGGCCGGGTGTCGATCCGCGCGCGCCCGGCAGTCCACTTCCACGGTCGTTGCCCGAGCGCGGCTCCGCCGCCACGACGCCGCGGGCGCGGCCGCCGTCGACCCCCAACCGCGGCGTCGAGCGCTGATCAACACCACGACGAACGGAGGCAGTCATGGATCACAACGAGCCCGACGGTGTGAACGAGGCCCTGAGCGGAGGGCTGCGCGTGTCCCTCACCGTCGCCGCCCAGATAGCCGAGCGCGTCGCGCGCGAGCGCGAGCAGCAGTCGCGGAGGGCGGCGGTCGACGGCGAGCAGCAGGCCCGCCAGTTTGAGAGCCGACTCGACGCCGAACGGTCGGCCGCAAGGGCCGAGCTGGCGCCGGTCAGCCGTGATGAGTGGTGGAACTCGGCCGGGCGCGCGCAGATCGCGGGCGCCTGGCAGACGGCGCAGACGTGGCGCGACGCGGACCCGGCCGCCCGGGAGGCCGCCGACCGGATCCACGAAGAGCTGCGCCGTCGCTACGACATCGACACCGCCAACCTGGGCGCCGACCCCGCCGCGGTGAACGACGCGCTGGCGGTGCTCGACGACATGCGCGCTGGCTCCCGTGACGAGCGCGGGCGCGCCGCCGACGAGGAGGCCGAGGCGCTGGCGCTGCTCGGCGCCTCCGACGCCCCGGAGCTCGCCGAGCTCTATGCCGAACGCGAAGACGACAAAGGCATCGAGGCCACCGGCGACCAGGTCGCCCGCCGCGAGGAGCGCGAGGCTCGTATATCCGAGCTGGAGTCGGCCGGCGCCGGGGTGGCCGAACATGTCGCCGACGCCGACGCTAGAGCCGAGCTGGCGGCGGCCCTCGAGGGCGCCGCCGACGAGCAGGCGGTCACGGCGCGGGTGGTGGCGACGACGAACCAGGGGCGGCCGGCGGGCGAGGCGGTGGCCAGCCCGCCGCGCCGCCCGGCCCGCGCGTCCCGCGCCCGCCGCGGCGGCCCCCCGCGCGATCTGGGGCGCTCCCGGTGAGCCCGCGGCCGGCCAGCGCCGCCTAACGGCGGGCCGCCCGCGAGGCCCTGGAGCTGCTGGGGGACAAGAGCGGGCACGCCCCGCCGGTGATGCCGTGAGCGCCCGACCGCAACCGGGTACGGGGGTCCGAGGGGGCGCGCACCGCCACGTCCCAGGACCCGCGCCGGGCCATGGCGGCGGCCGTCTGCCGCCGCCTGGTCGGTGACCTAGCGGCTAGGCCCAAGACGCCTCCTCGACTCAGATATCCGGCCGAGGTCGAGCGACAACCACGGCCGTACCCGATAATCTTCGCGCTACTTGGATTCTCTTGAGCTTTCCAAACCCCGCAAAGCACACCCGGACGGAAGGCGCCCGTGCGCCGGCTGCTGCTGCTGAACGGACTTATCTTCCTCGAGGTCCTCTTCTTCACGGTTCTCGCGCCCCTGCTCCCTGATCTCGCCGCGCGCCTGGGTCTCAGCGACGCCGAGCTCGGCGTCCTGTCCGGTGCCTACGCCTGGGGATCGGTCTTCGCGGCGTTCCCCGCCGCCTTTCTCGCGCAGCGCTTCGGCCCGCGCCCCGTCGCCGCCGCCGGTCTGATCGCCCTCTCGATCGCGAGCCTGCTTCTCGGCTGGGGCGAACATGTCGCCCTCCTCGACGCCGCCCGATTCGCTCAGGGGATCTCCGGAGCCGTCGTCTGGGGTGCCGCGATGACCTGGCTCCTGGCCACCGCGCCCACCGAACAAAGAGGCGCCATGATCGGCACATCCGTCGCGGCAGGAGCGGCGGGCGGCATCGTCGGGCCGATCATGGGGGCGACGGCCAGCGTCCTCGGAACCCGATGGGTCTTCACCGCTTCGCTGGGCCTGACGTTGCCGTTGCTCCTCGCAGTCCTCCTGGCCAGGGGGACGCCTCGTCTGGAGCACCAGCCCGTCCGTGCGGTCCTCGCCACACTCGCGAGCCGCCAGATCGGCGCCGCCGCCGCATTCCTCTCCGTCCCCGCGCTCGCCTTCGGCGCACTCTTGGTTCTCGTCCCGTTGAAGATCCACCAGCTCGGCGGCAGCGCCAGCCTGATCGCCGGTGTCTTCGTCGGCGCTGCGATCATCGAGATGGCGGGCGCGCCCCTGTCGGGCCGTCTCTCGGACTCCGTCGGGAGGCAACCCCTGTACGTCCTCGGACTCCTCCTCTACGCGATCTCCGTCGTCGTGATGGCGGCGGCGGGTTCCCTCGGCCTCCTGACCGCGGCCTTTCTCGGAGGGTCGGTCGGGTGCGGGCTGTTCATCACGCCCGCGCTCGCCTCGCTCTCCGACGTCGCCGAGCGCTCTCACCTCGCCCAGAGCCACGCCATGGCCTTGTCCAACACCACGTTCGTGCTCGGCCTCGCTCTGGGCGCCGTGGTGGGGGGTGTCGTCGCCAGCGTCGGCGGCAACGACACCGCCTACCTGGTCATGGCCGCCCTGGTCTTCGTCGTTGCAGGGTGGGGCAGCCGCGCGTCGCTGCCCCGCCCCTTGATTCCGACGCAGCGCCCGTACCCCCTCAGTCGAAGGGTGGGGCGCCGCCGGCACGCGAAGGCGCGCCCGGCACCATCGGACCGACCTATGGCCCGCTGACGACCGAGATCGTCAAGGTGCTTGTGTAGGTGCCGGAAAAGCTGTTCTGCGGGACCGCCACGGTGACCGTGGGAGTGACCGTGAAGAGTCCTTTGCCGGTCGCGGCCGCGGCGTTGAAAAGCTTGACCGCAGTCGGCGGCCCGGCGCCGGCGGGGACCGCGACCGGATAGGTGATCGAGTTCGTCGGTTCGGTGCAGAGGCCCCCGTTGGCACACGCCTTCGCGACGGCGGTGATCTTCGAAGCTTCGCTCGACAGCGTTTTGGTGCCGTTCGTGAACTGGGTCGAGGTGACGGTCAGGTTCCAGCCGAGGCCGGCGCTGCCGCCGGTCCGCGTGTCGTTGAGGGTCAGCGGGGCGGTGTACGTTGGTTCCTGGTCGCCGCTGTCGAGGTTCGCCGAGAAGGTCGGTGCGGCGCTCGTCGCCACCGCGAGGCTCGCCTGTCCCGCTTCGCGGAGCGCGATCGTCTGCGCGATCCAGGCCGCGGTGGTGATCAGCGGGACCGCCGTCTTCGCCGTCGTGGTGCCCGCGGTCGGCTGGGCGAAGTCGGCCGCCTCGCTGGTGGTGGCGGAGGTGGAGGACTTGTCGTAGCGCTCCGTCGTGCCGGTGTTCGGGGTTACCGTCGTCGCCGTGGCGAAGGAGACCGCCACCACGACCTGGTCCGCGGGAAGCGAGGTCGTCAGCGCAGGGGCGACGGCGTTGCCGCTGGTGCCACTCGCGCTCGCCGTCGCGTCGATCGGCACCGTCTGGTTCACCCCCCTGTAGTCGATGATCCCGCCGGAGGCCAGGCGCCTCGTCCCGAGTTTGAACGAGTAGCTGGTCGCCTCGCTCGCGGTCGCGACCTTGTAGAAGGTCACCTGGCGGATCGAGGTTCCCTGGGTCGTGTCCTTGACGACCGTCCAGCCGCTCGGTGGGGTCAGGGCCCCGCTTCCGGTCGCGCTCACGGTGGCGATCATCACGTCGCCTTCGGCGACCCCGGTCGGCTTGGTGATCGCCAGCGTGGTCGACGCCCTGGTCCTCCCGGCGCTCGTGGCCGCGACGAAGCTGATCGCGCCCTGCGAGCTGGCCGGGAGAAGCAGCGCCGCCGCGAGGATCGTCAGCGCGGCGGCTTGCCGGAGGCGGCGCATCACTCGACCCTCCACCCGGGCTAGACGACGCCCCGGTGGCGGAGGAAGAAGAAGCTCGCCGCGCCGATCGAGAGGGCCGAGACCCCCACCAGGGCGACGACGAGGGCGGAGTCAGAGGAGCCCCCGCCCCCGGGGTCTCCGGGTGCGGGGGGGGACGCGGTCGAGCCGAACACCTGCTTGACCTGACTTGAGGTGATCTTGAACGGGAAGGTCCGGCGGGCGGTCTTGCCCCGATAGTGGACCGTCACCGTGCCCCGGTAGCTGCCCGGGGGAAGGGCCTTGCCCTGGACGTAGACCGGGAATTCGATCTCGGATTCCGGGACGAAGGTGTCCAGGGCGAATTCCTGGCGTTGGACCTGCCTGCCTCCGGCGTTGACGACGCGCAGCGTGCCGCTGCCCTTGGTCAGCACGTTGCCGGCATTCTCGATCCCTAGCAGGAGCGCCTGGTGGCCGGGGGTGCCGCCGGGCTTGATCCCGGTCAGGTTCATCGCAGCGCGCCGGGTCCCGGGCACGTCGACCTGAACGGCCAGCACCGAGAGTGCGTGGATCTTGACCTTGAAGCCGCCTTCTTCGCCTTCCCCTCCGCCGCCGGAGGGCGGCTGCACCGTCTTAGTGAAGCGCTGGGTGACGAGCCCGCCGAGGTACTGGCCGGGAGGCGTTCCTTCCGGAATCCGCACGCTGAAGGAGACGACCTGCGATTCCCCCCCTTCCATCGTGAGCGCGTTCTTGCCGAGCTTGATCCAGCGCCCGACGCCGCGTCTCGGGGCTCCACGGGAGAGGTAGACGGCGCCGCTGGTCTGCCCCGTCGTCGCGTCGACCGCGTAGAGCCGCGTCGATCCCGCGCCTCCGCCGGCGTTGGTGACGAGCACCTTGGCGCGCAGGGTTTCTCCCGGCTTGCCGCTGAGGACGAAGTAGCCGCTTTCGGTGGCGGGTTCGGGCTTAAGCGAGAAGGTCGGCCCGGCGGCGGCGGCGCTCCCCGGCGGCAGGATCAGGGCGATAGCGGCGGCGAGGACGCAGAGTGCGACCGCCCGACCCCGGATGCCTCCCGCCGGGCTATCCACCGATGCCAAGGGCCGTCGCCCCTACGGGCCGCTGACGATCGAGATCGTCAGCGTCGAGGTGTAGGTGCCCGCGGTGCTGCTCTGCGGCACGAACACCCCGATCGTCGGCGTGTTGGTGAATTTGCCGAGGCCGGTGTTGGCGGCGGCGTTGAAGAATTTGACCGCGGTCGGCGCCGTCGGCGCGGCGGGCACCGCGACCGGATAGGTGATCGCGTTGGTCGGCAGCGTGCAGGTCCCGCCGGCGCAGACGTTGGTGACGCCGGTGATGGTGGAGGCATTGGTCGCGAGCAGGCTGGGGGTGGCGCCGCCGGTGGTGAACTGGGTCGAGGTGATCGTCGCGTTCCAGCCGGCGCCGGTGCCACGGGTGTCCTGGATCGTCAGCGGCACCGTGTAGGTCGGCGTCGAGTCGCCCAGATCGAGGTTGGCCGAGAAGCTCGGGGTGGCGCTGGTCGAGAGGCTGAGGGTGCTGCCGGTCAGAGTGCCGGTCACGTTGGCGGTGGCGCCGAGCGCCATCGCCGGGAGGACGAGCATGGCCGCAAGGGCCAAGAAGATCGGGGGGATGGTGCGTCTCAAGGGAATGCCCTTCTGCCGGGAGTAGAAGTTTGATTTCCGTGTGTTATCGGCAGCTCCTCCATCGTGATTTATCGGTAGGACGGAAAAATCTCCCCGAGTGATCCAGGGAATTCTGGTGATGGAACCAGCCGGAGTGGTGGATTGCTGCACGGCGCTCTCGTCCAGGCTCGCTCTAAACAGGCGTATGAGTTTCGACATCCAGGGTCAGGTAACGGGGCTTACTACCGAAAACTGATGAGCGGCCCGCGTCCCGCCGGCCGGCGACCCAGAGCAGCATCAAAGGAGCCAGCTGTGACCAGACCCCTCAAAAACCCACTGCGGTGGGTGCTCGCGGCAGGAGCGCTCACCCTCCTATTCCTCGGCGTAGCAGCCGGGTCCGCCCGCGCCGCCACCTACGGGGCCGCCGGCTTCAGCAGCAGCGCCGAAGGCTGGAAGGTGACGAGCTCGACCTGCAGCATCCCGCTGGCCCTCGCCTGCGCATCGAGCGGCGAATACGCGACCACGGCCGGCAATCCGCCCGGCTCGCTCGCGACGAAAGGCACCGTCCTCGTCAACGTCGTCGGCCTCTTCAAGGCAGACACGACCTTGGAATCGCCGAGCTTCACCGTCGGCGAAGGGGGCCAGGGCACGCTCGAGATGCAGCGGGCGTTCGACCCGGGCGGCCTCGTCGAACTGAATCCGCAGCTCTCCTACACGGCGATCCTGGTGGATCAGACCAGCGGCCAACAGCAGAAGGCGATCGCCGAAACCTTCAGCGGCTCCTCGGACTTCGCAGACAGATCAGGCCCCGTCAGCCTCGTCGCCGGCCACAGCTACGCGATCGTGGTCGAATCGCAGATCAGCGCCACCCTGGTCGGCGTCGGCCTGATCGGATCCTCGATTGCCAACTTCGACAACGTCTCGGTCACCGGCCCCGGAGGGGCCGGGGGTGGAGGTGGCAACGGCGGTGGCGGAACCGGCGGGAACGGCGGAGAAGGGAGCCCCGGTGCCAACGGCCTTACCGACGCGCGCCTCGCGAGCATCCTCAAGTCGAGCGGGGGCGCCGTCTCGGCCGCCAGGGCGCAAAGTGGCAGGCTCCTGGTCAAGGCCAAGTGCCCGAAGAAGGTGGGGGTCGCCTGCCGAGTCACCCTGCAGGGCCTGCTCAGCAAGAAGAAGCCGGCGACGGCGCCCCGCACCGTGAAGATCCAGAAAGGGAAGAGCAAGCTGGTCGCGCTCAAGTTGAAGCCGAAGGCGAAGGGCGCGGTCACCAAACGCAAGAAGCTCCTCTTCAAGGAGACGGTGAAGGCCGGCAGCGCCACCGCGACGCTCTACAGGCCGCTGAAGTTGATCCGGCGTTAGTCGACCGGGTCGAGGGCCGCATCCGGCCGGGCGATCCTCTCCGCCGCGGGGATCATCCGGCCGGGCTGGCCCGGTATTACGGGCAGGCGCCAGTCCTCACCAGGACGTCTCCCCTTCGGCGGCCTCAGCCATCACCCAGGGGTCGGGCACCAGCTCCAGGGGCGCCTGCCCTGGACGCTCCACTCTGCCCCCGGCTCCTCCTCGCGCAAGACCGTATGGAGAACCGACCGACCCCGACGGTAGGTAGGTCGGCACCCCGCGCATGACGTTGCGGGGACTGGGCCGCAGGATCACCCTGCGGCCGTCACCCCGATCATGGGAGGTGCC
>JAFEFZ010000230.1 GCA_018240325.1 Pseudomonadota bacterium
AGGGGGTGGCCGGCTGCGTTCAGCCAAATTCTTATTCACTCCGCCGGCCACCCCCTCGTCGGCTTTGCCGGCACCGCCGGCGCGCTTCTTCAGTAAACCCCCACTGCGCCGAGCAGCGCGCGAACAGCGGTCTCGGCATACCACCGCCCGGGACGACGACGGGGTGGCCAACGGAGTGAATAAGAATTTGGCTGAACGGAGTTGGCCACCCCGTCGGCGGCCCCGTGCGCCACGTTTTCGCCTAGGAACGGCTGCAAGTGGTGAAACGATGAACGGCCGCAACGGACCGTTACCCGACCGAGCAGCACCTGGCCTCATTCAGGCCTCCTTCGCGACGAGCGCGTCGGTCGCGTCCGGGTGACGCAAGGCCAGGCAACTGTTCGAGCCGCCGAAGCCGAGCGAATTGGACAGCACCAGCCGCACCGCGCGCTGCCGCGGCGCGTCGCGGATCACATCGACTTCGCAGTCGGGGTCGAGCTGGCGCAAGTTTGCACTCGGCGGCAGCGTCGCGTGGTGCACCGCGAGCGCGCACACCGCTGCCTCGACGGCGCCGGCCGCGGCGATCAGGTGGCCCATCACGCTCTTGGTCGAGCTGACCGCGACCTGCGGCCAACGCTCGCCGAACACCGCGCGCACTGCCGCGCATTCGCTGCGGTCGTTCATCGGCGTCGAGGTGCCGTGCGCGTTGAGGTAGTCGACTTCGTCCAGGCCTGCGCCGGCGTCGGCCGCCGCCTGGCGCATCGCCTGGATCGGGCCGTCGCCCGACGGGTGCGAATCGGTGATCCGGTAGCTCGACAGCGAGTTGCCGTCGCCGGCCAACTCGGCGTAGATGCGCGCGCCGCGCGCGCGCGCCGCGGCCCAGTCCTCGACCACCAGGAAGCCGGCGCCTTCGCCGAGCACGAAACCATTGCGCGTCGTGTCGAAGGGACGGCTGGCGCGCTCGGGCGTGTCGTTGTCGGGCGAGACCGCGCCCAACAGGCAGAAGCCCGCCAGCCCGACCGGATTGATCATCGAATCGAAGCCGCCGACCAGCACGCGGTCGGCCACGCCGCGGCGGATCAGCTTCAGCGCGGTGCCCACTGCCTGCCCGCCCGACGCGCAGGCGGTGTGCACCGAGCTCTGGTAGCCGCGGATGCCGAACACGCGCGTCAGCAGCGCCGCGCCGGCGCTGCATTGGCTGCGGCAGAAGGCCACCGGGTCGGCGGCCGAGCCCTGCGCCGCGAGCAGCCGCTGGGTGTCGAGCTGGCCGTCGGGCGCGGCTTCGGCCTGCACCTGCGCGAGCTCGTCGTAGGTCACGCCCATCATGCCGGTGCCGACCACCAGACCCCAGCGCGCCGCATCGGCCGCCGTCGGCCGCACGCCGGCGTCGGCCAGCGCCTGCGCCGCGGCGACCAGCGCGAAGCGGTGCGAGCGGTTGGCGAACTTCAGCAGCTTCGCGTCGCCGGCCGCGGTGCGCACCGCGGCCAACGGCAGGTCCTTGACCTCGGCGGCGATCCGGGTGGAAAAGCCGCTGGCGTCGAAGCTGGCGATCGGCGCGACGCCGCTCTTCATCGCCAGCAGCGCCGCCCAGGTCGAGGCCACGTCGTTGCCGACCGGCGTGACCAGGCCCAGGCCGGTGATCGCGGCGCGGCGGCGCGCCGTCATCGCGTGCCTCCGGTGCCGATCTCGATGCGCGCCTGCGCCACCGCCTTGCCCTCGGCGCGCGCGCCGAGCTTCAGGCGCACGCTGGTGTCGGCGGCCTCGATCAGGTCCACGCTCAGGTCGAGCAGCGCGCCCGGCGGCGTGAAGCTGCGGATCTTGACATCGTGTACCACCTGCACCGCGAGGCCGGCGCCGGCCGCCGGCAGCGCTTCGCGCGCGACGTCGAGCGCGAGGCCGGCGAGCGCATCGAGCAGCAGCGTGCCCGGGTACACCGGCCGGCGCGGGAAGTGGTCGGCGAACAGCGGCGTGCCGGCCGCCGGCACCTGCAGGCGCGCGCGCCGCTGCTGCCCGCTGACGGCCTCGGCCGTCTCGATCTGCGGCGCGGGCACGCCGCCGAAGCGACCGGCGGGCGCGCCGGCGCCGCACAGCGTGGCGAAATCGGCGCGCAGCGCAGCGGGGTCGTCGAACTCGGCCAGCGGCAGCATCGGGCCGACGCAGTCGACCAGTTCGACCGCGAGCCGGCCGTCGATGAACGCGCGCCCGCCGTAGGCCACGGCCTCGGCATCGCAGCGCGCGACATCGGCCTCGAGCCTGAGCGTCTGGCCGGGCGCGACGGCCGCGTGGTAGCGGGTCGCGGCGGCCAGCCCGGCGACCGGGCGCCACTGGAAGTCGAGCCGGGCCATGGCCCACCAGGCGGCGAGCTGGCCGACGGCTTCGGCCATCAGCGACGCCGGAAAGCGGCCGGCGCCCGCGGGCACGGTGTAGCAGCCTTCGACGCGCCCGTCGTCGCCGCGCAGGCTGATGCGGTCGACGAAGGAGAAGGCAGCGAAGCGGTCGGTGGTCAAGGCGGCCTCGGCCGACCTCGGCGGGTGCTCAGCCGGCGCCGGCGCGCTGCGCACGCACGACCACCTTGCAGAAGGTCTGCGGCGTGAACAGCCGCGGGATGTCGGCCGACTTCAGCGGCGTCGTGAAGCGCTCGGCCGGCACTTCGGACAGGAACTCGCGCAGCCGCGCCAGGCCCGCATCCGTGACCAGCCCCTTGCTCTCGAACTCGGCCTCGGCCAGCGGCCCGCGCGCGTCCTCGACGATCTTGCCGCGCGGGATCTTCACGCCGAATCCGCGCTCCAGCCGGAACACCAGGTCGAGGAAATCAATCGACTCGGCGTCCAGATCCTCGATCAGCGACGCCGTGGGCTTGACTTCGTCGAGCTCGCAGCCGAGCGCGTCGGCGATGATCTGCGCGACCTTCGGGTACACGGCGTCAATGTCTTCGGCGCTGATCGCTGGGCTCGTCATCGGTTACTCCATCTTGAATCCGCCGTCCACGTGCAGCACCTCGCCGGTGATGTAGTCGGCAAAGCGCGACGCGAGGAACCACACCGCGTGCGCCACATCGTCGGCGCTGCCGACTCGCTTGAGCAGGATGCGCTGGGTCACCTGCTCGCCGGCCAGGTCGCGCACCGCCTGCGACATCTCGGTGTCGATCACGCCGGGCGCGACGCAGTTTACCGTGATCTTGCGCGACGCCAGCTCCACCGCCATCGCGCGGGTGAAGGCCTGGATCGCGCCCTTGCTGGCGGCGTAGTTGCTCTGGCCGCGGCCGCCCTTGTCGCCGGCGACCGAACCCAGGTTGACGATCTTGCCGGCGCGCTTGCTGATCATGTGCGGCACCACCGCGCGCGTGACGTGGAACACGCCGAGCACGTTGGTGTCGAGCACCGCGCGGATGTCGGCGTCTTCCAGCATCGCCAGCAGGTTGTCGCGCACGATGCCGGCGTTGTTGACCAGCAGGTCGATACGCCCGCGCGACTCGACCACGCGCTCGACCGCCTGCGCCACCGCGGCGGCGTCGGTCACGTCGGCCTGCAGCGCCTCGGCGCGGCCGCCGGCGGCGGCCACCGCATCGACGACGCCCTGCGCGGCTTCGGCGTTGCCGCGGTAGAAGAACACCACGTCCATGCCGTCGCCGGCCAGCCGCTCGACCACCGCGCGGCCGATGCCGCGGCTGCCGCCGGTGACCAGCGCGACCTTGCCGGCCAAGCCCGAATCGATCGCGCTCACCGCATCAGCCCGATATCGCGAAGCCGCCGTCGACCACCAGCGTCGCGCCGTTGATCATCGCCGCCTCGGGCAGGCACAGCAGGTAGACGGCGCCGGCCACGTCGTCGGGCGTGAGCACCGGCCCGGCCGGGGTGCGCGCCGAGAACGAGGCCAGCACCTCTTCGCGGTTGGGGAAGTGGGCGAGCGCGTCGGTGTCGACCACGCCGGCGCTGACCGTGTTGACGCGGATGCCCTTGGGGCCGAGCTCCTGCGCGAGCGCGCGCACCAGCGACTCGAGCGCCGCCTTGGACGCGCCGATGAACGCGTAGTGCGGCATCGCGCGCACCGAGCCCAGGCTCGACAGCGCGACGATGCGCCCGCCGTTGCTCATCAGCGGCAGTGCGCGCTGCGCCAGCAGGTTCAGCGCCAGCGCGTTGGTCTCCATGCACCAGCGCCAGTGCTTGAGCGTCATGTCCATCGCCGGCTTGAGCACGCCGCTGGCGGCGTTGCTGACGATGATGTCGAGGCGGTCGAACTCGGCGCGGATCGCGTCGAACAACTCGTCCACGCTGTCGGGCAGGCCGACGCTGGCGCGCACCGCGAGCGCGCGCCGGCCCATCGCGCGGATGTCGGCGCACAGCGCCTCGGCCTCGTCGTGGCTGTTGTAGTAGTTGACGATCAGGTCGCAGCCGGCCTGCGCCAGCTTGCGCGCGGTGGCGCGGCCGATGCCGCGCGCGGCGCCGGTGACCAGCGCGGTCTGGCCGGCGAGCGGTGCGTATGGGGCGCTGGCAGTCACGGGAAAGGGCTTGGGGCTGAATGCGGCTGTGGGGCGCCGGCGATACGCGGCACGGCACGGCGCGGCTGGCACGGCTGCGATCCCCGGCCTCCCGCGCCGCGAGTGCGGGCGGCGCCGAAGGAGCTTTCTCGTTCCCGAGCGGGCCGCAGCCGGCCATGCAGGCATGCTAACTGATCGCCGCAGCATGGCAAAGGCCCGGTTCTGGCCCGCGACGGACGAGCCCGCAGCGGCTCTGAAGCGGCGATTCGGCCATTGCCGGCTCTGGCGCGCCGATCGCGTCGCGGCGCCGCCGACAATCCCGGTCCCTGCGGGCCGGCCCGCCCCGACATCCCTGCTCGAAGGCCTGCGCTTCGATCCACCCCATGCGCGTTCTGCAATACAAGGACCTGAACCTGCGCCGCGTCAAGGCGGCCTTCGACAAGGTCAAGGCGGCGATCGAGGCCGACGACTTCCGCTCGGCCGACGTGAAGAAGCTGCACGCCGGGCCGTACTTCCGCGCCAAGCTCGACTACGCCAACCGGCTGCTGCTGCAGTTCGCGCGCGTCGAGCGGGCGCCTGCCGAGGGCGGGCCCGAGACCGTGTGCCTGGCGCTCGAGGTGATCGAGAACCACGCCTACGAACGCTCGCGCTTCCTGCGCGGCGCGGCGGTCGACGAGTCGCACATCGAGCGCGAGCCGCCGGCCGAAGCGCAGGCCTCGGCACTTGCCGCCGGCGCCGCGCCGCTGCGCTGGCTGGGCCCGGGGCGCACCCGCTTCGAGTTGCTCGACAAGCCGATCGTGTTCGACGACGCGCAGGAGCAGGCCTATCGCCACCCGGCGCCGCTGGTCGTGATCGGCTCGGCCGGCTCGGGCAAGACCGCAGTCACGCTGGCGCGGCTGCGCGAAGCCGAAGGCCGGGTGCTGTACGTGACGCTGTCGGCCTACCTCGCGCAGAGCGCGCGCGCCCTGTACGCCGCGCACGGCTTCGAGAACCCGAAGCACGAGGTCGACTTCCTCAGCTGGCGCGAGCTGATCGAGACGCTGCGCGTGCCGAGCGGCCGCGAGGTGACGCTGCCGGCGTTTGCCGGCTGGTGCGAGCGCCACCGCCAGAGCCTGCGGCTGCTCGGCGACCTGGATGCGCAGGCGCTGTTCGAGGAGTTCCGCGGCGTGATCGGCGCGCAGCCCGACGGGCCCTTGTCGCTCGCCGACTACCAGGCGCTGGGCGCGCGCCAGAGCCTGCTGGACGGCGCACAGCGCGAGCTGGCGCACGGCCTGTTCCAGCGCTACCGCGCCTGGCTCGGCGAAGCCGGGCTGTACGACAGCAACCTCGTCGCGCACGCCTGGCGCACCGGGATCGCCGCCGCGCAGGGCCCGCTGTACGACTTCGTGGTCATCGACGAGGTGCAGGACCTGACGCCGGTGCAGCTGGCGCTGGTGCTCGCGCTGCTCAAGCACCCGGGCCACTTCATCCTGTGCGGCGACAGCCACCAGATCGTCCACCCCAACTTCTTCAGCTGGGCGGCGCTGAAGACGCTGTTCTGGCGCGGCCTGGCGGGCGAGGCGGCACAGCGCCAGCCGCTGCAGCTGCTGCAGGCCAACTTCCGCAACACGCGCGCCGTCACCGCGCTCGCGAACCGGCTGCTCAAGATCAAGCAGGCGCGCTTCGGCTCGGTCGACCGCGAGAGCAACTTCCTGGTGCAGAGCACTTCGAGCGAGCCAGGCCAGGTGCGGCTGCTCGACGCGAAGGACAAGACACTGGCGCAGCTCGACGCCGCCACGCGGCAATCGGCGCGGCATGCGGTGATCGTGCTGCGCGACGAGGACAAGCCCGCCGCGCGCCAGGCCTTGCACACGCCGCTGCTGTTCTCGGTGCACGAAGCCAAGGGGCTGGAATACCCGCACGTGCTGCTGTTCAACCTGGTGTCGGGCCAGCGCCAGGCCTATGCCGAGGTGTGCGACGGCGTCGCCGGCGCCGACCTGGCAGGCGACGAACTCGAATACCGGCGCGCGCGCGACAAGGGCGACAAGTCGCTCGAGCTGTACAAGTTTCACGTCAACGCGCTGTACGTGGCGATGACGCGCGCGGTCGAGACGCTGACGCTGGTCGAGCAGGACGGCGGCCATCCGCTGCTGGGCCTGCTCGAGCTCAAGCCCGGCGAGGCGGCACCGCAGCCGGTGGCGAAGTCGAGCCAGGACGAATGGGCGCAGGAGGCGCGCCGGCTCGAGCTGCAGGGCAAGGCCGAGCAGGCGCAGGCGATCCGCGACGCCTTCCTGCAGCACAAGCCGGTGCCGTGGACGCCGTGGAGCCGCGCGCTGATCGAGGCGCTCGCACCCAAGGCGCTGGATCCGCGCAACCCCAGCAACAAGCCGAGGCAGACCCTGTTCGACTATGCCGTCTGGCATGGGCAACAGGAATGGGTGGCCGCGCTCGGCGCGGTGAACTTCGCACCCGCCCGCGGGCTGCTGGAGGACGGCGCGTTCTGGGGTGCGGGCACCTTGCTGCCCAATCGTTATGGTTTTCGGGACGATCGCTGGGCGGCCCGCGAGGAGCTGACGCGGCGCACGGTGGCGGCCGCCCGCCAGCGCCACCTGCAGCCCTTTCTCGCGAAGAACTTCAAGGACCTGCTGCGCCTGGCCGACGCCCACGGCCCCGACCACGCGACACCGGTGGGCGCCACGCCGCTGATGCTGGCGGCGCAGGCCGGCAACGCGATGCTGGCCGAGGCGCTGCTGGCCAAGGGCGCCGACCCGGCGCAGCGCGACGAATTCGGCCACACCGCCTGGGACCATGCGGTGAGCCGGGCGATGCAGGAAGCCGCCTTTGCGAAGACCGGGCTGCCGGCGGTGTTCGAGCTGCTGGCGCCGCCGGTGCTCGACGTGCAGACCGGCGGCCGGCTGGTGCGGCTGGAGCGGCACCAGGGCGAGTACTGGGTGCTGACGCTGATGCTGGCCGGGCTGAAGACCCAGTGGTCACTGTGCGTGACGCGCCGGCTGGAGCCGTACCGGTACCCGGCGGGCTTCTTCGCCGACCAGCTGCACGACGTGCTGTCGCAGCTGCCGGCCTGGCTGTGGGCCGACAAGCGCCGCAAGCGCGCCTATGTCAACCAGGTGCTGGCGCGGGCCGAGGCCCACAGCAGCTACCAGCCGGCGCGCCGGCTGTGGGTGCGCAGCCGCAACGGACACTACTTTCCGAACCCGCAGATGCAGTTGCGCGCGGGCGAGGCCTGGCAGCCGGTGTACGAGCTGCTGGCGTTGGACTGGCTGGACCGCGGCAGCGGCCGCGAGCTGTTCGACCAGCCGCGGCCGCTGCAGCTGATCGACGCGTTGCGCGAAGCCGTGCAGGCGGGGGTGCCGGGCGCCGAAGCCGACCAGGCGCAGGACGACACGGCCTGATCAGCCGGCGCGGCGCGATGCCCGCCGGGCGGGCCAGCCGCAGGCGGCCCGGATCGGGCAGCAGCGCGGCCGGCAGATCGCCCGCGTCCAGGCGGCGCAAGACGGTCTCCAGCTCGTCGGCAGGGATTCGGGCCATCGGGCCGTGCACAGGGGGCTCGGGCTTCAGTCTGACGGCAGGCCGCAGCTCAGGTCCCAGAACGAGCCTTGTCAGTTCGAGATCTGTCCGGCGGTGCCGCAGGCGCAGCAGTGCCAGACGATGAGGTCGCCGTCGGTCATGCCGGTCTGTACGCGCCGATCGTCGCGCTTGCGGCACTTGAAGCAGGCCGGGCCCGGCAGCGCCGCTGCCGCCGCTGACGGGCGGGGCACCCTTTCGAAGTTTCGCGCAGCAGCACCCGCATCACGAGACCTGCGCCAAGCTCTTCTCGCGTACCTGGCGCGCAACAGGTTCTGCGGCACCTGGCCCATCGCGTTGCGCGGCAGTTCCGGTTCGACGCAGCGGCATGAGCACGACCACCCACGGCCCTTCGGGAAAGGTGTACGCTGCGGGCTCCGATCAACTGCGAAAGGAGGTGACATGTCCAAGATGTCTAGGTTTGGGGCGGAGCCCTACCTGCTGTAGTTGGTTCTGTAGCCAGACCCGCGGGCGCCGCACACTTCGGTGGCGGCGCCCGCGTCATTTCGGGGCTGAAGCCGGTGGCGGGGGACGCTGGCGGCCACTGCGCTTCGCCGAGCACTGCAGCACGCAACTGGCCGCTGGCCCTGCAGGTTCTGAGTCGGCGCCTTCACGCCACTCGCCGGCAGATGGCTGGACGGCTTGAAGACGGGGTCGGCCTGGAACCGGCAGCCGTGATGCCCATGGACGCGACGCACGGCGGGCGCGAAGGCGGCATCGGCAAACGCGGTGCGGGCGGCCGTGCAGCAGCGCCCGGCGCCGTGCAGCGGGCTGCCGTCGCCGCCGCGCTGCGGGCGGCGCAACCCGAACGGCGCTAGTGCAGTGTTCCACTCTGTGCAGCACTGAAGAATACCGATGGATTTGTCGTCCTGGCTAGGCGCGAACCGCAGCGATGCCCAGTGGCATCGCGAGGATTGGCAACGACGCCAGGGCGGCAAAGGCGCGGTTTTATGTGCTGCATAGCGTGGAACACTGCACTAGCGCCAGGCGCCGGCCAGCAGCGAGGAGCCGGCCAGCACCAGCAGGCCCGCCACGCCCCAGCGCAGCGCCTGCGCCGGCACGTGCGGCTGCAGCCGCAGCGCCAGCCGTGTGAACAGGTGCACCACCGGCACCGCCATGCTGGTCAGCAGCAGCGCACGCAGCGAGAAGCCGCCGGTGGGCAACACGAGCGCGAGGCGCATGAGCGCGTTGAAGGCGAACATCAGCAGCAGGCAGCGGCGCACCACCTCGGGCGCGAGCGGCTGGCGATAGAGGTGGTACACGATGGGCGGGCCGGACGTCCCGAACAGGCCGCCCATCAGGCCCGACACCGCACCGGCCAGCGCGAAGCTGCGCGGCGGCGCCACGTCGGCACGCACGCGGCCGCGCGCGACGAGCGCCAGCGCGCATGCGACGATGGCCAGCCCCAGCAGGCCCTTGAGCGCCTGGGCCGCGGTCGTGCTGAACCAGTTCAGCAAAGCCAGGCCGGCCACCACGCCCACGCTGCTGCTGGCCAGCGCCGGCTTCATCAGCCGCCAGGGCGGTGCCTGCCGATGGGCGCGGAGATAGGTCAGGGCATTCACGAGCGTGAGCACCGTGGCGACGTTGGCGGCGTCTGCGACCGACGCGAGGTCGAGGGCGGCCATCAGGCTCAGGAAGATGAGCCCGAACGCGAATCCGGTCAGCGTCTGGGCGGTGGTGGCCAGCGCCACGCAAGCCAGGTAGGCCACCAGGGCCGCCGCAGAGCCCGCGGCCGCCAGAAGGGTGTCGAGCACGATCATGCGTGGGGCCCGGATCGTAGCGACGTTCCATCTCGGCCCGCTCCTCCCGTCCTGGACATGCCCGCTCAGGGGCCCGTCAGGCGGGGTTTAGAGTCAGAGGCTGAGAGGCGTTCGGCCGTGCCCGAAAGGCGCGCCGGAACGCGTCGGATCTAGGCGCAAAGCGCAACCATAGCTCGGGCTATGGCGAGCATTTGCAACGACGAGCCGGCGTGTTCCGGCGTGCAAGGCGGGCATGGGCGAAAGCCTCTCAGCCTCGCAGGGCTTCCTGCTCACCGGAAGGCTTCAGAAATGCGCGTGATCGTCGTTGGCGCCGGCATTGCCGGCTTGGGGGCAGCGTACCGGCTGCGCGAAGAGGGCCACGAGGTCGTGCTGCTGGAAAAGGCCGCCGAGCCCGGCGGGCGCTGCCGCTCGGTGCAGTGGCAGGGCCTGTGGGCCGTGACCGGCGCCTTCGCCTTCCTGGGCAGTGAGACCAACCTGGTCGAGCAGGCCCAGAAGCTGGGGCTGTACACGCCTGATCAACTCAGCGACCTGACCGCCGCACACCGCTGGAACGTGCTCGTCAAGCGCACGGAGGCGTTGGACTTCGGTGCCTTCGACATGGTGGCCGCCGCGCGCCACCCGTACATCCCGCTGGGCGAGAAGGCCAGGCTGCTGGCCGCGCTGCCGCGCATGGCCAGGCAGATGCTCAAGTCCGACCCGCGCGACATCACCAGCGCGCTCGCGCTGGACGACGTCAACGCCTGCGAATACTTCCGGCGCTACTCGCCGACCTTCGTCGACTATTTCCTGGAGCCCTGCATGGGCATGTTCTGCGGCTACGGCGAAGACGACTACTCGCTGGCCTGGGCCGCGTGGAGCTCGGTCGGCCGCCTGTCGTGGTCCGACGGCACGATGTGGAGCTTCAAGGAACGCGGCGCCGGGCGCATCACCTGGGCGCTGGGCCAGCACCTGGCGGCCGACCCCGGCACCGACTACCGGCTCGGCCAGGCCGTGGAGCGTGTCGAGGCCGGTGCCGACGGCGTGCGCGTGCATCTGGCCGGCGAGAGCCTCGACGGCGACGCCGTGGTCATGGCCGTGCCCGGCAACCAGGTGGCGGCGCTGATGCCGGGCCTGGACGCCGCACGGCGCAGCTTCTTCGAGCAGATCGACTACGCCGGCCACCACATCGTCTACTACATGCTCGACCGGCCCAAGGGCGAGTTGCTCGACACCTACGTGCTGCCGGCGGCCGACGGCTTCAGGCGCACCGGCAACCTGCGCTTCACCGATCTGGGCAACGGCCGCACCTTCGCCCACTCGCAGTGGAAGGACTGGGGTTGCCGCCAGCATGCCGGCGCCAGCACCGAGGAACTGCTGGCGATTGCGTGGGCTGACGTGGTGGACGCGGTGCCGGCGCTGCAGGGCACACGCGTCATCGACAGCTTCATCTCGCTGCAGCCGCATGCCATCTGCAAGCGGCCCAAGGGCTACGTCACGCGGCTCAAGCGCTTCCGCGACCTGGGCCCGCTGGCGCGCGTCGCCTTCTGCGGCGACTACCTGAGCAACAGCACCGTCGGCCAGGCGCACTGGACGGGGCTGGAGGCGGCGCGCGAACTGACAGCCGGGTAGCGCTGGCCGGCCGCAGGCGCGGGCCCGCAGCCCGGGGCAGGCGCCCTGCCCGCGCATCCACCCCCCGCCCCCGTCGAGGCCTCGCCTGCCCGCAACGCGGCGCCATCGGGGAAACCACCCCCTTCTGGACCCATGGAAAGGCCACCTCTGGCTCTAATCACCCAGCGCTGCCGCACCTATGGTCCGGGGCCCGCTCAAGACCTCGATCCCGCTTCACCCATGTCGGAGATCCGCCCCATGCCTCATCGCTACCCCGGCCGCCGCCTCTTGTCATCGTTGACGCTCGCCGCCGCGGCCATCGCGCTGCCGCTGCAGGCCGTTGCCCAGGAGCAGCCCAAACGCGGCGGCACCTTCGTCGTCGGCTCGACGCAGACGGCGCGGCACCTCAACGGCGCGGTGCAGTCGGGCGTGGCCACCGCCATGCCCTCGACGCAACTGTTCGCCAGCCCGCTGCGCTTCGACGACAAGTGGAACGCCCAGCCCTATCTGGCCGAGTCGTGGAAGCTCGCCGAGGACGGCAAGTCGCTGACGCTGAACCTGCGCAAGGGCGCGGTGTTCCACGACGGCAAACCCATCACCTCGGCCGACGTCGCCTTCTCGGTCATGGCGATCAAGGCCAACCATCCGTTCCAGACCATGCTCGGTCCGGTCGAGCGCGTCGAC
>JAFEFZ010000231.1 GCA_018240325.1 Pseudomonadota bacterium
AACTCCGCGCGCGCCATCAAGGGCGGCGACATCGAGGAGACCGCCACCCGCACCAACCTGGAGGCCGCCGACGAGGTGGCGCGCCAGATGCGCCTGCGCGATCTGGGCGGCCTGATCGTGATCGACTTCATCGACATGGAGGAGAGCAAGAACCGCCGCGAGGTCGAAAACCGCCTGCGCGAGGCGCTGCGCCAGGACCGCGCGCGCGTGCAATTCGGCTCGATCAGCAAGTTCGGCCTGCTGGAGATGAGCCGCCAGCGCCTGAAGCCGGCGCTGAGTGAAGGCGCCTCTATCCCCTGCCCGCGCTGCGGCGGCTCGGGCCACGTGCGCGACACCGAGTCCAGCGCGCTGCAGATCCTGCGCATCATCCAGGAGGAATCGCTCAAGGACAACACCGCCGCCGTCAACGTGCAGGTGCCGGTGGAAGTGGCCAGTTTCCTGCTGAACGAAAAGCGCCCCGAGATCGCCAAGATCGAGCTCAAGCAGCGCGTCAACGTCACCCTGGTGCCCAACAAGACGCTGGAGACGCCGCACTACCGGCTCGACCGCTTGAAGCACGACGACCCGCGCCTGGACGACATCGACTCCAGCTACAAGATGGCCGAGGAGTTCGAGGACCCGACCACGGTCACCCGCCGCAGCCAGGAGCCCACCAACCGCCAGCAGCCCGTCATCAAGGGCGTGCTGCGCGACACCCCGCTGCCGACCCCGCCGGTTGCGCCCGCGCCCGCCGCGGCGCCCGTGCCGACGCGGGCGCCTGTCGCCGCCGCCCCGGCGGTCGAGACCAGCACGGGCGGCCTGATGGGTTGGCTCAAGGGTCTGTTCGGATCGGCGCCCACGCCCCCGGCGGAAGCGGCCCCGGCGACGCCGGCACCCGCCGCCGCACCCGAGGAAAAGCGTGAAGGCCGCGGTGAACGCAGCGGCCAGCGCCGCGGCGGCCGCGGCCGTGGCGGCCGCAACGGCGAAGGCCGCTCGGGAGAAGGCCGCGGGCGCGAAGCCCGCAATGATGACGGCCGCAGCGAAGGACGCGAAGCCCAGACCGGCACCGCCGACGCCAACGGCGAAGTCCGCCGCCCCCGCGACGGCGGCCGCCGCAACGGCGAACGCCCGGAGCGTGGTGACCGCGGCGAACGTGGCGAACGTGGCGACCGCGCGCCGCGCGAGCGCCGCGAAGGC
>JAFEFZ010000232.1 GCA_018240325.1 Pseudomonadota bacterium
CGCGCGGCCACGGCCGGAGTCACCGCACTTTCGCGCGGATCTCGGGCAGCGCCTTGCGCAGGTAGTAGGCCATCGACCACACGGTGAGCACGCAGGCCAGGTAGATCAGCGCGGTGCCCCAGATGCGCGTGTCGATCACGCCGAACAGCGCGCCGTCGTACAGCAGGAACGGGATCGCCACCATCTGCACCATCGTCTTGAGCTTGCCGAGCATGCTGACGGCGACGCTGCGCGACGCACCGATCTGCGCCATCCACTCGCGCAGCGCCGAGATCGCGATCTCGCGGCCAATGATGATCAGTGCGACCAGCGCGTTCACGCGGTCGAGCTGCAGCAGCACCAGCAGCGCCGCGCACACCAGGAACTTGTCGGCCACCGGGTCGAGGAAGGCGCCGAAGGACGAGGTCTGGCCGAGCCTGCGCGCGAGCCAGCCGTCGAGCCAGTCGGTGAGCGCGCACACGATGAACAGCACCGTCGCCAGCAGGTTGCGCTGCGCCAGCTCCAGCGGCAGGTAGAACACGCCGACGACCAGCGGGATCGCGATGATCCGCCCCCAGGTGAGCAGCGTCGGCACGGTGAAGAACACCGGTCGATTGTGCCTGCAGATCACTCGCGCCCTTGCCGCCTGCGCCCTTTGCCGCGGGCGCGCACAATGGCGCGCCCGCTCGGCGGACGATCGAGTGCCGCCGGCTCGATCGCGCCGGCGGACGGGCCCGCAGACCGAAGCACCATGAACCGCACCCCGAGCACGGCCGTGGCCGCAAGGCGCCGCGCCTTCCGCGCGCTGCACGCCGAAGGCTGCTTCGTGATCCCGAACCCCTGGGACGCGGGCAGCGCGCGCCTGCTCGCGCAACTGGGATTCAAGGCGCTGGCCACCACCAGCTCGGGCTTCGCCTGGTCGCAGGGCGGGCCCGACAACACGGTTGCGCGCGACGCGGTGCTCGGTCACCTGCGCAGCATGGTCGAGGCCGTCGATCTGCCGATCAACGCCGACTTCGAAAGCGGCTTCGGCGCCGACCCGCAAGCCGTGCACGACAGCGTCGCGCTCGCGGTGGCCACCGGCGTGGCCGCTCTGTCGATCGAAGACGCCACCGGCGACGCGGCGCGGCCGCTGTACGAGCGTGCCGAGGCGGTGGAGCGCCTGCGCGCCGCGCGCCGCGCGATCGACGCCGCCGGCGGCGACACGCTGCTGGTGGGCCGCGCCGAGTGCTACTGGGTCGGGCGGCCCGACCTGCGCGACACGATCGCGCGGCTGCAGGCCTACGCCGAAGCCGGCGCCGATTGCCTGTACGCGCCCGGGCTGAAGACGCACGCCGACATCGCCGCCGTGGTGCGCGAGCTGGCGCCCAAGCCGGTCAACCTGCTGGTCGGCAGTGCGGCCGATTTCGATGTCGCGCAGATCGCGGCGCTGGGCGTGCGCCGCATCAGCGTCGGCGGCGCGCTCGCACGCGCGGCCTGGGGCGGCTTCCTGCGCGCGGCGCGCGCGCTCGCCGACGGCCGCTTCGACGGCTTCGCCGACGCCGCCGCCGGTGCCGAGCTCAATGCGCTGATGCGCGGCTGAAGGCCATCGGCCGCAGCGGGCCCGAGGCCGCCGATGCGCGCGGTTCGCACGTGTGGTTCGCGCGTGTGGTTCGCGCGTCGGTGCCCGCGGTCAGTGCAGCGCGCGGTAGATCGCCTCGGCCAGCTCGCGCGAGATGCCGTCCACGCGCTGCAGTTCGTCGGCGCTGGCGTCGGCCACGCCGCGGATGCCGCCGAAGCGCTGCAGCAGCGCGGCCCGCTTCTTCGGCCCGACGCCGGGGATCTCCTCGAGCCGGCTGCCGCCGGTGCGCACGCGCGCGCGCTTCGCGCGCATGCCGGTGATCGCGAAGCGGTGCGCCTCGTCGCGGATCTGCGCCACCAGCATCAGCGCCGCCGAATCGTGCTTCAGCGCCAGCTTCGGGCGGCCGTCGGCGAACACCAGCTCCTCGAGACCGACCTTGCGCCCCTCGCCCTTCTCGACGCCGGCGATCAGCGACGCATCGAGACCGAGCTCGTCGAAGACCTCGCGCGCCACCGCCACCTGGCCGCGGCCGCCGTCGATCAGCACCAGGTCCGGCAGCCGCGGCCCGCCGTGCGGCGTGCCGGGATCCTCGCGGCCGTCTTCGCCCGCCGCCTGCACGGCTTCGGCCAGCTTCGCGTAGCGCCGGGTCAGCACCTGGCGCATCGCCGCGTAGTCGTCGCCGCCGGTCACGCCGTCGATGTTGTAGCGGCGGTACTCGGCGTTGCGCATCCGGTGGTCTTCGTAGACCACGCACGACGCCTGCGTCGCCTCGCCGGCGGTGTGGCTGACGTCGAAGCACTCGATGCGCAGCCGGTCCAGGTCTTCCACGTCCAGTTCGAGCGCCTCGGCCAGCGCGCGCGTGCGCTCGCGCTGCGAACCCTCTTCGGCCAGCAGCCGCGCCAGCGCCAGCGCCGCGCCCTTGTCGGCCATGTCGAGCCAGATCCGCCGCTGCCCGCGCGGCTGGTGCTGCGCACGCACCCGCTGCCCCGACTGATGCGCGAGCGCGTCGATCAGTTCGGGCGCCACCGGGTGGCTCAACACCAGCGCCGGCGGCACCGGCTGGCCGAGGTAATGCTGCGCGACGAAGGCTTCGAGCACGCGCTGCCCGACGCTGGCGGCACCCGCAGGCCCGGCCGCGTCGCCGGCTGCCGCAACGCCTTCGCCTTGATTTGGACCTCCAGCTTCAGCTTGAGCTTCAGCTGGCGCATGTGCTTCAGCTTCGACTTCGACTTCCGCGTCCGCCTCGACCGCGCCGCCTTCGGCCAGCGCCGCGGCATCGGCCACATGTGCGGGGAAGAACGCACGGTCGCCGAGGTGGCGGCTGCCGCGCACCATCGCCAGGTTCACGCAGGCGCGGCCGCCGGCCACGCGCACCGCCAGGATGTCCACATCGCGCTCGGCGCCCGACAGGCTGCTGGCCTCCACCGCCTGCTGCTGCAGCACGTGCGACAGCGCGCCGATGCGGTCGCGCCATTCGGCCGCGCGCTCGTACGCGAGCGCTTCGGCGCAGGCGTTCATGCGCTGCGTCAGCTCGTCGATCACCGCGCCCGAATCGCCGAGCAGGAAGCGCTCGGCGTCGCGCACGTCGCGCGCGTAGTCGTCGGCGCCGATCAGGCCGACGCAGGGCGCGGTGCAGCGCCGGATCTGGTACAGCAGGCAGGGCCGCGAGCGGTTGGCGAACACGGTGTCCTCGCAGGTGCGCAGGCGGAACACCTTCTGGATCAGCTGGATCGTCTCCTTCACCGCCCACGCGCCCGGGTACGGCCCGAAGTAGCGGTGGCGCCGGTCGACGCTGCCGCGGTAGTAGGCCACCCGCGGGAAGCGCGCCGCCTGCGTGGCCGGCGTGCCGCCCGGGGTGCCGGTGATCTTCAGGTACGGGTAGCTCTTGTCGTCACGGAACAGGATGTTGAAGCGCGGGTTCAACGCCTTGATCAGGTTGTTCTCGAGCAGCAGCGCCTCGGCCTCGGTGCGCACGACCGTGGTCTCGAGCCGCGCGATGCGCGCCACCATCAGGCCGATGCGGGTGCCGCCGTGGTCCTTGTGGAAGTAGCTGGCGACGCGCTTTCTCAGGTTGCGCGCCTTGCCGACGTACAGCACCTGGCCGGCGGCGTCGAAATAGCGGTACACGCCCGGCAGCCCCGGCAGAGCCGCCACCTCGGCCAGCAGCCGTTCGCGTGCAGCGGCCGGCTTCGCGTCGGCCGGCGCTGCGAGTGGCTCTTGCGCATCGCTCATCGGCCGCGATTTTCGCCGCGCGGCGCGCGGCGCGACCCCGGCTTCGATAATCGCCACGATGCGCTGGGACCTGTTCTGCCGGGTGATCGACAACTACGGCGACATCGGCGTGTGCTGGCGCCTCGCGGCCGACCTCGGCGCGCGCGGCGAGCAACTGCGGCTGTGGGTCGACGACCCTTCGGCGCTGGCCTGGATGGCGCCGGACGGCGCCGCCGGCGTGCAGGTCGTGCGCTGGACGACGCCGGCCGCCGATCTCGAACCGGGCGACGTGGTGGTCGAAGCCTTCGGCTGCGACCCGCCGCCGGCCTTCGTCGCGCGCATGGCTGCGCGGGCCGCGCCGCCGGTGTGGATCAACCTCGAATACCTGAGCGCCGAGGCCTGGGTGGCCCGCTGCCACGGCCTGCCGTCGCCGCAGCCCGGCGGCCTGATCAAGTGGTTCTACTACCCGGGATTCGATGACGCCACCGGCGGGCTGATCCGCGAACCGGGCCTGGCCGCCGCGCAGCAGGCATTCGATGCCGCCGCGTGGCTGCACGCGCGCGGCTGGGCGCCCCGCCCCGGCGAGCGCTGCGCCAGCCTGTTCTGCTACGACACCGCGCCGGTGGCGGCGCTGCTGCCGCTGCTGGCGCGGCAGCCGACGCTGCTGCTGCTCACGCCCGGCCCGGCGCAGCGCCTGGCGCACGCCGTGGCGCCGCTGCCGGGCCTGCGCTGCGTGGACCTGCCGTGGCTGGCGCAGCCCGACTACGACCGGCTGCTGTGGGCCTGCGGCCTGAACTTCGTGCGCGGCGAGGATTCCTTCGTGCGCGCGATCTGGGCCGGCCGACCCTTCGTCTGGCAGCCGTACCCGCAGCACGACGGCGTCCATCACGCCAAGCTCGAGGCCTTCCTGGCACGCTGGCTGGCCGCGGCACCGGCGGCGCTGGCCGGCGCGCTGCGCGCGCTGTGGCAGGGTTGGAGCGGCGCCGGAGCACTGCCCGCGGCCTGGCCCGACGCGCAGGCCTGGGCCGACCACGCGCGCGCCTGGCCTCAGACGCTGCGTGCCCAGACCGATCTAGGCACCCGGCTCCTGGGCTTCGTACAGGGAAAACGCTAAAATGCCGGGCTTTGCGCAGTACCGGGTAAACCTGCAGGGCTGCGCGCCGCAGCATCAGGACTGACACCATGAAACTCGCGCAAGAAATCCGGGCCGGCAACGTGATCATGCAGGGCAAGGACCCGATGGTCGTGCTCAAGACGGAGTACAGCCGCGGCGGCCGCAACGCGGCCACCGTGCGCATGAAGCTGAAGAACCTGCTCAACGCCTCGGGCACCGAAGTCGTGTTCAAGGCCGACGACAAGATGGACCAGATCGTGCTGGACAAGAAGGAGTGCACCTACTCCTACTTCGCCGACCCGATGTATGCGTTCATGGACGGCGACTACAACCAGTTCGAGGTCGAGGCCGAGAACATGGGCGACGCGATCCAGTACCTCGAAGACCAGATGCCGGTCGAAGTCGTGTTCTACGACGGCAAGGCGATCTCGGTGGAACTGCCCACCACGCTGGTGCGCGAGATCTCCTACACCGAGCCGGCCGTCAAGGGCGACACCTCGGGCAAGGTGCTCAAGCCGGCCAAGCTCGCCACCGGGCTGGAGATCGCGGTGCCGCTGTTCGTCGAGACCGGCGACAAGATCGAGATCGACACGCGCACGCACGAGTACCGCCGTCGCGTCTGATGCCGGCCGCTGCCGAACGAAGGGCGCCTGCGGGCGCCTTTCGTCATTCCGGGACGGCGCACAATGCCCGCCCGTCGATCACGCAAGCGTTGCCGATGCTGGATCACATGACCTTCCGGGTGCACGACATCGCCCGCAGCACCGCGTTCTACGCCGCCGCGCTCGCGCCGCTGGGCTACCGCCTGGCGTTCGACCAAGCCTTCGACGGCGTACGCGTCGTTGGCTTCGCAAGCGCCGATCCGGCGCTGCCCGGCCAGACGCGGATCGACACCTGGCTGGTCGACGGCGCTTCGCCACACGGCGCGGGGCCGACCAGCGGCTGCCACCTGGCGTGGAGCGCGCCCGACCGCGCCGCGGTCGACGCCTTTCACGCCGCGGCGCTCGCGGCCGGCGGCCGCGACAACGGCGCGCCGGGCCTGCGGCCGCACTACCACCCGCACTACTACGGTGCCTTCGTGCTGGACCCCGACGGCAACAACGTCGAGGCGGTCTGTCACGCGCCGATGGCCGCTTGACCGCCGCCGGCCTCGTGCAGGCCCATGCGCCGCTTGCCGCGCTGCTGCTGGCCGCGCGTGCGGCCGGCTGATCGGCCGTGGCCGAAGCCGCGGCCCTGACGGAGTTGCTGCTGCGGTATTGGCGCGGCCGTGAACGGTGCGTACTGCTGGCCGCCGGCGAAGGCGCGCTCGATGCCGCGCTGGCCGCCTGGCAGGCCTGGATCGACGACCCGGCGCGCTGTGCGCGGCTGCACCTGATCGCCGCCACCGAGGCGATGCCGCGCGCCGACGCGTTGCGCACCGCTGCGGCAGGCCGGCCCTGGGCAGCGCCGGCGGGCCGGCTGGCCGCTGCGCTGCCGCCGCCTGCGCCCGGCCTGCATCCGCTCGGCTTCGACGACGGCCGTGTGCAATGGCTGCTCGCCGCGGGGCCGCTGCGCCGCGTGCTGCGCGAGCTGCAGGCGGCCGTCGACGTGTTCGTGCTCGATCCGCCCGGCGCCGGCGACGACGACCCGGTGGCGCTGGCCAAGGCCTGCGCCCGCCTGGCCGCAGCGCGCGCGCTGCTGGTGCTCGCACGCGCCGGCACGGCCGCCGACGACGCCGCCATCGGGGCGCTGCGCGCCGCCGGCTTCGTCGACGAACCTGCGGCGCCGGGCAGCCGCTGCTGGCAGGCGTGCCACCTGCGGCGCGGCGGCGCGCGCCGCCCGGGCACTGGCGGCGGCCCCGATGCTGCCACCGCCGGGCCGCAGGACGTGCTGATCGTCGGCGCCGGCCTGGCCGGCTGTGCAGCCGCCTGGGCACTGGCCGAGCAGGGCATCGGCAGCGTGCTGATCGACCGCCACGGCGCGCCGGCGATGGAAGCCTCGTCCAACCCGGCCAGCATCTTCCACGGCACCGTCAACGCCGCCGACGGCGTGCATGCGCGCTTCAACCGTGCAGCCGCGCTGCAGGCGCAGCGCGCGGTCCAATGCGCGATCGACGCGCACGGCGTGCGCGGCGCGGCCGGCGGCCTGCTGCGGCTGCACGCCGGCGACCCGGCGGCGATGCAGGCGCTGCTCGCCCGCCTGGGCCTGCCGCCCGGCTACGTCGAAGCCCTGAATGCAGCGGCTGCCGGCCGCGTCGCCGGCCTGCCGCTGGCGCAGCCGGCCTGGCACTTCCCCGGCGGCGGCTGGGTCGATCCGGCCGGCCTGGCGCGGGCCTTCGTCGAACGCGCCGGGGCCGCGACGCGCTTTCGCGGCAACACGGCGGTCGCCGCGCTGCGCCGGGGCGCACAGGGCTGGCAACTGCTCGACGCCGGCGCGCGCGTGCTGGCCGCGGCGCCGGTGGTGGTGCTAGCCAATGCCGGCGATGCGCTGCGCCTGCTCGGCGGCGGGCACTGGCCGGTGACGCGCGTGCGCGGCCAGATCACGCTGCTCGACCTGGCGCAGCAGCCGCTGCGGCTGCCGCGCATCCCGGTGGCCGGATCGGGCTACCTGCTGCCGGCACTGGACGGCGACGCGCTGTTCGGCGCCACTGCGCAGGCCGGCGACGACGACCCTGCCGTGCGCGCTGCCGACCACGCGTACAACCTGATTCGGCTGCGGCACTTGAGCGCCGCCTGTCTGGCCGATGCCGACCCGCCGCCGGCCGCATTGCACGGCCGCGTCGGCTGGCGCCTGCTGACGCAGGATCGGCTGCCGCTGATCGGCCCGGTGCCGCGATTGGACGATGCCGCGCTTCAGGCGCAAACGCCGCTGGCCCGGCTGCCGCGCCTGCCGGGGCTGCACCTGTGGGCGGGGCTGGGCTCGCGCGGCATCACCTGGGCCGCGCTCGGCGCGCAACTGCTGGCCGCCAGGATCAGCGGCGCGCCCTGGCCGCTGGAGCGCAGCCTGGCCGACGGCGTCGATCCGGCGCGCTTCGCGCTGCGGCGCGCGCGCCGCGGTTGAGGGCGCCCCCAGGCGGCGGCGAACGCCCGCCGCCGCCCCCCGAGGGGGTGAGTCAACTCGGGGCGGCCCTTCGTTGAACCGATAGAGCCCCCAGGCGGCGGCAAAGGCCCGCCGCCGCCCCCCGAGGGGGTGAGTCAACTCGGGGCGGCCCTTCGTTGACTCATGACCCTCAATCGAAGCGCAGCGTTTGCACGCCCTGCGGCGTGCCGAGCAGGCACAGCTGCGCGCGATGGCGCGCGAAGATGCCGACGGTGACCACGCCCGGCCACTGGTTGATCTCGCACTCCAGCGCCGCTGGGTCGGTGATCGCGAGGCCGTGCGCATCGAGGATCGGGTGGCCGTTGTCGCTGACGAAGCCGGCGCGCGGCACCACGCGCGCGCCCAGCGCGGCCAGCCGCCGCGTGACCTGCGCCGCGGCCATGGCGATCACCTCCAGCGGCAGCGGAAAGGCGCCGAGCACGGCGACCCGCTTGGATTCGTCGGCGATGCACACGAAGCGATCGGCCAGGTCGGCGACGATCTTCTCGCGCGTGAGCGCGCCGCCGCCGCCCTTGATCATGCAGCCGGCCGGGTCGATCTCGTCGGCGCCGTCGATGTACACCGGCAGCCGCTGCACCGCCGCCGCGTCGAGCACCTCGATGCCGCGCTCGCGCAGCCGCGCGCTGCTGCGCTCGCTGCTCGACACCGCGCCGGCGACCAGGCCGCGCGCGGCGCCGAGTGCGTCGATGAATCGGTCCACCGTCGAGCCGGTGCCCACGCCGATCACGCTGCCGCGCGGCACATGGGCCAGCGCCGCGCGGCCCACCGCCGCCTTCAGTTCGTCTGGGTTCATCGGGCCCATTATCCGCAGCGAGGCTCGGGGACAATGGGCGCACCTGCTGCACCGCCGCCGATGCCCGCCCTGCCCTACGCCTTCGCCCGCCCCTTCCTGTTCGGCATGGACGCCGAGCAGGCACACGACCTGACCCTGGCGGCGATCGCGCGGCTGCAAAACACCCCTGCACAGGCCGCATGGGCGCAGCCGCGCATCGACGACCCGGTCACGGTGGCCGGCCTGCGCTTTCCGAACCGCATCGGCCTGGCGGCGGGGCTGGACAAGAACGGCCGCTGCATCGACGGCCTGGGCGCGATGGGCTTCGGCTTCGTCGAGGTGGGCACCGTCACGCCGCTGGCGCAGCCGGGCAACCCGAGGCCGCGGCTGTTCCGGCTGCCGCGCGCGCGCGCGCTGATCAACCGCTTCGGCTTCAACAACGACGGGCTGCAGGCCTTCGTCGCCAACGTGCGGCGCGCGCACAGCTTCCGCCGCGGCGGCGGCATCGTCGGGCTGAACATCGGCAAGAACGCGGCCACGCCGGTCGCGCGCGCCGCCGACGACTACCTGGCGGGGCTGGACGGCGTGTACGCGCACGCCGACTACGTGACGGTGAACATCTCCAGCCCGAACACCAAGAACCTGCGCGCACTGCAGCGCGACTATGCGCTCGACGAGCTGCTCGGCGCGCTGCAGCGCCGCCGCGGCGAACTGGCGCGCACCCACGGCCGCAGCGTGCCGATGTTCGTGAAGATCGCCCCCGACCTGGACGACGCGCAGGTGGCGACGATCGCCGCCACGCTCGAGCGCCACGCGATCGACGGCGTGATCGCGACCAACACCACGCTGGCGCGCGACGCGGTGCAGGGCCTGGCACATGCGGACGAAGCCGGCGGCCTGTCGGGCGCGCCGGTGCTCGAGCCCAGCAACCGCGTGATCCGCGGGCTGCGCGCGGCGCTCGGTGCGTCGTATCCGATCATCGGCGTGGGCGGCGTACTCGGCGGTGCCGATGCGGCGTCCAAGCTGGCGGCCGGCGCCGACCTGGTGCAG
>JAFEFZ010000233.1 GCA_018240325.1 Pseudomonadota bacterium
GAATAGCTGATCGTGTTGCCAACCGCCGAATACGGGCTGCCGGCAGTGATGGTTTTGGTCAATTGCAGCGCCGGGCGCTCATCGGTAACGAAAGTCGCTACCTGCGGAAAATACACGTCGCCATTGGTCGTGAACTGCAACGTCGCTTGCGTGGCATTGTTTGCCAGTTGCGGTTTTGTGCCGCTACCCGTATTGGAAATATCGACGATTTTCAGATCAATGGCGAGATTGTTCGGATAATCCGGATTGCGGGTCGTGACATCCGCGCCCAGATAGGTGATGCCGCCATTCCAGAAATTTTGTTTAGTAGTGCCATCCTTGCAACCCGGGTTGGGACTCAATGCGTCGGACAAATTCCCGGGGTTAACCACGTTGCCGCTAGCCGGATCCAGTAGTTGGAACGCATCGCCACTGATGGAGCAGTCGCCTTCCCACACCAAGGCGCCCAGATAAGCATTGAAAGCACCACTGGTCGGCGTCAACAACCCGGTGACTGTCGCCGATTGGCTGGCGGTACCGGAGACAACGATACTGGTGGCGTCGTAGACCGCCAGACGCCGGTACGGCTTGCTGGGGTTGCTGTATACCACCCCGATGGCCCAGCCGCCGTAGTAACCAAGGCCGCTGCTTGTGTCGCCGACCAGAATATCCGCGTTGCCGACGGAATAGGTGCCGGAACCGGCGCCCGCGCCCGTAACAATGCTGGTTATGTCGGCAAAAGCATCGTAGGGACGATCGGCATTCGTATCGCCTTGACTGGTGAACGTGTTAACAGTCGAGGCCGTGATGGTCTGATAGCTTCCTCCGGGAAGTTTCAGACTGATGGAGCCACGACCGCTGTCCGTGCTACCCGCACGCCCGCCCCAGTACATGAATGCATGCAAAACGGTGGATCCTGCCGGCAAATTCAGATCTGCCGTCGAAGAATTCGCGTACGTCGCCGACGGAACGGCCGCCGTGTTGACGTACTGCATCTGGGTGTTGTTATTGGTGTAACTCAAACTCCCGCAGACAACCGGGGTGCCTTCGCAGTGCGTCATCAACGTATTGCCAACCAGGGCGATATCGCCCGGGATGTCGTCGCTGGACCGCAAGCTCATCTGCGCTGCCGCAGTTACCGGCAGCACGGCGGCCAGAACCAGACCGGCGACGGTTGCAAGCCAGCCGCGACGCGGCGTGCTGGCCGAACGGAAGGACGAATTGCGCGACGAATTTGCAGACGTGCTC
>JAFEFZ010000234.1 GCA_018240325.1 Pseudomonadota bacterium
ATCGTGCGGTGGTGGACGACCCGGCCTTCACCGCCGAGCAGGGCTTGCGCGTGCACACGCGCTGGATCGAGACCGAATTGCAGGCGCGCTTCGAGGCCGCGCCGCGCCCCGAAGAGGGGGATGACGCGACGCTGGTGCGCAGCTTCATCGAGGTGGACGGCCGGCGCCTGCGCCTGGGCCTGCCCGCCGGCCTGGCGCTCGGCGGCGGCGCCGGCAGCGCGCCCGCCGGCCCGCGACCGGCGGCAGCGGCGCCCGATCCCGGCGACGTGCTGGCGCCGCTGACGGGCAGCCTGGTGCGCTGGCACCGGCAACCCGGCGAGCAGGTGGCAGCCGGCGACGTGATCGCCACGCTCGAAGCGATGAAGATGGAAACCGCCGTGAGCGCACCCTGCGCCGGCACGCTGGAGTGCCTGGCGGCGCCGGGCGACCTGCTGCAGGCCGGCGCGCGCCTGGCGCGGGTCAGCACTGCCGCCTGACCACCACCGCGCCCGCCGGCGGCTTGGGCCGGGTGCACGCTTTGCACCAGTTTCCCAGGCCGAAGGCCGCGAGCACCTCCGGGCCGCTCTTGCGCGCCAGCGCCTCGAACGAGCGCCGCAGCGCGCCGTGCCAGGCGTGCGCCAGCCTCGCGTCAGGGCACGCGGGTGTACACCGGCACGCGCGCTTCGCGCAGGCACTGCGCAGTCACGCTGCCGGTGATCACGCCGCGCAGTCCCGTGCGGCCGTGGGTGGTCATCGCCAGCATCGCGTCGCCGAGGCTGCGCACGAAGCGCGGGATCGCCTCCTTCGGGTCGCCGTGCAGCACCTCCCAGCCGATCTGCACGCCGTACTTCTCGGCGATGTCGCGCGCCTTGCCGCGCACGTAGTTCGATTCCTGCACGTCGCTGGCCGGTATGCCCGGGTCGGGCCGCGCCGACGGCTCCAGCACCGACACGACCACGAGCCGCGCGCCGAGCCACTTCGCCAGCCCCGCCGCCTGCGGCACGATCGCCTCGGACACCTCGCTGCCGTCCAGCGGCAGCACCACGCGGGCGACCTTGGCCGGCGCCGACGGCCCGTCGGTGTACGGGCGGAACACCACCGCCGGCTCGCCCAGGCTGCGCAGCACCTGCAGCGCCACGCTGCCGAACAGCGCCTGCATCGCGCCGCTGCGGCCGTGCGAGCAGATCGCCACCAGCGTGCCCGGCACGCGCTGGGCCTCATCGACGATCGCCGCCGCGGCGCCGTCGGCCGGCATTGGCACGCACAGCGACTTCGCCCCGAAGGGCCCGGCCAGCGCCTGCACGTAGCGCTCGCCCTGCGCCATGTCGTCGGGGCGCTCGACCACGCGCATCAGCGCCAGTTCCGCGCCGCCGGCGCCGGCGATCTGCGAGGCAGGCTCGACCAACTGCTCGGAAAACGAGGAGCCGTCGACCGGAACGAGGATTCGCGTATACATGCTTGCGTCCTTTGCGGTAAGGGTGGGGCTGCGGTCGGTCCCGATCATATTCGGCGCCGCGCCGGCGGGGGCTTCGGCGCGCCGCCGGCCGCGCCATTCAGCGCGCGCCGGCCGGGTCTACCGCATACACCGGCACCGGCGCCGACTTGCCCTTGAACTGCACGTCGCCCAGCGGCTGCAGCCCCAGCCCGGGCCACAGCGCGGCAGCGGTGTCGCCGTCGATCAGGATCGGCCGCTGCGCGGCCTTGGTGTGCGCCTCGAGCCGGGCGGCCAGGTTGACCGCGTCGCCGATGCAGGTGTAGGTCGCGCGGGCCTGCGTGCCGGTGTAGCCGGCGATCATGGTGCCGGTGGCGATGCCGATGCCGATGGCCAGGCGCGGCTTGGCCGCCGCCTCGCGCTCGAGGTTCAGCAGCCCGATCAGCTCGGCCATCTCGAGCGCCGCGCGCACCGCGCTGCCGCGCGGGTCGGCCAGCGGCAGCGGCGCGCCGAAGATCGACATCAACCCGTCGCCGACCATCTGGTTGACGACGCCGCCGAACGAGGTGATCGCGTCGAACATCAGCGTGTAGAAGGTGTTGAGCAGCTCGATCGTCTCCTCGGGCGTCTGCTGCTCGACCAGCGACGTGAAGCCGCGGATGTCGCAGAACATCACCGTCCCCGACACGCGCTTGCCGCCGAGCGCGAAGCCCGAGCGCTGCAGGTCTTCGGCGACTTCGCTGGCCGCGAAGCGCCGCACGAGCTCGTGCTGCTGGTCGCGCAGGCGCTTCTTCTCGAGGCTGGCGCCCACGCGCGCCTTGAGCAGCACCGGGTTCACCGGCTTGTGCAGGTAGTCCTCGGCGCCGAGCTCGATGCAGTGCGCGATGTCGTCCACGCCTTCGAGCGAGCTGGTGACGATCACCGGCAGGTCGCGCAGGCGCAGGTCGGCGCGCAGATGCTCGAGCACCTGGAAGCCGTTCATCTCGGGCATCTGGACGTCGAGCAGCAGCAGGTCGAAGGCCTCGTGCTGCAGCAGGTCGAGCGCGTGGCGGCCGTTCTCGGCCATTGTCACGCGGTGCCCGAGCAGCTCGAGGCCGCGCGCGAGCAGCAGGCGGTTGACCTTGTTGTCGTCGGCGACGAGCAGCCGCGCCCTGCCCTCAAGCACCGGCGAGCCCCTTCAGCGCGGCCGCCGCCTGCGCGAACAGCGTCTCGAGCTCGGCGATGCCGCGGTCGTCGGCCGGCAGGCCGCCTTGCTCCAGCGCACGCGCCCCGGCCCCGAGCGCGGCCGCGCCGAAGGTGTCGGCGTTGGCCTTCAGCGAATGCGCAGCGCGCCGGAAACGCTCGGCAGAGCCGGCGGCCAGCCCGGCGCGAAGCTCTGCGAACATCTTCGGCGCCTCGTCGAGAAAGGTGCCGAGCAGGTCCACGGCGAACTCGGCGCCTGCGGCGCCCTTCAGTTCGCGGAAGACGTCGGGGTCGATCGGCAGCGGGCTCATCGGAGGCTCGGGATGGGTGCGGGAATGTGTCTCCTTGGCGCCGCGATCATGCGCTGCAGCCGCAGCCGCGGCAAGCCGCCGCGCTCAGCGCCGCTTCGCACGCGGGTGCGCGGCGTCGTACACGCGCGCCAGGTGCTGCCAGTCGAGCCGGGTGTAGACCTGGGTGGTCGCGATGCTGGCGTGGCCGAGCAGCTCCTGCACCGCGCGCAGGTCGCCGCTGGACTGCAGCAGGTGCGACGCGAAGCTGTGGCGCAGCATGTGCGGGTGCACGTGCGTCGGCAACCCGGCCTGCTGCGCCAGGCCCTTCAGCCGCGAGCGCACCTGGCTCGCGGTCAGGCGCGTGCCGCGCCGGCTGACGAACAGCGCCGGCTCCTGCTGCGCGGCGACCTGATCGCGCACCGCCAGCCAGCCGCGCAGCGCCGCCAGCGCCGCCGTGCCCACCGGCACGCTGCGGCGCTTCGAGCCCTTGCCGAGCACGTGCGCGGTGGCGTCGGCGGCATCGATCCAGCCGGCCGCGGCAGGGCCGGCGCGCAGGTCGAGCCCGGTGAGTTCGGCCACGCGCAGCCCGCAGCCGTACAGCAGCTCGACGATCGCGTGGTCGCGCGCGGCCAGCAGCGCGTCGCCCTGCGCCGGCTCGTGCGCCGCCAGCGCCACCGCCTGCTCGACCGACAGCGCCTTGGGCAGCGGCTTGGCCGCCTTGGGCGCGCGCACGCCCTCCACCGGGTTCGACGCGACGCCGCCCTCGCGCCCCCACCAGCGGTACAGGCCGCGCCAGGCCGACAGCTGGATCGCGATCGAGCGCGGCGCCAGCCCGTGCTCGCGCAACTGCGCCGCCCAGCGGCGCACGTGCTGCGGCTGCACCGCGTGCAGCGGCACCGCCGCGGCGGCAGCCGCGGCCTGCAGCCGGCGCAGCGCGTCCTCGATCAGCACCAGGCTGCGCGGCGCCAGCCGGCGCTCGACGCGCTGGTATTCCAGGTGGCGGGCGAGCACCGCGTCGAGCGGCGCCGCCCGATCCGGCGGGCCGCCGGCTGCGGCAGCGGCTGCGCGCGCCGGGCGCGGCGCGGCGGCGGTGCGCGCCACGGACGGGCTTCAGTCGGCAAGCAGCCGCGCCAGCGCGGCGCCGGCCAGCTCGCCGATGCGTGCCAGGAACTCGGTGCCCATCTGCGCCGCGTAGCGCGTCGGGTCGGGCGATCCCAGCACCAGCAGGCCGAAGGCGTCGTCGCCCTCTGCCGCACGCAGCGGCAGCATCGCCATCGACTGCACCGCGGCCGCGTCGTCGAACCAGGCCGAGGCCTCGAAGCCGGCGTTGGCGCCGCAGTACGGCAGCGACAGGCTGCCGGCGAAGGCGCGCAGGTCGTCGCTGACCGGCTGCGCCGCGGGCAGATCGGCGAAGGCCTCGGCCACGCCCCACACGCGCAACGCCACCTGCGGGATCTGGAAGCGCTGCTGCAGGTCGGCCGGCAGCACCTGCGGCAGCTGCGCCGCGTCGCGGGTGAGCAGCAGGCGCATCGTCCACTGGTGCAGCCGGTCGGCGATCGCCATGTTGTCCTGGCTGTTGCGGATCATCTCGATGATCTTCTGCTCGAGCCCCTTGATGCGCTCGCGCAGCATTTCCATCTGCCGCTCCTGCAGCGACACCGCGCGCTGGCCGTGCGGGCTGGTCAGCTGCACGCTGGCCAGCAGCTCGGCGTGGCGCATGAAGAAGCCCGGCGTGTTGACCAGGTAGTTGGCGATGTCGTGCTCGGTGATGCCGTCGATGGTCATCGGAAAACCTCCGTGCTGCGCACTGCGGGTCGGGCCCCTGCGGGGCTCACAGTTCGATCTCGCCTTCGAAGACGGTCTGCGCCGGGCCGGTCATCAGCACCGGCTGCGCCCCGCCCGCCCATTCGACCGTCAGCCCGCCGCCGCGCGTGTGCACGTCCACGCGCGCGTCGAGCCAGCCCAGCCGGATGCCGGCGACCACCGCCGCGCAGGCGCCGGTGCCGCAGGCCAGCGTCTCGCCGGCGCCGCGCTCGAACACGCGCAGCGCGATCCGGTCGCGCGCCAGCACCTGCATGAAGCCGGCGTTGACGTGGTTCGGGAAGCAGTCGAGCACCTCGATCTCGGGCCCGATCGCGGCCACGTCGGCGGCCTCGACGTCGTCCACCCGCTGCACCGCGTGCGGGTTGCCCATCGACAGCACCGCGAGCTCGACCGGGCCGTCGATCAGCTCCACCGGCCACAGCTCGAAGCCGTTGACCACGCGCGGCACCAGCCCGGCGGGCTCGAAGGGCACGCGCGCCGGGTCGAACTCCGGCGGGCCCATGTCGACCGTGACCCGGCCGTCGGCGTGCCAGTGCAGCTCGATCTCGCGGTTGACGGTGGCCACGCGGATGCGCTCTTTCGTGCTCAGGCCCTGGTCGCGCACGTAGCGCACGAAGCAGCGCGCGCCGTTGCCGCAGTGCTCGACCTCGTCGCCGCTGGCGTTGAAGATGCGGTAGCCGAAGTCGATGCCGGCGCGCGGGCTCGGCTCGACCACCAGGATCTGGTCGGCGCCGATGCCGAAGTGGCGGTCGGCCAGCGCGCGGTACTGTTCGGTCGACAGCTCGAGCGGCGTGCGCGTGGCGTCGAGCACCACGAAGTCGTTGCCGGCGCCCTGCATCTTGGTGAAGCGCAGTTTCATGGGGGAATTATGGCGGCGGTGCCGTCCCCGGCGGGCTGCCGCGCGGCAGCTTGTAGCGGTTGTAGCCCCACAGGTACTGCTCGGGGCACTGCCGGATCTGCTGCTCCATCGCGCGGTTGATCACCGCCGCCTGCGCACGCTGCAGCGCATCGTCGTCGGCGGCCGCGGCCGGGATCGGCTCGGCCAGCGGGCTCAAGGACAGGCGGTAGCCGCGGCCGGCCGGCAAGCGCTCGCAGCGCGCCAGCAGCACCGGCGCGCCCGATTGCAGCGCCAGCCGCGCGGCCAGCGTCATCGAATAGGCGGGCCGGCCGAAGAACGGCGCCCACGTGCCCTGGCCGTGGGGCGGCACCTGGTCGGGCAGCAGGCCCACCGCCTCGCCGCGGCGCAGCGCACGCAGCATCTGGCGCACGCCGCCCAGGTCGGCCGGCGCGGCGGCCAGTGCCGGGCGCGCACGCGCGCGCTCCTGCAGCGCGCGCAGCGCCGGGTGCCTCGCCGGCCGG
>JAFEFZ010000235.1 GCA_018240325.1 Pseudomonadota bacterium
CCGCACTGCCACGGCTGGCTGGCGCTGGATGCGCGCGGCCGCTGGTACCTGCGCGACGTGGCGGCGCAGGCGGCCGGGCCCTTCCCGCAGGTCAAGGGCAGCCGCATCGACCACGAAGGCCTGCTCGGCTTCATCGCGCGCAACTACGCGGCCGACGCCGACGGCGGCTGGTACTTCCAGAACGGGCCGCAGCGCGTCTATGTCGATCTGGAAGCCGCGCCCTGGGTGTGGCGGCTGCAGCCCGGCGCCCCGGTCGGCGTGCAGGCGCACACCGGGCTGCCGGCGCAGGCGCGCGCCGCCTGGCTGGACGAGGCCGGCCGGCTGTTCCTCGAGGCCGACCTGGGCTTCGGCCTGGTCCACAGCCTGGATACCGAGCTGGCCGCGCAGGCACTGGCCGCCGGCCAGTGGCCGCTGCACGAACTGGCGTTTGCGCAGATGCCGGCGCGCTTCGGCTACCGGCTGGCGCCGCGCTGAGCACTGTGGGCCGCTGCGCCGTCCGATCGGTGGCGAGCGGACGATGACGGCGAGCGGCCGATGACGGCGAGCGGCCGATGACGGCGAGCGGCCGATGGCGGCGCCGGCGAAGCGGCCGCAGCGGCGCCGCCGTTCAGCGCCCCCGGCGGCCCGCGTCCGCCGCCTACTTCGGCGCGCTGGCGCCGTCGGCGGCCGATGCAGCCGCAGCCGGCGGCTTCGGCTCCTCGAACTTGCCGCCAGCCTTGTTGGCCATGTAGACCACGGCACGGCCGATCTCGAAGTCGGAGAACTCGCCGCCGCCCTGCGGGGCCATCGCGCCCTTGCCCTTGAGCGCCGAATGCAGCAGTGCGTCGAATCCGGTCTTGATGCGCGGCGCCCACGCGGCTTCGTCGCCGAACTTCGGCGCGCCGGCAGCGCCGGCGGCGTGGCAGGCGCTGCACTGCGCGGTGTACACCTGCTCGCCGCTGCGCAGCTGCGCCGCGCCCGAGGCCTCGCGCAGCGACACGCGGCCTACCGGCTGCAGCCGCGCGGCGATCGCCTCTTCGCTCATCGCATCGCTGCCGGCACCGTCGCGCTTGGCGGAGCCCACGAAGTTGACCAGCAGCACGATGATCACCACCGGCAGCACGAAGGCCGCGATCACGGTCCAGACCAGTTGCTTGGGCGTGCGGATCAGGCCTTCGTGCGATTCGTATTCTGGCTGGCTGTCGCTCATGGATTCCTCGGTGGCGGCGGGTGCGGGCGGCGCGCAAGGCTCGCAACACGCACTGCACGCGCACGCAAAGCCGAAAAAATTATAGCGGCGCGCTCCCGGCCGCCTGCGCGTGGGGCCGCCGCGCGCCGCGGCGCACGAGACCCCCGCTGCTAGAATCGCCCGCCTCGCAGCGCCGCGGCTGTAGCTCAGTGGATAGAGTATTGGCCTCCGAAGCCAAGGGTCGTGGGTTCGATCCCCGCCAGCCGCGCCACGATTGACGAGCCGCAGCAAGAACCTGGCCGCGCAGCTCCTGGGCTTGGCGGCTGCAGCGTTCGTGTTGCTGCCGCCGGCCTGCGCGGGTGTCCTGGAACCCGAAAGCACCCGAGGGCCGGGCTGCGCCCAGCCCGTTGCGAAGGGGCCAACGAAGCCCGGGGCGGCCCGGCGTTTGCTCGAAGCAGGCTCGTTGCAGCCCAGAAGATGTTTGATCGATGCCGGCGTCAGGCGTGAAGGCGGCTGCGCGGTGCGGCTCGGGCGCGCCGCCTTGGCGCGTCGTGGTGATGGGCGTGAGCGGCAGCGGCAAGACCACCGTCGGCCGGGCGCTCGCGCAGGCGCTCGGCTGCGCGTTCGCCGAGGGCGACGAGTTGCATCCACCCGAGAACGTGGCGCGCATGGCAGCCGGCCGGCCGCTTGCCGACGCCGACCGCGAGGGCTGGCTGGCTGCAATCGGCGCACGGCTCGCCGGTGCCGCCGCGCGCGGCGAAGGGCTCGTGGTCTCGTGCTCGGCGCTCAAGCGGGCCTACCGCGACCGCCTGCGCGCCGCCGCGCCGCCGCTGCGCTTCGTCTACCTGCATGGCACGCCGGCTCTGCTCGGCGCGCGCCTCGCCGCGCGCCGGGGCCACTACATGCCGGCATCCTTGCTGCCGAGCCAGCTGCAAACACTCGAGCCGCCAGACGCCGACGAAGGCGCGCTCGCCTTCGACATCGCCGAATCGCCCGCCGCGATCGTGCAGCGGGTCGTTCGATCGCTGGAGCCGACCTGATCGACGGCGCCGCATCCAGGGCCGCCGACGGCCCGGCGGTCTCACCGGAGTACCTTCGGGCTGCGCCCTGCGGCATCCGCTCTTGGGGCCGCCCGGCGGGCTCATGACATCCGCTGGTAGTACAGGTTTTGCGGGTGGCGCGCTTCGGCAAAGAACAGCCAGCGCTCGGCGAGCAGGCCCAGATACTGCAGCACCGCGGCCGCAGCCAGGATCGGCGCCGCAGGCGGCGCGGCGAACGCGGCGAGCGCGAGCAGCGCGAGCGGCAGCGCGAAGGCCAGCACCCCTGCTGCCGTGCGCAAGAGCCGCAGTGCCGCGGCGCTGCGGCCGTGGAAGAACTCGCGCGTGTTGAAGGAGCCGCCCATGAAGCCCTGCGCCTTCTGCTCGATGCGCGGGTGCTTGACGCCGATGGCCGTCTGCAGCGTCGACTTCGGCGCCAGCGTCGCGTTGCGCTGCCATGCGGCGAGCCGTCCGGCGAGGCCGGCGAGCGTGAACGCGAGCGCCCCGGCCGCGAAGAACGGCAGCAGCGCCGGAGCGCGCAGCGCCGCCAGCGCGACGGCCAGCGTCAGCCCGTTGGCGCAGCCGAGCAGCGTGAAGTTCAGCGGCGTCAACGGCGTCGCCCATTCGCGCAGGAAGCGGATGCAGGCGTAGATCATGCCCGTGCAGACGAAGAGCAGCAGGGCCGCGAGCGCGGCGAGCGCGCCCAGCGGCAGCGCCCAGTCGGCGCGCCCTGCCGCGTGCGCCGCCGCCAGCGCCAGCGTCAGCACGATGAAGCCGGGCAGCACGATGACCTCGCGCGACAGCCACGAGGTGCGCCACTGCATCGCGGCGCGCCAGGCGCGCTCGGGGCGGCCGAGGTGGAAGAAGCTGGCAACCAGCCCGGCGGCGGCGAGCGCGGCGGCGACGAGCGCGCCCAGCGCCGCGAAGCCGGGGTCCATCGCCGCCGCGATCCAGCCCTCGCGCGCCGCCCAGTGCGCCGCAACGAGCGCGAGCAGCAGCCCCTGGCCGGCGCCGGCGAGCGTGGTGAAGAAGACGACCGAGAGCGCGGGATTCATGGTCTGGCCCCCCTCACCACGACGTGACGTCTTCGAGCGACGGATCGCTCGGCTTCGGGATCGGCAGCCCGCCATCCTTCTTCAGCGGGTTGTCGGCGCGCACGAGCTGATCCGGCTGCACCTGCGCGTCGGTCCGACGCCGCGGCAGGTAGTGGTTGGCCGGGTGTGTGCCCCACTCGGGCATCAGCGCATAGCCGCCGCGCTCGCGGATCGCCCTGGAGACGACGGACTCCTCGTCGTGGATGTCGCCGAACAGCCGCGCGCTCGTCGGGCACGCGAGCACGCAGGCCGGCTGCCGGTCGCGCTCGGGCAGGCTCGCGTCGTAGATGCGGTCGACGCACAGGGTGCACTTCTTCATCACCTTCAGCTGCTCGTCGACCTCGCGCGCACCGTAGGGGCAGGCCCAGGAGCAGTACTTGCAGCCGATGCACTTGTCGTAGTCGACGAGGACGATGCCGTCCTGCTTGCGCTTGTACGACGCGCCGGTGGGGCACACCGGCACGCACGGCGGATCCTCGCAGTGCAGGCAGCTCTTGGGGAAGTGCACCGTCTGCGTGTTCGGGAACTCGCCGACCTCGAAAGTCTGCACGCGGTTGAAGAAGACGCCGTTCGGGTCGGCGTCGTAGGGGTTGAAGTCGGACAGCGTGCCCGCCGCGCCGGAGGTGTTCCACTCCTTGCACGAGGTCACGCAGGCATGGCAGCCGACGCACACGTTGAGGTCGATGACGAGGGCGAGCTGGGTCATGAGGTCTTGCCTTCCGATTCGATGCGGCCGGCGACGAAGGCCTGCCACTTGCGCCGCGCCTTGCCCAGGACGCCGGGCGCGTCGGGCATCGGCGCGAATTGCGGCCAGCTCTGCTTCGGCTCGTCAGCGCCCGCCGGATAGATGCGCACGCGCACGTCGTACCAGCCGGCCTGCCCGGTGACCGGGTCGCTGTTCGAGACCACGCCCTGGGGCGTGCCCGCGTGCGGCAGCTCCTCCGAGATCAGGTGGTTCAGCAGGAAGCCGCGTTGCGACTCGTTGGCATCGCTCGCGAGCTGCCACGCGCCCTGTGCCTTGCCGATCGCGTTCCAGGTCCAGACCGTGCCGGGTTCGACCGCCTCGCTGAAGCGGCACTGGCAGCGCACCTTGCCCCACTGCGACTCGACCCAGATCCAGTCGTCGTCGGCGATGCCGGCGGCGCGCGCCGCCTTCGGGTTCACGAACAGGTAGTTGTGCGTGTGGATCTGCCGCAGCCAGGCGTTCTGCGAGTCCCACGAGTGATACATCGCCATCGGCCGCTGCGTCACGGCCGCCAGCGGATACTTCTGCAGGTCGCTCGCCTGCACCTCGAGCGGCACGCTCCAGAAGGGCAGCGGGTCGAACCAGCGTTCGATGCGCGCGCGCAGGTGCTCGGGCGGCCGGCGGCCGGGCCGCTTGCCCTGCGCCGCCGAGCGGAAGCTCTGCAGCTCCTCGCTCCACAGCTGGATCAGCACCGGCTCGGCGAAGCGCCGCAGCCGCGTGCGCTGCGCCCACTGCATGTAGCCCCGGTTCCAGTTGCGCATGTACTGGTAGGACCGGGGCAGCTCGTAGTGGAAGACGCAGTTGTTCTGCGCGTACATCTCCCACTGGCGCGGATTGGGCTCGCCCTTCATGAACTTGCTGCCGTCGGCGCCGCGCCAGCCGGCGAGGTAGCCGATGCCCGAGCCCGGCTCGGTCTCGAAGTTGACGATGAAGTCGGGGTAGTCGCGGAACTTGCGCGCGCCGTCGGCCTTGGTGAACGCAGGGAGCTTCAGGCGCGAGGCCAGTTCGATCAGCACTTCCTGGAACGGCTTGCAGTCGCCGGTCACCGGCAATACCGGCACGCGCACCGCATCGACCGGGCCGTCGAACTCGCTGATCGGCCGGTCGAGCATCGACATCACGTCGTGCCGCTCCAGGTAGGTGGTGTCGGGCAGCACCAGGTCGGCGAAGGCCGTCATCTCCGACTGGAAGGCGTCGCAGACGACGAGGAAGGGGATCTTGTATTGCCCGTCCTCGCGCCGGTCGTTGAGCATCCTGCGCACCTCGGACGCGTTCATCGTCGAGTTCCAGGACATGTTCGCCATGAAGATCAGCAGCGTGTCGATCGGGTACGGATCGCCGCGCCAGGCGTTGGTGATCGCGTTGTGCATCAGCCCGTGCACCGACAGCGGGTGCTCCCACGAGAAACCCTTGTCCAGCCGCACCGGGCCCCCCGCCTCGTCGAGGAACAGGTCGTCGGGCGACGCCGGCCACCCCAGCGGCAATCCGCCCAGCGGCGTGTTCGGCTTGATCGCCGCCGGGCTGCTCGGCGGCTTGGCGCTGGGCGGCACCGCGCGCGGGAACGGCGCCTTGTGGCGGAAGCCCCCGGGGCGGTCGATGGTGCCGAGCAGGCTCATCAGACAGGCGAGTGCGCGGATCGTCTGGAAGCCGTTGGAATGCGCAGCCAGCCCGCGCATCGCGTGGAAGGCAACCGGGTTGCCGGTGACGGTGTCGTGCTCCTTGCCCCAGCAGTCGGTCCAGGCGATCGGCAGCTCGATTCTCTGGTCGCGCGCGGTGATGCCCATCTCGTGCGCAAGGCGGCGGATCGTGTCCGCCGCGATGCCGGTGATGCCTTCGGCCCATTCCGGCGTGCAGGTGCGCACGCGCTCGGCCAGCAGATCGAAGGCCGGCCTGACCTTGCGGCCCTCGTGCTCGCCGTCGGGCAGCGTGAATTCGCCGAGCAGGTATGGATCCGCGCCCTCGCTGTGCGTGGCCACCGGGCGGTCGCTCAGGCGGTCCCACCACAGCTTGTTCTGCGGGTACATCGCGTTGACCTCGGGCGCGGACGCGTCGCGCACGTGCAGGCCGAAGTCGTCGCGGTCCTCGTCGGCGTGGATCAACTGCCCGGCGTTCGAATACCTTACGAGGAAGTCGCGGTCGTACAGGCCGGTGCGGATCAGCTCGTGCATGAAGGCCAGCAGCAGCGCGCCGTCGGTGCCGGGGCGGATCGGCACCCATTCGTCGGCGATCGCCGAATAGCCGGTGCGCACCGGGTTGATCGACACGAAGCGCCCGCCGGCACGCTTGAACTTGGCGATCGCGATCTTCAGCGGGTTGCTGTGATGGTCTTCGGCGGTGCCGATCATCACGAACAGCCTCGCCCGGTCGAGGTCGGGGCCGCCGAACTCCCAGAACGAGCCGCCGATCGTGTAGATCATGCCGGCGGCCATGTTCACCGAGCAGAAGCCGCCGTGTGCCGCGTAGTTGGGGGTGCCGAACTGGCGCGCGAACAGCCCCGTCAGCGCCTGCATCTGGTCGCGCCCGGTGTAGAGCGCGAACTGCTTCGGGTCGGTGGCGCGGATTTCGCCCAGGCGCTGCTCGAGCATCGAGAAGGCCTCGTCCCACGAGATCGGCTCGAACTGGCCGGCGCCGCGCTCGCTGCCCGCCTTGCGCTTGAGCGGCTGCGTCAGCCGTGCCGGCGAGTACTGCTTCATGATCCCCGACGAGCCCTTGGCGCAGATCACGCCCTGGTTCAGCGGGTGCTCGGGGTTGCCGTCGATGTAGCGCAGCTTGCCGTCCTCGAGGTGGACGCGGATGCCGCAGCGGCAGGCGCACATGTAGCAGGTGGTGTTGCGGATCTCCTTGTGCGCGCCGGGGCGCGGCGGGGCGATCGGGTCGTGCAGTGGCGCGGAAGAGAAGATCTTCATGAGCGGACCGGGCTGGTGAGGTGACGGCGCGGCCCGCGGCCGGGCGTGCGCGCAGCGCAGGCCTGGCCGGGGCCGCTCGGCAGGCGGCACTGGATGGTATGCATGTCGAAGCCGCGCGCGCCGATCCGCGCCGCGCCGCCCGGCTGGAGGATCGCGTCCTTCGGGCCGACGGGCAGCGGCCGGGCGGCGCCGGCCGCTGCCGTGGGGAAGCCCGCCGGATTCATCGGGTTCCCCTGGCGGCGCGCGTCAGACGTAGTCCTTGTACTTGTCGAGGAAGCGCACCGGCTTGGACAGCGCGTCGCGGCGGAACGGGTCACCCAGCTCGCGCGTGCACATGATTTCGACCACGCAGGTCTTGTGCGCGTTCATCTGCATGTCCACCGCCTTCTTCAGGGCCGGGCCGATGTCCTCGAGCTTGTCGACGACGATGCCCTCGGCGCCCATCGACCGGGCGATCTCGGCGAAGCTCGGGTTGTCGAGCTCGCCGGCGACGAAGCGGCGGTTGTAGAAGTCGACCTGGTTCTTCTTCTCGGCGCCCCACTGGCGGTTGTGGAAGACCACCGCGGTGACCGGCAGGTCGTGGCGCACGGCGGTCATCAACTCGCTCATGCTCATCGCCCAGGCGCCGTCGCCGGCGTAGGCGATCGCCGGGCGGTCGGGCGCCGCGGCCTTGGCGCCGATGATGGTCGGCAGCGCATAGCCGCAGTTGCCGAAGCTCATCGGCGCGAAGAACGAGCGCGGCTCCTCGAAGCGCAGGTAGCTGTTGGCCACCGAGTTGATGTTGCCGATGTCGGTGGAGACCATCGCGCGCGGCGGCATCGCCTTCTCCAGCTCGCGCAGCACCTGGCGCGGATGCAGGTAGCTGCCGCCGCTGAAGGTCTTCTCCTTGGCGTTCTCCTCGATCATGTCCAGGCTGTACGGATCGCGCTCGTGCGTCCATTCGTCCAGCTCCTTCTCCCATGCCGCCTTCTCGCCGGCGATGCGCTCGGCGCGCTGCGCCTTGCTCGCGTCGCAGGCGAGCGTGCGGCCTTCCAGGCGCGCGAGCAGCGCGACCGCGGCCGCCTTGGCGTCGCCGCAGATGCCCACCGAGATCTTCTTGACCAGCCCGAGCATCTTGTGGTCGGCGTCGATCTGGATGATCTTGGCGTCCTTCGGCCAGTAGTCCATGCCGTGCTGCGGCAGCGTGCCGAAGGGGCCCAGGCGCGAGCCGAGCGCGATCACCACATCGGCCTGCGACATCAGCTTCATCGCCGCCTTCGAGCCCTGGTAGCCGAGCGGGCCGCACCACAGCGGGTGGCTCGCCGGGAACGAGTCGTTGTGCAGGTAGCTGTTGACCACCGGCGCGCCGAGCCGCTCGGCGAGCGCCTTGGCCTCGGCCACGCCGTCGGCCATGACGACGCCGCCGCCGGCGATGATCACCGGGAACTTCGCCGTGGCCAGCAGTTCGGCCGCCTCGTTCAGGCTGTGCTCGCCGCCGGGGCCGCGGTCCAGGCGCTGCGGCTTCGGGATCTCGCAGGTGATCTCGCCGTAGAAGTAGTCGCGCGGGATGTTGAGCTGCGTCGGCCCCATTTCGCTGAGCGCGCGGTCGAAGCAGCGGCCGGTGTACTCGGCCATGCGCTTGGCGTTGTTCACGTGGCCTTGGTACTTGGTGAACTCCTGGAACATCGGCAGCTGGTTGCACTCCTGGAACCCGCCCAGGCCCATGCCCATCGTGCCGGTCTCGGGCGTGATCATGACCACCGGCGAATGTGCCCAGAAGGCCGCGGCAATCGAGGTCACGCAGTTGCTGATGCCCGGGCCGTTCTGTCCGATGACGACGCCGTGGCGGCCGGACACGCGCGCGTAGCCGTCGGCCATGTGGCCTGCGCCCTGCTCGTGCACGACCGGCACCAGGCGGATGCCGGCAGGCGCGAAGATGTCCATCGCGTCCATGAAGGCCGAACCCATGATGCCGAAGACGTCGGTCACGCCGTTGGCGACCAGCGTCTCGACGAAGGCCTCGGAAGGGGTCATCTTCTGGACGCCGGCCACGGGCTGGCGGCGCTCGGACGAGGGCTTGGTGTTCATCGCGAAGTCTCCTGGCAGGGGATAGTTGGGTGGAAGCAAATCAAGAATCGGTACAAACAGTTCCGAAAACCGGAATGTGCATGGACTATAGATGCCATGCAGCAAACAGTCAAGACAATTTTACGAAAACGAAACTTTGCGTACCGATAATCGAGACTTAGGCTATCATTCGTCCGCATGAGGGTTGTCCACTCCGCCACCGTCGGGCCGCAGATCGAGATCAATGGCGACACGCCGACGCTGCGGCTGTTCTCGCTGCTCGAGGTCGTTGCCTCGAAGGATCAGCCGTTCACGCTGCAGGACATGGTCGAGGAGACCGGCCTGCCCAAGCCGACGCTGCACCGCATGCTGCAGCAGCTGGAGAGCGCGGGCCTGCTGCAGCGCGCCGCCGACGGCCGCCGCTACGGTGCCGGCGCCCGGCTGCGGCGCCTGGCCGAGAACCTGCTGCTCAACAGCATCCACCACGGCGCGCAGCACGTGGTGCTGCGCCGCCTGGTCGACGAGATCGGCGAGAGCTGCAACCTGACCTCGTTGTCGGGCAGCGAAGTCATCTACCTGGACCGCGTCGAGACGCGGGCGCCGCTGCGCTTCGCGCTCCAGGCCGGCTCGCGCGTGCCGGTGCACTGCTCGGCCAGCGGCAAGCTCTTCCTGGCCCAGATGACGCCGGCGCAGCGCCACCGCCTGCTGGCACACGCGCCGCTCGAGCAGTACACGGCCAAGACGATCACCGATGCCGCCGCGTTCGAGGAGGAAGTCGCTCGCGTCAGGCGCCAGGGCTTCGCGCTCGACAACGAGGAGTTCCTGCCCGGGCTGCTGTGCGTCGCCGTGCTGGTGCCGGCAGCGTCCGGCCGGTCGAACCTGTGCGTGGCGATGCAGGCGCCGATCATGCGCATGACCCCCGACAAGGCGCTGCAGGCACTGCCGCCGCTGCAGCGCGCCGCCGAGGCGCTGAGCCGCATCGAGGCCGAGGCCGCGGATCTGTCGTCCAGCGCCTGAGCACCATTCCACCCGGAGAACACCGTGGCCGATCTGCGCGACATCCGCCCCGACCGATTGATTGCCGTGCGCGAGGTCTTCGGCATCGACACCGACCTGCGCGTGCCGGCCTTTGCAGAGCGCGACGACCACGTGCCCGAGGTCGACGACGCCTATCGCTTCAACCCCGACGTGACGCTCGCGCTGCTCGCCGGCTTCACGCGCAACCGGCGCGTGCTGGTCCAGGGGCTGCACGGCACGGGCAAGTCCTCGCACGTCGAGCAGGTCGCCGCGCGGCTGAACTGGCCGTGCGTGCGCGTCAACCTCGACGGCCACATCAACCGGCTCGACCTGGTCGGCAAGGACGCGGTCGTGCTGCGCGACGGCCGCCAGGTCACCGAGTTCCAGGAAGGCATCGTGCCGTGGGCGCTGCAGCGGCCGGTGGCGCTGGTCTTCGACGAATACGACGCCGGCCGGCCGGACGTGATGTTCGTGATCCAGCGCATCCTCGAGCGCGACGGCAAGTTCACGCTCACCGACCAGAACCGCGTCATCAGCCCGCATCCGTACTTCCGCCTGTTCGCCACCGCCAACACCGTGGGCCTGGGCAACCTGAGCGGCCTGTACCACGGCGCGCAGCGCCTGAATCACGCGCAGATCGACCGCTGGAACATCGTCGCCTCGCTGAACTACCTGCCGCGCGACGAGGAGATCGCCATCGTGCTGGCGCGCGTGCCGAGCAAGGCCGCGAACGAGCAGGGCCGCCGGCACGTGGCCGCGATGGTGGCAGTGGCCGACCTGACGCGCAAGGGCTTCGCCGCCGGCGACCTGTCGACGCTGATGTCGCCGCGCACCGTGATCACCTGGGCCGAGAACTGCGAGATCTTCCGCGACCCTGCGGTCGCGTTCAGGCTGTCGTTCCTGAACAAGTGCGACGACGCCGAGCGCGGCATCGTCGCCGAGTACTACCAGCGCTGCTTCGACCAGGAACTGGACGAATCCTTCGTGCGCGGCGCGCTCGGCGCCTGACGCGGCGCGGCCACCATGACCCAGGCGCCGCTCCGGGCACGGCAGCAGCAGCGCGTCGAAGAGCTCTGCGCGGCGTCGATCCGCGCGCTGGCCGGCGACGCCGATCTGCACTTCCGCGGCGGGCGGCTGCACCGCGCCGGCCGCCTGCTGCCGCCCTTCGGGCCGCATCTGCACCCTTCGCTCGAGACCGACGACTTCGGTTCGTTCCGCGGCGCGGCCGACGGCATCGCGCTGCGGCTCGCGCGCTCGGACGCGGCGCTGCACCGCAGCCTCGCGCCGGCCGACCCGGTGGCGCGGCTGATCTTCGACCTGCTCGAGCAGTTGCGCGTCGAGTCGCTCGCGCCGGACGCGATGCCGGGCGTGAAGCGCAACCTCGCGCACCGCTTCGCGCGCTGGTCGCAGGGCTGCATCGATTCGGGCCTGACCGAGAGCGCGCGCGGCATCCTGCTGTTCACGCTGGCGCAGACCGTGCGCACGCGGCTGACCGCCGAGCCGATGCCGGAGCACACGGCCGACCTGATCGAGACGACGCGCGGCATGCTCACGCGCCGCATCGCGCACGAGCTCGCGGGGCTGCGCCGCCACCGCGACGACCAGCGCGCCTATGCGCCGCACGCGCTGGCGATCGCGAAGGCAGTCGCCGCGCTGCTCGCCAGCCGCGACGACGAGCGCGGCGAAGCCGACGACGAGCGCGACCAGGACGACGGCCGCGCCGGCTTTCGCATGCTGATGGCGTTCGACGGCGAAGGCGACGACGGCATCGCGCTGGCCGGCTCGGGCACGAGCCGCGTGCTCGAGCAATCCGGCGACGGCTACCGCGTGTTCACGCGCGCCTACGACCGCGAGCTCGACGCCGCGTCGCTGGTGCGCACGGCACTGCTGGCCGAGTTCCGCAGCCGGCTCGATGCGCGCATCGCCGCGCAGGGCGTCAACCTCGGCCGCCTGGCGCGGCAGCTCAAGGCGCTGCTGGCCACGCCGCAGGCCGACGGCTGGGACGGCGCGCAGGAGGACGGGCGCATCGACGGGCGCCGGCTCGCCCAGCTCGTCGCCTCGCCGACCGAGCGGCGGCTGTTCCGCCAGGACCGCATCGAGCCGCTCGCCGACTGCCTGGTCAGCTTCCTGATCGACTGCTCGGGTTCGATGAAGGGCCAGATCGAGGCCGTGGCGATGATCGTCGACGTGCTCGTGCGCGCGCTCGAGATGGCCGGCGTGCCCAGCGAGGTGCTCGGCTTCACCACCGGCGCCTGGAACGGCGGGCGCGCGCGGCGCGACTGGTTGCGTGCCGGCCGGCCGCTGCATCCGGGGCGGCTGAACGAAGTCGACCACCTCGTCTTCAAGAGCGCCGATGTGCCCTGGCGGCGTGCGCGGCGCGGCATCGCCGCGCTGCTCAAGGCCGACCTGTTCCGCGAAGGCGTCGACGGCGAGGCGGTGGACTGGGCCGTGGCGCGCATGCAGGGCCGGCCCGAGCGGCGCCGCATCCTGCTCGTCGTCTCCGACGGCAGCCCGATGGACACGGCCACCAACCTGGCCAACGATGCGCACTACCTCGACCACCACCTGCGCGACGTCGTGCAGCGCCACGAGGCCGCCGCCAGCGCCGAGATCGGCGGCATCGGCGTCGGCCTGGACCTGAGCCCGTACTACGCGCGCAGCCAGGCGCTGGATCTGTCGGCGCCGCCCGGCAACCGGGTGTTCCAGGAGATCCTCGAGGTCATTGCCGGGCAACGCCGGCGCTGAGGCGTGCGGCGCCCGGGTGCGGGCGCCCAGGCTTGAAGAGGGTGCTCGCCGGGATCGGCGGCGCATCGTGTCCAGGCGCGCGGCCGTGCCGGCCGGGTTGCGCGCCTGGGCCGCGGCAGACTCGGGTGCCAGCGCTGCCGCCCGGCGCCGCTCAGCGGGCGTCCTCGCGGATCATGTCCACCGCCTTCTCGGCCATCATCACGATCGGGCCGTTGGTGTTGCCCGAGACCAGGGTCGGCATCACCGAGCCGTCGATCACGCGCAGCCCCGGCACGCCGTGCACGCGCAGCCGCGCGTCGACCACCGCCATCGCGTCATGGCCCATCTTGCAGGTGCCGCTCGGGTGGAAGATCGTCGCGCCGTGGTTGCGGCAGAACTCGAGCAGCGCGGCATCGTCGCCGGCCTCGGGGCCGGGCTTGAGCTCGCGCTTGACGAGCGCGCGCATCGCCGGCGACTGCGCGATCGCGCGCGCCGCCTTCACGCCGGCCACCGCGGTGCGGCGGTCCAGGTCGGTGGACAGGTAGTTCGGCTGCATCTGCGGCGGCTGGAAAGGGTCGGCCGAGCGGATGCGGACGTGGCCGCGCGACTCGGGGCGCAGCTGGCACACCGACATCGTGAAGCCCGAGAACGGATGGACCTTGCCGCCGGCCATGTCGGCCGACAGTGTCGACACGTGGAACTGGATGTCCGGCGTCTTCGCCTCCTGCGGCAGCGCGCACATGAAGCAGCCGCCCTGGTTGATGCCGACCGCCAGCGGGCCGCTGCGCGTGAACAGCCACTGCATGCCGAGCCTGGCCTGGCCGAACCACGACTTCAGCGCGTCGTTGGTCGAGATCGGCTTGCTGCACTCGTAGATCAGCCGCATCTGCAGATGGTCCTGCAGGTTCTCGCCGACACCGGGCAAGTCGCGCACGACCGCGATGCCGTGCCCGCGCAGCAGCGCCGCCGGGCCGATGCCCGACAGCTGCAGCAGTTGCGGCGACTGGATCGCGCCGGCGGCCAGCAGCACTTCGGCGCGGCAGCGCGCGGCCTTCATCGCGCCGCCCTGGCGCCAGCGCACGCCGACCGCGCGGCCGTTCTCGATGAGCAGCCCCGCCGCCTGCGCCTCGGTCTCGATGCGCAGGTTGGAGCGGCCGCGCGCCGGCTTCAGGTAGGCGGTGGCGGTGCTGCAGCGCCAGCCCTTCCAGGCGGTCAGCTGGTAGTAGCCGGCACCCTCCTGGTCGCCGCCGTTGAAGTCATCCGTGCGGCGCACGCCCTGCTGGCCGGCGCCGGCGATGAAGCCCTCGATCAGCTCGTGCGCCGCACCGATGTCCGACACCTTCAGCGGCCCGCTGCCGCCGTGCGCCGCACTGGCGCCGCGCTGGTTGTGCTCGGACTTGACGAAGTACGGCAGCACCTCGTCCCAGCCCCAGCCGGCGTTGCCGAGCGCGGCCCAGTGGTCGTAGTCCTCGCGCTGGCCGCGGATGTAGATCAGGCCGTTGATCGAGCTCGAACCGCCGAGCGTCTTGCCGCGCGGCCAGTAGATGCGCCGGCCGTTCATGTTCGGGTCCGGGTCGGTCTCGAAGCACCAGTTGACGCGCTTGTCCCACATCGTCTTGCCATAGCCGATCGGCAGGTGGATCCAGAACGACCGGTCGGGCGGGCCGGCTTCGAGCAGCAGCACGCGCGTCGCCGGGTCTTCGCTGAGCCTGGCGGCCAGCACGCAGCCGGCCGAGCCGGCGCCGACGATGATGTAGTCGAACCCTTGTTCCCGTGACATCTGCTCGGTCTCCCGCGGCGGCGCCCCACCTGGATCGGCACGGAGCGGCCCGCTTCCGGGCATGCCGCGCGTCGTCGTTCGGAACACGATGCTCCACCCGTCGTGGCCCGCAGCGATGGCGTCGACGTTGCGCGCGTGCTGCCGGCGCCGGCCGAAGGCAGCCGCGCGCCGGCTGTGCGGCGCGCCGGCGGCCGGCTTCGACGCCGCAGCGGTGCCGGGGCCCGGCGCGGGTCAGAACTTCTCGTCGCGCAGGTAGTACCAGTGGTACAGGAAGCGCTGGCCGAAGCGGCGGAACGGCGCGAACGCGCGCGAGCGCACCGTGTCGAAGACGTTCGGGTATTCGAGCGCCGAGCCGTAGATCGGCAGCTCGAAGGCCTTGTCGGTGCGCCCGGCGATGCGCTGCGCCATGCGCCGCCCCGCATGCGCCGAGAACGACACGCCGTTGCCGCCGTAGCCGAGCGCGTAGAACACGCTCTGGCGCGGGTCGGGCTGCGTGATGCGCGGCATCATGTCGTGGCTGACGTCCACCCAGCCCCACCACGAGTAGTCGATGCGGATGCCCTTCAACGCCGGGAACTTGCGGTGCAGGC
>JAFEFZ010000236.1 GCA_018240325.1 Pseudomonadota bacterium
AGGCGCAAACCGCAGCGATGCCCAGTGGCATCGCGAGGATTTGCAACGACGCCAGGGCGGCAAAGGCGCGGTTTTATGTGCTGCATGGCGTGGAACACTGCACTAGAGCAGCGGCGCCAGCCGCTCGAGCGCGATCACCGCGAAGAAGCCCAGCCCGGCCAGCACCGTCCACTTCACGACCACCAGCCCGCGCTGCAGCCACACCCGCTGCTGCGTGCCGATGTACAGCGCGAAGCACAGCAGCGCCGCCAGCAGCAGCAGCCCGAACACCAGCCGGAAGATCACCATGCCGGCCTCACCAGGCGGGGGCCAGCTCGGCAAAGCCTTTGGGCGCGAGCGACTCGTCGTCGAAGCTCACCGTCTCGTGCGCCGCGGGGTCGGCGAGCAGCGCGCGCAGCAGCCGGTTGTTGAGCGCGTGGCCGCTGCGGTAGGCGCTGTACGCCGCCAGCAGCGGCTGGCCGAGCACGTGCAGGTCGCCGATCGCATCCAGGATCTTGTGCTTCGCGAATTCGTCGTCGTAGCGCAGCCCGTCGGCATTGAGCACGCGGCTGTCGTCCACCACCACCGCGTTGTCCAGGCTGCCGCCCAGCGCCAGGCCGCGCGCGCGCATCGCATCCACGTCTTTCGCGAAGCCGAAGGTGCGCGCGCGCGCGATGTCGCGCTTGTACTGGCCTTCGCTGAAGTCGAAGGTCACGACGCGGCCGGTGTCGTCGACCGCCGGGTGGTTGAACTCGATCTCGAAGCTCAGGCGGTAGCCTTCGTACGGATCGAGCCGCGCCCACTTCAGCGACGCGCCCTCGCCTTCGCGCACCTCCACCGGCTTGAGCACGCGCAGGAAGCGCTTGGGCCGATCCTGCAGCGCGATGCCGGCGCTTTGCAGCAGGAACACGAAGCTCGCGGCCGAGCCGTCGAGCACCGGCACTTCGTCGCCGCTGATGTCGATCAGCAGGTTGTCCAGCCCGAGCCCGGCGCAGGCCGACAGCAGGTGCTCGATGGTCTGCACCGTGGGCTGGCCCGGCTGCCCGCCCGGCGAGATCGTGGTGGCCATGCGCGTGTCGCTGACCGCGTAGGCCGACACCGGGATCTCCACCGGCACCGGCAGGTCGGTGCGGCGGAACACGATGCCGGTGTCGGGCGGCGCGGGCTTGAGCGTCAGCTCCACCTTGTGGCCGCTGTGCACGCCCAGGCCGACCGCCTGGGTCACGGATCCGATCGTGCGCTGCGCGAGCATGGCGCGAATTGTCGGGCATGCCCGACGGCGGGTGTCGAGCCTGTGGCCTAATCGCGCCTTTGCCTTTTTCACAGGAGCCGACCATGGGCAACAAGATCGTCACCGAAGCCGACCGCCGGGCCACGCCGCGCCCGCCGGCGCCCGCCGGCGTGACGCCGACCAACCACCGCGGCCAGCGCGTGAGCCTGGAGCGCGGCGTCAACACCCGCAGCAAGAAGAACCCCGGCAAGCGCGCCAAGAAGGGGGGCTGAGGCTGGACACAAGGGCGTCCCTGCGGACGGCCTTGTGCCTGCCGACAACGCGCCCACGGCGCGTTGCGGTGCAGGCCCGCTTCGCGCAGCGAAGTGCTGCCGCAGCCGAGCGGCCACGAACCCCAGCACGCGCCCGTGGATGAAGCCGCTGCGCACCGGCAGGTGCGCATCACCGAACTGCGATTGCCGCTGGACCACGCCGACGGCGCATTGCGCGCCGCCGTGCTCGAGCGGCTGGGGCTGCGCGACGGGCAGCTCGCGCAGGTCCACGTCTTCCGCCGCGCGTGGGACGCACGCAGCAAGGCGGCGATCCGGCTGATCTACACCGTCGACTGCACGCTGGCCGAGGGCGTGGACGCAGCCGCGCTGCTCGCACGCCTGGCCGGCGACCGCCAGATCCGGCCGACCCCCGACATGCGCTGGCGGCCGGCGGCGCAGGCGCCGGCGGACTGGCACGCCGCCGGCCGGCCGCGGCCGGTGGTGGTGGGCTTCGGTCCCTGCGGCATCTTCGCCGCGCTGGTGCTGGCGCAGATGGGCCTGGCGCCGATCGTGCTGGAGCGCGGCCGGCCGGTGCGCGAGCGCACGCGCGACACTTGGGGGCTGTGGCGGCGCGGCGTGCTCGACCCCGAATCGAACGTGCAGTTCGGCGAAGGCGGCGCCGGCACCTTCAGCGACGGCAAGCTGTGGAGCCAGATCAGCGACCCGCGCCATCTGACGCGCAAGGTGCTCGCCGAGTTCGTCGAGGCCGGCGCGCCCGAGGACATCCTCTTTGTGGCCAAGCCGCACATCGGCACCTTCCGGCTGGTGGGCATGCTGGCGAGGCTGCGCGCGAAGATCGAATCGCTAGGCGGCGAGATCCGCTTCGGCGCGCGCGTGGCCGACCTGCTGCTCGAAGCCCAGCCCCAAAGCGAAGGCCGCAACCTGGCGCTGCGCGGCGTGGTGCTGGCCGACGGCAGCGAGCTGCGCTGCGACCACCTGGTGCTGGCGCTGGGCCACAGCGCGCGCGACACCTTCGCGATGCTGCACGCGCGCGGCGTGGCGATGCAGGCCAAGCCCTTCGCGGTGGGCCTGCGCATCGAGCATCCGCAAAGCCTGATCGACCGCGCGCGCTTCGGCCCCAATGCCGGGCACCCGATCCTGGGCGCGGCCGACTACAAGCTGGTGCACCACGCGGGCAACGGCCGCAGCGTCTACAGCTTCTGCATGTGCCCGGGCGGCACCGTGGTGGCGGCAACCTCCGAGGAAGGCCGCGTCGTCACCAACGGCATGAGCCAGTATTCGCGCAACGAGCGCAACGCCAACGCCGGCATCGTCGTCGGCATCGAGCCCGAGGACTACCGCCAGGACGGCCGGCGCGACCGCAGCGTGGTCAACCCGCTCGACGGCATCGCCTTCCAGCGCGCGCTGGAGTCGCGCGCCTACGAACTCGGCGGCGGCGGCTACGTCGCGCCCGGGCAGCGCGTCGGCGATTTCGTCGCCGGCCGCGCATCCGCCGCCTTCGATGCGGTGATGCCGTCGTACCAGCCGGGCGTGCGGCCGACGAACCTGGCCGAACCCGGCCACGAGAGCCTGCCGCGCTATGCGATCGACGCGATCCGCGAAGCGCTGCCCGCCTTCGAGCGCCAGATCCCCGGCTTCGCGATGGCCGGCGCCGTGCTCACCGGCGTGGAGACGCGCACCTCGTCGCCGCTGCGCATCCCGCGCGGGCGCGACCACCAGAGCCTGAACGTCGCCGGCCTGTACCCGGCCGGCGAAGGCGCCGGTTATGCCGGCGGCATCATGTCGGCCGGGGTGGACGGCATCGAGGTGGCCGAGAGCGTGGCACGCGCGGTGCTCGGGCTGGCCGGGCCGGCGCTGCGGCAAGGCGGTTGAGGGCGCGCGGGCCGAGCAGACCGAGAACAGGAAACTCCACCCATGATCACCGGCAGCATCAAGAACCAGATCGACCAGATCTGGAACGCCTTCTGGTCCGGCGGCATCTCCAACCCGCTGGAGGTGATCGAGCAGATCACCTACCTGCTCTTCCTGCGCCGGCTCGACGACCTGCACACGCTGGAGGAGAACAAGTCCGCGCGGCTGAAGACACCGATCGAGCGCCGCGTCTTCCCCGAAGGCCGCGACGGCATCGGCAGGGACGGCGGCCGGCCCTACGACGACCTGCGCTGGTCGCGCTTCAAGCACTTCGCGCCGGCCGAGATGCATGCAGTGGTCGGCGAGCACGTGTTCCCGTTCCTGCGCAACGCTCTGGCGCGGCAGCACGGCGGCGGCGACTCGACCTACGCGCAGCACATGAAGGACGCGCGCTTCACCATCCCGACGCCGGCACTGCTGGCCAAGGTGGTGGACCTGCTCGACGCGGTGCCGATGGAAGACCGC
>JAFEFZ010000237.1 GCA_018240325.1 Pseudomonadota bacterium
CGGCGCCGGCCCCGGGCGCAGCGTGCGGGCGGCGGGCGGGGCGGCCGGCGCGGCCCGTTGCGGCTACCCTATCGCCGTCGCCTGCCGCCGCGCGCCCTGCCGCGCGCCCTGCCCATGAACCTCGAATGGCCGCTGATCCTCGAACTTGCACTGCTGGGCCTGGGCACCGGCTTCCTCGCGGGGCTGCTGGGCATCGGCGGCGGCATGATCATGGTGCCCTTCATCACGCTGATCATGGGACAGCGCGGCGTCGCACCCGACCTGGCGGTGAAGATCGCGATCGCCACGTCGATGGCCACGATCGTGTTCACGTCGATCTCCAGCGTGCGCGCGCACCACAAGCGCGGCGCGGTGCGCTGGCGCCTGGTGGGCGGGCTGGCGCCGGGCATCGTCGCCGGCAGCCTGGTGGGCAGCCTGGGCGTGTTCGCGCTGCTCAAGGGTTCGGCGCTGGCGATCGTGTTCGCGCTGTTCGTCGGCTTCTCGGCCACGCAGATGTTCCTCGACCGCAAGCCCGCGCCGACGCGCCAGATGCCGGGCACGGCCGGGCAGTTCGCCGCCGGCGGCGGCATCGGCTTCCTGTCGGGGCTGGTGGGCGCCGGCGGCGGCTTCATCAGCGTGCCCTTCATGACCTGGTGCAACGTGCCGATCCACAACGCGGTCGCGACTTCGGCCGCGCTCGGCTTCCCGATCGCGGTGGCCAACGTGGCCGGCTACGTGATCGGCGGCCGCGGCGTGGCCGGGCTGCCGGCCGGCTCGGCCGGCTACATCTGGCTGCCGGCGCTGGTGGTGATCGCGTCGTGCAGCGTGTTCACCGCGCCGCTGGGCGCGAAGGCCGCGCACAGCCTGCCGGTGGCCAAGCTCAAGCGCGTGTTCGCCAGCGTGCTGTACCTGCTGGCCGCGTACATGCTCTACAAGGGGCTGGCGGGCTGAACGGGGCGCACCCCTGATCCGGGTTCGCCCCGGGTCGCGCGCCGGTGCCGGCCCCCTATGCTGGCCGCCCGACCCCCACCCCGAGCGAGCCCGCACATGCCCATCGTCAATCCCGACAGCCGCCGCCGCTTCCTGGCCGCAGCGTCCGCCGGCGCCGCGGCGCTGGCCGCGCCGCCGGTGCGTGCGCAGACGGCGAAGTACCCGTCGCGCCAGATCCGCATCGTCGTGCCCTTTCCGCCCGGCGGGCTGACCGACGCCTACGCGCGCATGTACGGCGAGCAGCTGACGCAGCAGCTCGGCGCGACCGTGCTGGTGGAAAACAAGACCGGCGCCGGCGGGGTGATCGGCATCGACGCGGTCGCCAAGGCGCCGCCCGACGGCTACACGCTGCTGGTCAGCACCACCGGCACGGTGATGCAGAACCGGGTGCTCTACTCCAAGCTGCCCTACAACCTCGACAAGGACCTGGTGCCGATCGCCGTGTTTCCGTCAGGCCCGCTGGTGGTGGCGGTGGCGCCGCAGGTGCCGGCGCGCAACGTCAAGGAGTTCCTCGCCTGGGCCAAGGGCCGCGAAGCGTCGATGGGCTCGTACGCGCCGGGTTCGTACCCGCACATGATCGCCGACCTGTTCAACCGCCGCTACGGCACCCGGCTGCAGGCGGTGCACTACCGCGGCGAATCGCCGATGTGGGTGGACCTGGCCAGCGGCCAGGTGCAGGTGGCGGTGGGCAGCATCCAGGCCTTCAACACCGTGTCGCAGCGCGGCGTCAAGCCGATCGGCGTGACCGGCACCTACCGCACGCCGAAGCTGCCCGATGTGCCGACGCTGGTGGAGCAGGGCATCGACGACCCGCTGGTCGCGCTCGAAGGCGGGCTGGCGCTGATGGCGCCCGCCGGCACGCCCGAAGCCGTGCTGCAGACCTTGTCGCAGGTGGTCGTCAAGGGCGCCGAGACGCCGCAGGCGGCCAAGCTGCGCGAGAACTTCGGCATCCCGAACAAGCCGAAGAACCTGGCCGAGACCCGCGCCGAATGGGAGCGCGCGGTGCCGGCCTGGATCAAGGCGGCGGTCGACCTGGGCATCAAGCTCGACTGACGGCGCGCTCGCCCGCCGCGGCCGCAGCGCGCGGCCCGGATCCCGGCCGCGGCACGGCGGGCGCCGCAGCTGCCCGCCGGCGCGCGCAGGCGCGTTGCGATACTCGACGCATGCAGCCGATCCTGGCGGTCACGGTGCCCTTCTTCGCGCTGGTGCTGTGCGGCTGGCTGGCCGCGCAGCGCGGCCTGCTGCCCGACAGCGCGATCCCGGGGCTCAACGCCTACGTGCTCTATTTCGCCTTGCCGTGCATGCTGTTCCGCTTCGGCGCGAGCACGCCGCTGCTGGAGCTGCTGAACCCGGCGGTGCTGCTGGTCTACCTGCTGGCGGCGCTGCTGATGGTGTTCGGCGCGATCGCCTTCACGCTCGGCGATCGGGTTCACCTGAAGGACGCGGCCTTCGGCGCGCTGGTCGCCGCCTTTCCGAACTCGGGCTTCATGGGCGTGCCGCTGCTGGTGGCGCTGCTCGGCCCGGCCGCGGCCGGGCCGGTGATCTGCACGCTGCTGGTCGATCTGGTGCTCACGTCGTCGCTGTGCATCGCACTGGCGCAGGCGCAAGGTGCCGCCGGCCATGGCGCGCGCGCCGCGGCCGTGCGCGCGCTGCGCGGCGCCTTTGCCAACCCGCTGCCCTGGGCGATCGCGCTCGGCGCCGCGTTCTCGGTGGCCGGGCTCGTGTTGTCCGGGCCGCCCGAGGCGGTGGTGCGGCTGCTCGGCGATTCAGCCACGCCGGTGGCGCTGTTCACGATCGGCGCGGTGCTGGCGCGCGCCGGCCGGCACGCGCACACGCGCACGCCGCCGGCGCTGTACCTGCCGGTCGCGGCGATGAAGCTCGCGCTGCACCCGCTGCTGGTGTTCGGGCTGGCGGCGGCCGCCGCCCGCCTGGGCGCGCCGCTCACCGCCTTCCAGGTGACGGCGCTGACGCTGACCGCCGCGCTGCCGAGCGCCAGCAACGTGTCGATGCTGGCCGAGCGCTACGGCGCCGACGACGGCCGGATCGCCCGCATCATCCTGAGCAGCACCGCGGCCGCCTTCGTCAGCTTCACGCTGCTGGCCTGGGCCTTCGGCGCGCAACCCGTGCGCTGAATCAGCGCCGCTGCAGCAGCCAGTACAGGCCCTCGATCGGCCGGCGCTGCTCTTCGCGGATCGCGCCGGTCTCGACCGCGCGCACCTCGAAGCCGTGCCGCGCCGCCAGCGCGCGCAGCGCCGGCTCGCCGTGCGCGTAGCGCAGGCTGGGCTGCAGCACGACCGCGTGCGCGTCGTCGGCCGGCTCCACCGAGAACGCGAACCAGCCGCCCGGCGCGAGCACGCGCGCGACCCCGGCGAAGACCGCGTCGAGCGCGCCGACATAGATGAACACGTCGGCCGCCGCCACCGCGTCCCAGTGCTGCGGCGTGGCCTGCAGGTACGCGACCAGGTCGGCAGCCTCGAGCTGCGCGTACAGCCCGCGCGCGCGGGCGTGCTCGATCATCGGCGGCGACAGGTCGACCCCGTCGATGCGGCCGCCCGCTGCGGCGAGCAGCGGCACCAGCAGCGGCGCCAGCAGCCCGGTGCCGCAGCCGAGGTCGAGCACCGCGTCGAAGCGCCGGCCGGTGCGCCGCAGCAGCGCGGCCACGTGCTCGTGCGCGCGGTAGTGCAGCACCTGCAGCAGGTGCTGGTCGAAGTCGCCGGCATAGCCGTCGAACAACCCGCGCACGTAGGCGTCGGGTGCGCGCTGCGGCGCCGCGCCCGCGCCGCCGACGCCGGCGAGCAGGAAGCGGTTCAGGCCGGCGTCGCCGCCGCAGGCCAGCGCCTGCTCGAAGGCGGCGGCCGCGTCGGCCGGGCGCCCGAGGTCGCGCAGCAGGCTGCCGCGCAGCGTCCACGCCGTGGCGTGGCGCGGCTGCTGCGCGAGCAACTGCTGCACGTGCGCGAGCGCTGCTTCGGGCCGGCCCAACCGGCCGCAGGCGGCTGCGGCCTCCAGGCGCAGCCCGGCGTGGGCGGGTTGCAGCAGCAGCGCGTGCTCGATCGTCGCCAGCGCCGCGGCGTCCTGCCCCAGCCGCGCGCGCGCCAGGCCCAGGTGCCCCCAGGCCTCGAAGTTGTCGGGTTCGGCGCGCACCGCCTGCTCGAGCAGCGGCGCGGCCTCGGCCGGCCGGCCCAGCTGCAGGCGCACCGCGCCCAGGTTGGTCAGCGTCGAAGGCCGGTCGGGCAGCAGCGCCAGCGCCTGCGCGAAGCTGGCCTCGGCCTGCTGCAGCTGCCCGCCCTGCAACTGCTGCAGGCCTGCGTTGAAGTGGTCGCGTGCGCGCTCGAAGATGCTGGAGTCCATGCCGCAGTGTCGCGCATCGCGCGGCGCACCCCGCTCAGGAACGAAGGGCTGCTGCCGAGTGCCTGGGCCACAAGGCGGGTGGGCGGGTGGGCTGGGCTGGGCGGACCGCGCGCCGGCCCGGCTCCGGGGCCGGTCGGAACGCCGCTTCAGATCGCCAGCGGGTCCACGTCGACCGCCCAGCGGCGCAGCCCGCGGTGCTGCGCGCGCAGCGCGTGCAGCTGCGGCAGCCACTCGGCCAGCAGCCGCTGCAAGGCGGCGCGCGACGCCGATTCCGCCAGCAGCTGCAGCCGCTCCATGCCGGCCACGCGCGCCACCGGCGGCGGCACCGGCGGGTACAGCCGCACGCCGAGCGCGGCCGCGCGCGCGGCCGCCGCATCGGCCGCCGCGCGCAGGAAGGCTTCGGCGGCATCGGCGCTGCGTGCCTCGGCGCGCAGCAGCGCCAGGCTGGCGAAGGGCGGCAGGCCGGCGGCGCGGCGCTCGTCGAGCTGGCTGCGCGCGAAGGCATCGACGTCGTGCGCACGCAGCGCCGCGTACAGCGGATGCTGTGGGTGCCAGGTCTGCACCCACATCTCGCTGGCGGCGGCCTGCGCCGCGTCGCGCCCGGCGCGGCCGGCCGCCTGCATCAGCAGCGCGAACTGGCGCTCGGCCGCTCGGAAGTCGGCCGCGAACAGCGCGGCGTCGGGGTTGACCGCGGCCACCAGCGTGATCCGCCGGAAGTCGTGCCCCTTGGCGACCATCTGCGTGCCCACCAGCACGTCGACCTCGCCGGCGTGCACGGCGGCCAGTTGCGCCTGCAGCGCGCCCTTGGCGCGGGTGGAGTCGGCGTCGATGCGCGCGATGCGCGCGCCCGGCAGCAGCGCACCGAGCTGCTCCTCGAGCTTCTCGGTGCCGCGCCCGAGCGCGTCGATGTCGAGGTTGCCGCATTCGGGGCAGGCGCGCGGCACGCGCTCGGCGAAGCCGCAGTGGTGGCAGCGCAGCGTGCGGTCGGCCTTGTGGAACACGCGCCAGGCGCTGCAGTGCGGGCAGCCGCTCTTCCAGCCGCAGGCGCTGCAGAACAGCACCGGCGCATAGCCGCGCCGGTTGAGCAGCAGCAGGCTCTGCTCGCCGCGGGCGACGCGCTGCTCGATCGCGGCCAGCAGCGGCGGCGCCAGCGGCGGCGCGGGCTGCGCGCGCGGCAGCGTGCCCAGGTCGAACAGCCGCACCGCCGGCCAGGCGCCGCCGCCGACGCGTTCGGTCAGCCGCAGGTGGCGGTAGCGGCCCTGCTGCGCGCGCGTCCAGCTCTCCAGCGACGGCGTGGCCGATCCCAGCAGCACCGGCACGCGCGCGTCGCGGCCGCGCACCACCGCCAGGTCGCGCGCCGAGTAGCGCGCGCCTTCCTGCTGCTTGAACGACGGGTCGTGCTCCTCGTCCACCACCACCAGGCCCAGGCGCGGCAGCGGCGCGAACACCGCCAGCCGCGTGCCCAGCACCAGGTCGGCCAGCCCCAGGTGCGCCAGCAGCCAGTGGCGCAGCCGCTGCGCCGGCGTGAGCGCGCTGTGCATCGCCACCAGCCGGCGGCCGGCGAAGCGCTCGGCGAAGCGCGCCTCGAGCTGCGGCGTCAGGTTGATCTCGGGCACCAGCACCAGCACCTGCCGGCCCTGCGCCAGCGCCGC
>JAFEFZ010000238.1 GCA_018240325.1 Pseudomonadota bacterium
AGGCTGTCGCCGATCACGTCCAGCCCGATCAGCAGCAGCCCGCGCGCGGCCAGCCGCGGGCCGATGTGCGCGGCGATCGCGCGGTCGCGCTCGCTCAGCGGCTGCGCGACGCCCTTGCCGCCGGCGGCCAGGTTGCCGCGGATCTCGCTGCCCTGCGGGATGCGCGCCAGGCAGTAGGGCACGACTTCGCCGCCGATCACCAGGATGCGCTTGTCGCCGGCCGTGATCTGCGGCAGGTACTGCTGCACCATGATCGTCACGCTGCCCTGGCGGTTCAGCGTCTCGGTGATGCTGCCCAGGTTCAGCCCGTCGGGGCCGACGCGGAAGATGCCCATGCCGCCCATGCCGTCGAGCGGCTTGAGGATGATGTCGCCGTGGCGCGCGTGGAAGGCGCGGATGTCGTCGGCGCTGCGCGTGACCAGCGTGGGCGCGATGTGCTCGGGGAACTCGAGGATCGCGAGCTTCTCCGGGTGGTCGCGCAGCGCGCGCGGCGAGTTGAACACGCGCGCGCCGTCGGCCTCGGCGCGGCCGAGCAGGTGGGTCGCGTAGAAGTATTCGCTGTCGAAGGGCGGGTCCTTGCGCATCAGCACCGCGCCGAAGGCGGGCAGCGCCGCGTCCTCGGTGCCCAGCGGCTCGTACCAGTCGTCGAGCGCGCCGGTCAGCACGAGCCGCTGCGCGTGGGCGCGCACCGTGCCGCCGCGCTGCCAGTTCAGCTGCGCCGGCGTGCAGGCCCAGATCTCGTGGCCGCGCGAGTGCGCCTCGCGCATCATCGCGAAGCTGCTGTCCTTGTAGGGCTTGAAGGTCTCCAGCGGGTCGGCGATGAACAGCAGCTTCACGGGCGGGGCTCGATGGGTCTGGCGCGGGAGCGCTAGTGTTGCACCAACGGCGCCACGCTGCCCCATCGGGGGCGCCGGTGCCGATGCGGGGGGCGCCCTCAGCCGCGGGAGCGGTAGTGCTGCATCAGCAGCGCCACGCTGCCGGCGAGCACGCCCCAGAAGGCCGAGCCGATGCCCGCCAGCGTCAGGCCCGACAGCGTGACCAGGAAGGTCAGCGCGGCGGCGTCGCGGTGCGCCTCGTGCTGCAGCGCCACCGCCAGCCCGCCGGCGATGGTGCCCAGCAGCGCCAGCCCGGCCACCACCAGCACCAGCTCGCGCGGGAAGGCGTTGAGCAGGCCGACGACCGCGCCGCCCACCAGCCCGAGCAGCAGGTAGAACACGCCGGCCATCACGCTGGCGGTGTAGCGCCGCGCCGGGTCTTCGTGCGCTTCGCGGCCCATGCAGATGGCCGCGGTGATCGCGGCGAGGTTGAAGGCATAGCCGCCGAAGGGCGCGAGCAGCACGCCGGTCAGGCCGGTGGCGACGATGCTCGGCGACACCGGCGTGGCGTAGCCGGCGGCACGCTGCGCGGCGACGCCGGGCAGGTTCTGCGACGCCATCGTCACCACGAACAGCGGCAGCGCCAGGCCGATCAGCGCGCCCGTGCTGAACTGCGGCGCGACCCATACCGGTGCGGCCAGCTCCCAGACGATGGCGCCGGTGTCCAGCCGCCCTTGAAGCGCGGCCACGGCGACGCCGGCCAGCAGCACGCCGGGCACGGCGTAGCGCGGCAGCAGCCGGCGCAGCAGCAGGAACACGCCCGTCATCACGCACACCAGCAGCGGCGCGGTCTTCACCGCGCCCACCGCGTCGAGGCCGAAACGCGCCAGCACGCCGGCCAGCAGCGCCGCGGCGATGGCCTGCGGGATGCGGTCCATCACGCGCTCGAAGGCGCGCGTCGCGCCGGCCAGCACGATCAGCGCGCTGCAGGCGGCGAAGGCGCCGACCGCCTCGCCCAGGCCGTAGCCGCTGGAGCCGGCGATCAGTGCCGCGCCCGGCGTGGACCACGCGGTCAGCACCGGCTGGCGCGTCCACAGCGACAGGCCGATCGAGGTGGCGGCCATGCCCAGCCCCAGCGCCCAGATCCACGACGTGGTCTGCGCCGGCGTCGCGCCCAGCGCCTGCGCCGCGGCGAACACCAGCACCACCGAGCTGGTGAAGCCCACCAGCACCGCGACGAAGCCGGCCACCACGGCCGAGAGCGACAGGTCGGACCAGAAGCGGCGCAAGCTCAGATCTCGACCTTCGAGCCCAGCTCGACGATGCGGTTGGTCGGCAGGTTCAGGAAGTCGGCCGCCCCCGTCGCGTTGCGGTGCATGCTGGCGAACAGCTTCTCGCGCCAGATCGCCATGCCCGTGCCGATCGTCGGCACCACGATGTCGCGCGACAGGAAGTAGCTGGTGTCCATCTCGTCCAGCGGCACGCCGCGGCCTTCGAGCAGCTTCAGCGCCTCGGGCACGTCGGGGTCGTTCTTGAACCCGAAGTGCAGCGTCACCTGCCAGCAGTCGTGCCCCAGCGGCTCCATCTCGACGCGCTTGTCGAAGCCGATCCACGGCACGTCGTGGTGGCGCACGGTGACGAACAGGTGATAGGCGTGGAACACCTTGTTGTGCTTCAGGTTGTGCAGCAGCGCGTTGGGCGTGATGTCGGGCTCGGCGCTGAGGTAGACGGCGGTGCCGGGCACGCGCGCCGGCGGGCTGACGAAGACCGCGTCGAGGAAGCTCTTCAGGTCGATCGAGTCGTGCTTCAGCCGCTCGGCCACCAGCCGGCGGCCGGTGCGCCAGGTGACCATCAGCGTGAACATGCCGACGCCGATGACCAGCGGGAACCAGCCGCCGGCCAGCAGCTTGAGCAGGTTGCTGGCGAAGAAGGTGACGTCGACCACGAAGAAGAAGCCGGTCGCGGCGATGCACAGCGCCAGCGGGTAGCCCCAGCCGTAGCGGATCACGAAGAAGGTCATCACCGTGGTGATGGTCATGTCCAGCGTGACCGCGATGCCGTAGGCCGACGCCAGGTTCGACGAACTCTTGAACAGCGCCACGGCCAGCACGATGAACACGTACAGCCCCCAGTTGACGAAGGGCACGTAGATCTGCCCGGTGTCGCGCACGGAGGTATGCAGCACGCGCATGCGCGGCAGGATGCCCAGCTGGATCGCCTGCTTGCTGACCGAGAAGGCGGCGGTGACCAGCGCCTGCGACGCGATCACCGCGGCCGCCGTGGCCAGGAACACCAGCGGCAGCCGCGCCCACGGCGGCGCCGTCAGGTAGAAGGGGTTCTCGATGGCCTCGGGGTTGTCGAGCAGCATCGCGCCCTGGCCGAAGTAGTTGACCACCAGCGCCGGCATCACGAAGCCGTACCAGGCGATGCGGATCGGCCGCTTGCCGAAGTGGCCCATGTCGGCGTACAGCGCCTCGCCGCCGGTTACGCACAGCACCACCGCGCCCAGCCCGATGAAGGCGATCAGCGGGTTGTGGGCGAAGAAGCCGATCGCATAGGCCGGGTTCAGCGCGGCCAGCACGCGCGGGTTCTCCAGCACGTGCGGCAGCCCGATCGCCACCAGCACGATGAACCACACCAGCATCACCGGCCCGAAGAACCGGCCGATGCCGCCGGTGCCGAAACGCTGCACCGCGAACAGCCCGGTCAGCACCACCAGCGTGATCGGGATCACCACGTGGTGCAGCGCCGGCGTCGCGACTTCCAGGCCCTCGACCGCCGACAGCGCGGTGATCGCCGGGGTGATCACGCCGTCGCCGTAGAAGATCGCGGTGCCGAACAGGCCGACCAGCATCAGCGCGTCGCGCAGCCGCGGCCGATCGCGCACCGCATGGGTGGCCAGCGCCAGCATCGCGATCAGGCCGCCTTCGCCGTTGTTGTCGGCGCGCAGGATCAGCAGCACGTACTTCAGCGAGACGATGATCGTGATCGTCCAGAAGATCAGCGACAGCACGCCGAGGATGTTGTCCGGCGTGGCTTCGACGCGCCCGCCGTGGAACACCTCCTTCAGCGCGTACAGCGGGCTGGTGCCGATGTCGCCGTAGACGACGCCGAGCGCGCCGAGCGTGAGCGCGGCCAGGGCGGTGGGGCTGCGCGGGGTGTGGGGGTGGCTCACGGCGGGCGGCGCAGCCGCACACGGGCTGCACCGGGCGGCGATTGTGCCTGTGCGCCGCGGCCGGCGGGGCGCCATCGGCGCGGCGCGCCGGCTCGGGTTTGCGGCCCGCTTGCGCCGGGGCGGGCCGGGCGCAGCCCGGCCCTCGGGGCGATCAGGCGTAGACCTCGGCCTCGGGGTCGGTGGCCTCGAGCTCGTAGCTCGCGGCCACGCTGGCGAGCCGGCCGATCACGCCGTACATGTAGAAGCGGTTGGGCGCGCTGGCGCCGGGCTTGTCGCCCAGCCGCGGCAGATGGCGGCCCGGCGCGAAGGCCAGCGGCACGTAGCGCGACCCGGGCGCGCTCAGCACGTCGTCGGCGCCGCGTGCCGCGTGCACGCGGTAGAAGCCGCCGATCACGTAGCGGTCGATCATGTAGACCACCGGCTCGGCCACCGCGTCGTGGATGCGTTCGTAGGTGGGCACGCCTTCTTGCACCAGCACCGGGCCGGGCGCGGCTTCGCCTTCGGCCGGCGGCGGCAGCGCGTCCAGTTCTTTGGCATCGCGCAGCGTGATGATCGCCTTGCCGCCGGCCGCCGAATCGGCCTTGACCACCACGAAGGGCCGCTCGCGGATGCCGTATTCCTTGTGCTTGCGCCGCACCTTGGCCAGCACCGCATCGACCTGCGTGCGCAGCGCGTCCAGGCCGGCGCCGTGCGCCAGGTCGACGCCGCCGCAGCGGCCGTGCAGCGGCGTGATCAGCCACGGGTCCATGCCCAGCAGCTTGGCGAACTTCTTCGCCAGCTCCTCGTAGGCCTGGAAGTGCCGCGCCATGCTGCGCACGTTCCAGCCGGCGTGCAGCGGCGGCAGCAGGTACTGCTCGCGCAGCCCCTGCAGCACCGGCGGCACGCCGTCGGCCAGGTCGGTGTTGAGCAGGATCGTGCAGGGGTCGAAGTTCTTCAGGCCCAGGCGGCGGCGGCTGCGCTTGAGCGGCTCGACGCGCAGCTCGCTGCCGTCGGGCAGCGCGATCGCCGTCGGCTCCTGCACCGCCGGGTCGAGCGAACCCAGCCGCACGTTCAGCCCGGCCTGGTGGAAGATCTGCGTCAGCCGCTGCACGCTCAGCAGGTAGAACGGGCTGCGGTTGCGCGCGTCCGGGATCAGCAGCAGGTTCTTGGCCTCGGGGCAGATCTTCTCGATCGCCGCCATCGCCGCCTGCACCGCCAGCGGCAGCATCTCGACGTTCAGGTTCTGGAAGCCGGCGGGGAACAGCTCGGTGTCCACCGGCGCCAGCTTGTAGCCGGCATTGCGCAGGTCGGCGGCGCAGTAGAACGGCGGCGTGTGCTCCATCCACTCGAGCCGGAACCAGCGCTCGATCGCCGGCATCGATTCGAGGATGCGCTGCTCGAGTTCGTTGATCGGGCCGGTGAGCGCGGTAATCAGGTGCGGCACCATCCGCGCATTCTAGAAAGAGCGGCGGGCCTGGGGCAAACCCGCGGTGCGCCGCCGCAGTCCGCGCCCCGGCGGCGGCCCGCTCCATCGGGCGCCGGCCTCACTTCGCGTAGGCGGTCTCGCCGTGCGACGTGATGTCCAGGCCCTGGCGCTCGTCCTCCTCGGGCACCCGCAGGCCGATCGTCAGGTCGACGACCTTGTAGGCGAGGTACGCGACCACCGCCGACCAGACCACGGTCAGCAGCACCGCCTTCAGCTGGATCCACAGCTGCGCGCCGATGCCGTTGGAGCCGACGGTGGCCGTGACCCAGTCGGTCACCAGCCCGGGGCCGCCGAGCGCCTGGGTGTTGAACACGCCGGTCAGCAGCGCGCCGACGATGCCGCCGACGCCGTGCACGCCGAACACGTCGAGCGAATCGTCGGCGCCGAGCAGCCGCTTCAGGCCGTGCACGCCCCACAGGCAGGCGAAGCCGGCGACGAAGCCGATCACGAGCGCGCCCATCAGGCCGACGTTGCCCGCGGCCGGGGTGATCGCCACCAGCCCGGCGACCGCACCCGACGCGGCGCCGAGCATCGACGCCTTGCCGCGCAGCAGCGCCTCGCCCAGCGACCAGGCGAGCACCGCGGCCGCGGTGGCGCTGAAGGTGTTCATGAACGCGAGCACCGCGCTGTTGCCCGCCTCGAGCGCCGACCCGGCGTTGAAGCCGAACCAGCCGACCCACAGCAGCGACGCGCCGACCATGGTGAACGGCAGGCTGTGCGGCGCCATCGCTTCGCGGCCGTAGCCGATGCGCTTGCCGACCATGAACGCGCCGACGATGCCGGCGACCGCGGCGTTGATGTGCACCACCGTGCCGCCGGCGAAGTCCAGCGCGCCCCACTGCCAGATCAGGCCGGCCCTGGCGTTCAAGCCGTCGACCAGGCCGGCGGCGGTGTAGGCGTCGGGGCCCATCCAGTACCACACCATGTGTGCGATCGGCAGGTAGCTGAAGGTGAACCACAGCACCATGAACAGCAGCACCGCCGCGAACTTGATGCGTTCGGCGAAGGCGCCGACGACCAGGCAGCAGGTGATGCCCGCGAAGGTGGCCTGG
>JAFEFZ010000239.1 GCA_018240325.1 Pseudomonadota bacterium
CAGGCCGCGCGGAAAGGTGGCCACGTCGATCGTCCCGGAAAGCGCTCGCAGCAGCTTGTCGGGCTGCGCCTGCGCGGCGACTTGAACGTTGAAGTCGAAGCCGCCTTCGAGCGACGTCGACGGATCCAGGGCGCGCAGCATCGGCCCGTATTCGAGGTCGCGCGCCCGCGCGTTGACCGCGAAAACGGGCGGGGTCGCGGTGGCCTCGACGCGGACGTCGGCGTTGACGACGCCGCCGGCGGTGAGCACGTCGCTCGAGCTCAGGCGCAAGGTGCCGGCCTCGGCGCGCGCGGTCACTTGGCCCTTGGCCATGGGCCGGCCGGCGCCGAGCAGCGCATCGATGGTGAGTTCGAAATCGACGTCGGCGCCGCGGGCGACGTCGAGCAGCGCTGCCGCTGCGCGCGCGATGGCCTGCTGCATGGGTCGATCGTCGCGCGCGGGCTCGTCGCCGAAACGCAGCTGGCCCGGCCGGGCAATGTCTTCCAGGTGCAGTTCCGTCGCGCGAAGCGCGACGCGGTGCGCCTTGCGGCCGGCCGCGGCGCGAGCGACCTGAACGTTGCCGGCGAGCCGGCTGCGGCCGATGATCAGATCGAGGTCGTCGGCGTGGACCGCGGCGGCGCTGAAGCGCAGGTTGCCGCGCGCCGCGAAGGGCTCTGCGGCGGGCAGCGGCACGCCGATCAGGGCGCCCAGGCGATCCAGCTTGCGCCCGCTGAGTTGCACCCGCGCCTCGCCGCTGCCGTCGATGGCGACTTTGCCTTTGGCTTCGAGACGCAGGTCGCCGCTCGTGCCCAAGAGCGACAGCGGCAGCGACTGGCCGGTACGGGCCAGTTCGGCGAGCGTGCCGGCATCGAGCGACAGCCGCACCGGCTCGCCCTGCGCGGCCCCGGTGGCGGTCAAACGCGTCGGCTGCCCCGGCGCTGCGCCCAGCGTGGCCGAGAAGTCGATCGTGTGCGCCTGTTGATCAGCACTGGCCCAAGGTGGAATCAGCCGGCCGCCTTCGACGGCGCCGTCGATGGTCGCGCTGGCCAGCAGATCGCCGAGCCGCGAACCCTGCGCGCGGGCATTCAGCGTCAGCACGGCCGCGCGCAGCCCGATGTCCTTGCGGCCGAGCTGCGCCAGCGCGCCGCGCAGATCGGCATCGCGCGTGGCGGCGTCGATCTCGATGCGCGGTGTGCCGCCGCTGAAGTCGGCGCCGACCTGTCCGGCAACGGTCATGCCCTCCCAGTCGAAGCGGAACTTGGCCGCCGCCAGCGACTGCGAGCGCGGCGCGCCGGCAAGGCGCGCGTGCTGCAGCGTCGCGCCGCCGATGGCCACGCGCTCGGCGGTGATGTCGAAGTCGAGGTCCGGCAGCGGCAGGTTCGTCGGCAGCACGTCGCGGCGCAGGCGATCGGCGGGCACGGGCTTGCCGCCTGCAGCTTCGCCCAGGCTGCCGAGGTCGAGCGTCTTGAAGGCGAGCCGGACGCTGCCCGCGCCGCCCGCGGCACGCGGCCATTCGACCTCGCCCGTGCCCGAGCTGCGTCCGAGCCGCAGGTCATCGAAGCGCACCGATGCTGACGACGCGTCCAGCGCCAGCGCGCCGCGTGCGGACAGCGGATAAGGCAAGCGCCGGCCCGCGCCGAGCAGGCCGGCGATCGGGCCTGGCCGGTCGGCCGCAAGCTCGACCCCCAGATTGGCGTTCGGCCGACCGTCGGCGACCACGATCGTGCCCTTGGCGCTGACGCGCTCGCCCGCACAGCGGCCCGAACCCTGCACGGGCCATGGCTCGCCGGCCAGCAGCGGCGCCAGTGCGGCGCCGGAAACGGACACCGAGCAGGCGCCGCTGCCGATGCGGCCGGCCGCATCGATGGCCACGCGCTCGCGCTGCAGCGACACGCGCAGGCGGTCGAAGCGGCCGGCCAGCGTGCCGGCTTCGCCGCGGTCGATCGACCAGCGAAGGTCGCGTGCTTCGACCTCGCCCTGAGCCGAGGCGATGATCGCGCTGGTGTCCGTGCCGGCGGCGTCGATCCGGCCGCGCAGCGCGGCGGCGCTGCCGGCCCAGCCCGCAGGCCGTGCCGAGGCCAGCGCCGCAGTCGACGCCCGGCCGGTATCGATGCGGGCGCTGAGCGTGCGTCGTGGTTGGCGCGCGTCGTAGGCGAGGCTCGACGTGATCGGCACGCCGTCCAGGTGCGCGGCGCCGCTCAGGTCGAGGTTTAGGTCGCGGCTGCGCAACTCGACAGCCAAAGCCTGCACGTCCACTGCGAGCCCGGCGACCGCGGTGGCGGACAAGGTCAGCTGCGCATCGGCGCCGGTGACGATGCGTTGCAGCCCGTCGATGAGCTCATCCAGACCGAGTTTGTCCGCCGCCGCGTTGGCGGCGAGATAGGGCCGCAGATCGACCTCGCCAGCGGCGAGTCTGGCCGTCACGCGCGGCCGCGTCTCGCCCCGCGCCACGCCCACTTCGCCGTCGATGCGCAGATCGCCGATGCGCAGCGCGAGGTCGCGCAGGCTCGCCTCGCCGGCGGCCAGGCCCAGGCGCAAGCGGGCTTCGAGCGGGCCGGGCGCGCGCGCGGCAATGCCGAGCGCAGCAAGCGCCGGCCCGGCATCGGCAGCGGTGGCGTGAACGCGGGCATCGAGCCGCGATCCGTCGCGGACGAACCCGCCGTCGAGCGTGACGCGCAGGCCGGCCCACTCGATGGCGCCGGCGATCGGCACGGTCGCCGCGCCCAATGCGGCGAGCGGCGCCGTGCGCAAGTCGACGCTGAAGGCGTGGCCGCCCGAGCGGACGCCGCCGCGGGCCGTGATCGGCTCCTGGCGCGGCAGACTGCCGTCGAAGTTGGTGATCTCGAACAGCGCCGCAGAAGTGCCTTCGCTTCGCCAGCTGCCGACGATGCGGCCGATGCCCAGGTGGCCGATGCCATCGAAGGTGACCGACGGTTCGCCGCTGCCGGCTGGGCGAGTGAAGATGGGCGCCCAGTTCGGGCGCCCGTCGGCGCGCTGCACGAGGCTGAGTTCGAGGCGCTCGCCGCTCACCTCGTCGAGCGCGACCGCGCCGCGCAGCAGCGCGGCGAGGTCGATGCGGGCGCGCGGCCGGATGCCGCGCGCCAGCGTGGCCCCTGTCCCGCCGCCTGGATCGGCGACGACGAGCGCATCAGCGCTCAGCGTGGCGACCCGGCCCGTGCGCATGCTGAGTCGCCCTTCGAGCCGCGTCGGCAAGCCGAAGGCGGTGCTCAGCGCGCGCTCCAGCGGCGGCCGGAGAAAGTCAGCGGAAATTTCGACGCCGCTGAAAAACGCCGCCGCACCGGCAGCCATCACGATCACCGCCGCCAGCAAGGCGATGCCGAGTGCGCGCAGCATCAGGCGTCCCGGTTAGTGCAGTGTTTCACGCTGAGCGGCGCTCATGCGCCAGCGGATTTGCCTTCGTGGCAAGGCGCCAACCGCAGCGATGCCCCGAGGCATCGCGAGGATTTGCAACGCCGCCACGGGGGCAAAGGCGCGGCACCATGAGTGCTGATCAGCGTGAAACACTGCACTCGAAGGCAACGCCGGCTCGGACACGTTGAGTGGTCTTGCGCCGCGCCGGCCGCTGCGCCTGCGCCAGCGCGTCGAGCCCCGCCATCACGAAGCGCACGAAGTCGGCGGCGAGCGCCTCGCCGTCCTTGGCCGCTTGGGGCAGCAGCCGCGCCGGCATCTCCTTGGGCGCGACCATCATCGCGATGCAGGGCAGCACGGTGAACATCACGCCGCGCTGCACCACCGGGTGCTGCGGCGGCAGGTTGAGGTACTCGGCCATCAGGCCGAGCACGAGCTTCGCCTTCGGCCGCACCGCCTTCTCGATCAGCGCCGGGATCGCCGGCGACGGCGACAGCAGCTCGCGCAGCATGACCCTGAAGCCCCAGGGCGCGGTGCGGTTCGTCGCGAGCGCCACCAGGTGGGCGACGACGGCGCGCAGCCTGGCCTCGGGCGCGCCCAGGCCCTGCGTCAGTGCGTGGAGGTCTTCGAGGCCGATCAGCTGGCGGTGCGCCTCGATCAGCACCGCCTCGTACAGTGCGTCGCGGCTGCCGAAGTGGTAGTTGACCGACGCCAGCGGCGTGCCGGCGCGCGCGCAGATCTCCTTGCTGGTGGTGCCGGCGAAGCCGCGTTCGGCAAACACGTGGCCGGCGGTGTCCAGCAGGTGCGCACGCGTCGCCTCGCCGTCCGGGCGCGGCGTGCCGCGGGGGCGGGCGGGGCGGGGCATGGCTTGAATTGAAATTTGAAGTCGGCAGGGCCCAGTTTACGCCGCGGCCGTTGCCTGCCGTGCCCGGGGGCAGGGCGCGTGAACGCGAACGCCCGCCGCCGCGGTCGCGCGGCAGCGCCCGCGGCATCGCCTGCGCGCTGCCCGGCCCGAATGACCGGGGGCCCCAGGGCGGCGCAGGGCAGCGGTCGGCGGCCGGCCGCGCAAGGACGCGACCGGTGTGCGTTCGCGGTTGATGGCCGGCAGCGGTGCCGCTATGGTGTGGCGCAGGCCGGCGGCTTGCCCTGGCGGCCGCCTGCATGCGAAGGAGCAGCGCCGATGACAGCATTCCGAATCGCAGCGTGCGCCGGCGCGCTCGCCGTCCTGGCCGGTTGCGCCGCGAGCGTGCCGCGGCCGCCGCCGCCGGCGGCGCCGGCGAAGCCCGACTTGGTGGTGATGGTGGCGGTGGACCAGTACAGCGCGGCGCTGTTCAACCGCTGGCGGTCGCAGTACCGCGACGGGCTCGCGCGGCTGCAGCGCGAGGGCATCGTCTACGACAACGCGTACCAGACCCACGGCCTGACCGAGACCTGCCCGGGGCACTCGACGCTGTTGACCGGCAAGACACCGGCGCACACCGGCATCGTCGGCAACTCGTGGTACGACGGCGTCGCCGGCAAGGCTGTGTACTGCCTGGCGGCGCCCGACTACCGCGACGCGCGCGGCGACCCCAAGGCGCCCCGGGTCGGGCCGACCAACCTCGTCGCGAGCACGCTGGGCGACTGGCTGAAGCAGGCGTCGCCGGGCAGCCGCGTGGTCGCCGTCGCTGGCAAGGACCGCGCCGCGATCACGCTCGGCGGCCACCGCGCCGACGCGGCCTTCTGGTACATCGACGGCTTCGGCTTCACCACCTACGCCGCCCCCGGCGAGGACGCGGCCGCGAAGCTGGCGCCGCTGGCGGCGCTGAACGCCAAGGTGCAGCAGGCGTACGTGCCGCCGCCGGCGTGGACCTACCGCCACGACGAATGCCGGGCTCTCGAAGCCAGCTATCGCATCGGCGGGGCGGACTGGCAGTCGGGCCTGCCGCCGATGCTGCCGGCCAGGCCCGGCGAGGCGCCCAAGCCGGCGCGCGCGCTGCAGATCATGGACCCGCTGACGCTGGAGGCGGCCTTCACGCTGATCGAGCACTACAAGCTCGGCCGGCGCGGCGCGACCGACCTGCTCGCGATCAGCTTCTCGGCGACCGATTTCGTCGGCCACGGCTACGGCACGGCCGGGCCCGAGATGTGCGAGCAGATGTACCGGCTCGACGGCCTGATGGGCCGGTTGCTGGCGCGGCTCGAATCGCTCGGCGTGCGCGTGCTGCTCGCGCTGTCGGCCGACCACGGCGGCACCGATTTCCCCGAGCGGCTCGCGCGCCAGGGTTACCCGCAGGCGCGGCGCATCGACGGCAAGGCGCTGCTCGCGGGCGTGAACGCGCAGCTCCGGGGCCGGCTCGGTCTGGCGCACGACCCGCTCGCCAGCCCCGACCTGATGCAGCTGTACGCGGTGGATGCCGCCGGCAGGCAGCTCGCCGAGCCGCAGCGCGCGCGCGTGGTCGAGGCGGCGCTCGAAATCCTGCGCACGCAGCCGGAAGTGGCCGCCGCCTATGCGCTGCAGGAGTTGCTCGCCCACCATCCGCGCGGCGTCGATCCCGAGCTGATGACGCTGCGCGACCGCTTCGCCCAGAGCGCGATGGCAGGCCGCTCGGGCGACATCGTGATCGCGTACCAGCCGGGCATCACGGTTGCCCCCGCGCGGCTCACGTCCTACATCGAAGGCCACTCCGGCCCGTACGACCTCGACCGCCGGGTGCCGATCGTGTTCTGGTGGCCCGGGGCGCCGGCGCAGACCCGGATCCTGCCGGTGGCCACGACCGACATCGCGCCCACGCTCGCGCACATCGTCGGCATCGGCGCGCCGGCCGATCTCGATGGCCGCTGCCTGGACCTCGCCGACTTCGACTCCGACTCCGGCGCCGGCCCTTGCCCGGCGGCCGCGGGCGCGCCGCCGCGCCCCTGAGTGCGTCAACCGCGGCAGATCGCCTGCGCGGCAGTGAGCCGCGCCTCGATGTCGGCCGCGGCAGCGTCGCCGCCAGCGGCGTGCCGGCGCAGCAGATCCTGCGCAAGCGCTTCGAAATGGCGCCGGCCGGCGGCGCAGGCGGCTCGCAGCGCCGCCCCGCCGTCGCCGCCGCGCCAGGCCCGCCAGGCGGCCGGCAGCCCCGGGTACAGCTGCGCACGCACGCCGTCGAAGGCCGCGAACCACAGGTGCAGCGAGCGGTCGGCGCCGCGCGCCAGCAGCGTCGGCAGCGTGACGTCGAAGTCGGCCAGCAGGTCGCGCAGCGCACGCGCGTACAACTCGCCGCGGCGCGTGGGCAGCGCCTGGCGCAGCGCGGCCCAGGCCGGGCCCAGGCGCCGGCCGACGCGGTACTCGCCGATCTCGTGCAGCAGCGCGGCCTCGGCCTGCTCGTCGACCAGGCGCGGCAGCGCAGCGTCGAGGTCGCGGTCCAGGCCGTAGGCCTCGGCGGCGGCGGCAAAGGCGCTGCCGGCCGCCGGCCGCAGCCGGAAGGCTTCGAAGCGCTCCCACGCCCAGCGCGCGATCGACTCGCGCCGCAGCACGATGCGCGCGTTGCCGTGCTCGTCGGCCAGCGCTGCCGGCGGGGCGAGCAGGCCGCGCGCCAGCTCGTGCCCGGCCACGGCCACCGGCAGGCCGTCGCGCTGCGTGCGTGCGTGCAGCTCTGCCAGGAAGAAGTCGGGCCGGCCGCCGGCGCCGATGCCGGCACCGTAGAGCAGCCCGGTGCCGCCCAGCCGCGCGTTGACCGCGGGCGCATCGAAGGGGTCGGCCGGCGGCCCGGCGTCGGGCAGCGGCAGCGGCTGCCAGGCGTCGCCCTGCACCTGCTCCCACAGGGCTTCGCGTTCGGCGAGCCAGGCGCCGACCTCATGGCGCGCGAGCGCGGCGCCGAACGGCAGCCCGCGCTCCCAGCGGAAGAACTCGCGCATCTGCAGCAGGTAGGTGCACAGCGTCAGCTCGGTCGCGTGACGCGCGTCGGCGACGTGGCAATTGGCCTGCACCGCGGCGACCAGCGGCTGCAGCCGCTCGGCGGCGGTGCGGGTGCGCTCGGGCAGTGTCATCGGGTCGCGCGCCTGGCCGGGCGGCAGGTCAGAGATACGACTTCGACAGCCGCCGCCGCCCCGGCACGGCCTTCTGGATGACCACGCCGCGCACCGCGCCCAGGCCCGGCAGCGGCTGCTCGGGCGCGCTGCCCGGCGCCGGGTTGAGCGCGCGCAGCGCCCAGCCGTCGCCGCGCCGGCACAGTTGGCGCAAGGTCCAGCCGTCGGCGAGCTCGGCGAGCACGAAGCTGCCGTCGCGCAGCGCGCCGTCGGGCTCGACCACGATGATCTCGCCGTGGCTGAACTCCGGCGCCATGTCGTGCCCGAGCACGCGCAGCGCGAACACTTCGCCGCCGGCGCAGTCGCCGGTCATGCGCCCGCCCGGGCGCCGTGCGCCGGCGGCCGCGGGGGCGCGCTCATCCGGTGACCTCCAGGTGCAGCTGCGCGCCGGGCACGCCGGCGGCCAGCAGCGCGCCTTGCAGCGCGTCGACGAAGGCGCCCGGGCCGGCCACGTAGAACGCGCAGCCGATGTCGAACAGGTCGGCGCGCATCGCGGCGGCCATCTCGCGCGCGCCGCGGGCCGGGTCGTCGCTGCGGCTGAGCGTGGCCTCGAAGTGGTCGAAGGAATCGGACCAGGCGCGCGTCTGGTTCTCGAGGAAATGGCCGTCGGGCCGCGTCGCCAGCCAGAACAGCGCGATCGACGGCGCCGCGTCGAGCGACAGCGCGTGCTCGATCAGGCTCTTGACCGGCGCGAAGCCGGTGTCGCAGGCGGCGAAGACCAGCGGCAGCGATTCGTCGGCGAGCACGAAGTCGCCGTCCGGCCCCCACACCGTGACCGCGTCGCCCGGCCGCAGCGCGCCGGCGAACAGCCTTGCGGCCACCGGGTCGGCCGGGTCGCGCGGCACGACGAAATGCAGGTTGCGGTCGTCGCAAGGGCAGCTGGCGATCGCGTGGCGGGCGTGCACGCCGTCGCCCGCGGCGATGCCCAGCGTGACGCCCTGCCCGGCGAGGAAGCGCAGGCGGTGCGTGCGCGGCGTCTGCAGGTGCAGCGCCAGCGTGTCGGCGCCCAGCGGCTGCAGCGCGCGCACGGTGGTCGTGATCTGCTGCTGCGGGATGTCGGCCGGGCCGGCGGCCTCGAGCGTCTCGATCGTCAGCTCGGCGCTGGCCGCGGTGTGCGCGCAGGCGAGCACGTAGCCCTGCGCGCGCTCGTTCGCCGACAGCGGGTAGTCGGTGTGCAGCGTGCGCGCCACCTGGCCCGAGGTCACGCGCACCTTGCACAAGCCGCAGCTGCCGTTGCCGCAGCCGTAGTTCAGCTTCAGCCCGGCGCGCACGCCGGCCTGCAGCAGCGTGTCGTGGCCTTCGACGATGAATTGGTGCCCGCTCGGGCGCAGCGTCACCTGCGCCGACAGCAGCTTGAGTACGTCGTCCATGACGTCCAGCACATCGACGGGTTCGGTGGCCAGCGCCCTGGCCAGCCCGTCGTTCAGCTGGCGCTGCAATTCGGGCAGCCGGGGGTCGGGGGAATCGGCGCACAGCGCCGCGAGCCGCGCGCGCAGCTCGAGCACCAGCGCGTGCCAGCGCTGCAGGTGGCGCTGCGTGTCGGCCATCTCCTGGCCCTGGCGGAACAGCCGCTGCGCCAGCACTTCCTGGCTGGGCAGCAGGCGTTCGCGCACGCGCCGGCCGAAGGCCTCGTCGCGGATGTGGGTCACGCGCTCGAGCATGCCGCTGCCTTCGAGTTCGGCCTGCGGATACAGCCGCAGCAGCGCCTCGGTCGACACCCGGCCGTCGTCCAGCTCGATCTCGCCGGCGCGCACCCGCTGCTGCAGCACCGCGCGCGGCACGCCCAGCAACTGCGCGGCGCGCCAGATCGTCAGCCGCTGCGCCATGGCTTCATCCGTGGCGCCAGCCGTCGTCCCAGCGGGTGGCGATGCGGTCGGTGAAGCGCGCGCGCCACAGCAGCCGCGGCGCCGCGGGGTCGTCGACGAAGGCGCTGCGGTCGTGCAGCACGTTGTGCCCGACCAGCCCCATGCCGGCGTCGAGACGCACGCGGTGGATCCAGGGCGAATCCGACGCCAGCAGCGCCGCGAGCGCCGCGGCCGCGGCCCGGGTGGCGGCGTCGTCGCGCCAGGCGATGCTGCGCGTGCGCGCGGTGTAGCGCAGCTGCAGCTGCCCGCCGGCATCGACCCGGAACACCGCGCCGGCCTGCGCGGCGCGGGCGACGCCGGCGGCATCCTCGCGCGCCGGAATCGTCATCGCGTCGGGCTGCATCAGCGCGTGCACCTGCGCGGGCGACGCGTCGCGCAGCGCGAGGTAGGCCAGCTCCGGGTCGAGCAGCGCATTGACGCCACCGGCGCGCGCCGGGCGCACGCAGTGCAGGATCAGCGTGCGGATCGTGCGCGCGGCCGGGTGGTAGTAGCCGTCGGTGTGCCAGCGGATCGGCCGGTCGGTATAGGGGATGAAGCCGTCGCCGCCGCCGCTGTCGGCGCGCGCGCGCACCGCGATGCTCGAGATGCCGTCGTCGTCGGCCAACCAGTTGGCGTCGAGCCGCTGCACGCCGAGCTGCGCGCCCAGCCGGCGCGGCAGCTCGCGATCGTCACCGGGCACGGGCGAGCGGTACAGCGCGAAGCCGGCGCGGCCGATGCGGTCGAGCAGCGCGGCGCGTTCGGCGGCACCGAGCGCGCGCGGATCGGCCAGCTCGACGATCAGGTCGGCGGTGGCGGCGGGCCGGTGCGCGAGCTTCCAGTCGCGCCAGCGGCGATAGGCGGCGTCGTCGTCGAGGTCGAAGGGCCGGCCGGCGGCCGCGCTGCGGGGCAGGGGGGCGCCCATCGTCAGTCGCCGCCGGCCGACGTGCGGCGCGCGCGCCGCGGTTGCGGGTCGTACAACTCGTGCAGCGCGCGCTGCACGATCGCCAGCGCCTCGGGGGCCTCGACCGCCATCACCTGGTCGATCACCCAGGGGCGGTCCTTCGGCGGCAGCGTCGGCTCGAGCCGGCTGCCGAGGTAGCGCACGAAGCCGAAGCCGGGCTGGAAGCCGGCCTGCGGATCGGCAGGCGACGGGTCGGCACCGAACTCGGCGTAGTGCTGCACCACGTCGTTGACGAGGTCGATGAAGGTGTCGGCGTGCGCCGGCGCGCCGGCGGGCGGGGCGCCGAGCAATTCGTCTTCGTTGTCGGCGAGCGTGCGCGCCGCCTCGCGCACCAGCGCGGTCGTGAAGGCCACGCGGTCGGCTGCGGGCAGCCGCGCCGCGACGCTGCGGTCGAGCACCGCGATCAGGAAGACCAGCACTTCGCGCAGGAAGGCGAAATACGCCGGCCCGGCGTCGATGTCGAAATCGGTGCCGCGCATGCGCTCGAGCACGCGGCGCGCAACGCGCCACACGATGAAGGCCATCGCGCCCGCCTGCTCGGCCGGGGTGTGCGCGTCCCCCGGCTTGAACCAGCGGCTCTTGATGCGCATTGCGGGCGGCTGCGGGCTGCTCATGGTGCGCTGTTCAGGGTGGGCTGCATCGCGCGGACTGCACTTTGCGGACTGCACTCGACGGGTTGTACTCGACGGACGGCACTTCGCGGACTGCGCGGGGGGTTGCGGCCGGGCTGCAGGCGGTTCAGGCCGCGGCGCCGACCGCGGCTGCCGACCGATGCGGCACGAACAGGCCGCAGCCGCAGCGCCGGCCGGCGCCGATGCCGTGCTGCTGCAAGGCCAGCGAATCAGTCTGCGACAACCGGTCGACCATCAGGCTCCAACCCCGCACGGTGCCGTCGGCAGCGCGCCGCGGCAGGCCGCAGATCAACCGGCCGGCGATGCCCAGCGCGTCGAGCTCGGCGCGCACTGCCTGCACGAACGCGAGCTCGCCGGCGCCGTCCGGCGCCAGCACGCAGTCGGCGTACAGCGCACTCCAGGGCAGCAGCTCGTGCGGCTGCGCCGCGCCCAGCAGCAGGTGGCCGTCATGCAGCGGCAGATCCCGGCCGGCGAGCCGGGCCGCGTCCGGCGAGCGCAGGCGCGGCACGCGCAGCGTCAGCCGGGTGCGTGGCGACAGCAGCGGCTCGGTGCCGCCGGCCGCCAGCTTCAGCGGGTGCACGCCGCAGCGCGGCGTCGCTGCCAGCCAGGGCAACGCGGCCTCGAGCGCGGCGGCGATCGCCTGTGCATGCGCAGGCGGCAGCCGGCCGCTGCTGATCGCGAAGCGCAGGTCGAGCATTTCAGTTGTCCGCTTCACCGAAGCGGCACCCACGATGCTTCAAACCCGCGTGCCGAGCGGCCACCGGCCGTTTGCGGCTCGAAGCGGTGCTTCGCCGCTGCGCCGAAAGCAGTCCTCGTTCGGGTGCGAAAACGTGGTGCACGGGGCCGCCGACGGGGTGGCCAACTCCGTTCAGCCAAATTCTTATTGGCTCCGGCATCACATCGCTGCGCGA
>JAFEFZ010000023.1 GCA_018240325.1 Pseudomonadota bacterium
CGGCGCGGCGGCGCGATCGGCCGGCGCGGCCCGCGCACGGCGGCGACCGCCGGCGCGGCCGGCGCTGATCGCGCGTCGGCGCCGCGGGCAGTCCGGCGCGCGGCACTGCCGATGCGCCGCCCGTCGTTCCATCAGCCCGCCAGCCCGTCAGCCCGTCAGCCCGTCAGCCCGTCAGCCCATCAGCCCGTCAGCCCGTCAGCCCGCGATCCCGCATGCGCCGCAAATGCGCGGTTGGGTGCGCTGATTTCGATGCATCGGCAGCGCGCCCGCCGCCGACACTGGCCGCATGCATTGGCCGGCGAAGGTGGGCACATGGACCGCAGCTACCGCTTGCTGAACTGGTTGCGGCGCCGCCGCAGCGCGGCGCGCACCCGGGATGCCGCCGACATGGGCATCGACTGGGCATTGGAGCTGATCCTGGCCGACCAGGCCGGCGCGCCGCACCCGGTCGCCCAGCACCCGATCGCCCTGCACCATGCCGCCCGGCGCCATGCCGTGCAGGCGACGCCGCTGCGTCAGGCGCCGCCACCGGCTTGAACGCACGCCGGCGCGGCCTGCCGTTCAGACTTCGATCAGCTTCAGCGGGTCCCAGCCGGCCACTTCGCCCTTGTGGGCCAGGCCGCGCGCCTGGCAGACCACGCGGGTCGGCGCGGCACCCGGCCGCGGCACCGCGTAGTCGTGGCGGCAATGCAGATGCCCGTGCAGCCACAGGTCGGCATGGCGCAGCAGGTCGTCGTCGGCGTTGCAGAAGCTCGCAGTGCCGTTCTGCGTGCCGTAGCGCGGGTCGTTGCTGCGCAGGCTTGGTGCAAAGTGAGTTATTACTACCGTGCGATTCCAACGATCGCCTGCCGGCATCGCCAGCTCACGCTCCAGCCACGATCGACAGGTGAGCGCACACTCGCGCACCGCGGCAGCATCGAACGGCGCATCGCCCGAAGTGGCGCCCATCACCCGCAGGAAATAGTCGCCGGCGCGCATCGCAGCGGCGCGCCGCTGCGGCCCGAACAGATCGAAGTCGCACCAGCGCACCGTGCCGACGAAGCGCACGCGCCGGCCGGCCGCATCGGCGAGCACGACGCGTTCGCGCTCGAGCATCGTCCAGCCGAGCGCGGCCGTGCGCTCGCGCAGTTCCGGCCAGGCGGCGGCGACGTCGCGCCGGTCGAACTCGTGGTTGCCGGCGACGAACAGCACCGGCACCGGCCAGCCGGCGAAGCGGCTGAAGCCGGCCCAGGTGGCATCGATGTCGCCGGCCAGCACCAGCAACTCGGCCCCCGGCGCCGGCTCGGGGTCGAAGGCCTCGCTCTCCAAGTGCAGGTCGGACAGCAACTGCAGCTTCATCGGCGCGTGCCGCAGCGCCGGTCGATCGGCGTGCGCACCGTGCCGCGCACCGAGCCGTGCCCCAAGCCGTGCCCCGAGCTGCGCTCGGCGCCGCGCATCGACCCGCGCCCGCCCGCCAGTCGCGGCGCGCGCCCGGCGTTCAAGCCGCCAGCCGCTGCTCGATCCGGGCCTTGGTGGCCGGCAGCTCGGTCGGCAGGCCCAGGCTGAGCTTGGTGAACAGCTCCTGGTGCAGCACCAGCTCCTGCGCCCAGGCCGGGCGGTCGATGCCGATCACGCTCTGGAACTGCTCGCGGCTGAAGTCCAGCCCGTCCCAGCGCAGGTCTTCGTAGCGCGGGCTGAAGCCGAAGGCGTTCTCGGCCGCGCCGGCACGGCCTTCGAGCCGGCCGACGATCCACTCAAGCACGCGCATGTTGTCGCTGAAGCCCGGCCAGATGAACTTGCCGTCGGCACCCTTGCGGAACCAGTTGACGCAGTAGATCTTCGGCTGCGGCACGCCGGCGGCCGCCAGCTGCGCGCCGATGTCGAGCCAGTGCTGGAAGTAGTCGGCCATGTTGTAGCCGGCGAAGGCGATCATCGCGAAGGGGTCGCGGCGCACCACGCCCACCTTGCCGGCGATCGCCGCGGTGGTCTCGCTGCCCATCGTGGCGGCCATGTACACGCCCTCGGTCCAGTCGCGCGCCTCGGTCACCAGCGGCACGGTGGTCGAGCGGCGGCCGCCGAACATGAAGGCGTCGATCGGCACGCCTTCGGGGTTGTCCCACTCGGCGTCGAGCACCGGGTTGTGGATCGACGACACGGTGAAGCGCGAATTCGGGTGCGCGGCCTTGACGCCCGTCTCCTTGGCGATCTGCGGCGTCCAGTCGCGGCCCTGCCAGTCGATCAGGTGCGCGGGCGGCGTGTCGGTCATGCCTTCCCACCAGACGTCGCCGTCGTCGGTTAGCGCGACGTTGGTGAAGATCACGTCGCGCGCGAGCATCGCCATGCAGTTGGGGTTGGTGTGCTCGTTGGTGCCGGGCGCCACGCCGAAGTAGCCGGCCTCGGGGTTGATCGCATGCAGCCGGCCGCCCCGGCCCGGCTTGATCCAGGCGATGTCCTCGCCCACGGTGGTCACGCTCCAGCCGGCGTGGCTGCGCGGCGGCACCAGCATCGAGAAGTTGGTCTTGCCGCAGGCGCTGGGGAAGGCGGCGGCGACGTGGTACTTGCGCCCGGCCGGCGAGGTGACGCCGAGGATCAGCATGTGCTCGGCCAGCCAGCCGCCGCTGCGGCCCATGTGCGACGCGATCCGCAGCGCCAGGCATTTCTTGCCCAGCAGCGCATTGCCGCCGTAGCCCGAGCCGTAGCTCCAGATCTCCTGCGTCTCGGGGTAGTGGACGATGTACTTGGTCGGGTTGCAGGGCCAGCGCACGTCGGCCTGCCCGGCCTCCAGCGGCGCGCCGACGGAATGCACGCAGGGCACGAAGTGGCCGTCCTCGCCCAGCACCTCGAGCGCGGCCTTGCCCATGCGCGTCATCGTGCGCATGCTCACGGCGACGTAGGCACTGTCGGTCAGCTCGACGCCCAGTTGCGCGATGTGCGAGCCCAGCGGCCCCATCGAGAAGGGCACCACGTACATCGTGCGGCCGCGCATGCAGCCCTGGAACAGCGCGGGGGTGCCGTCGGCCTGGCCGGTCTGCAGGATCGCGCGCATCCGTGCCGGCGCCATCCAGTTGTTGGTGGGGCCGGCATCTTCCTGGCGCTCGCTGCAGATGAAGGTGCGGTCTTCGACCCGGGCGACGTCGTCCGGGTCCGATCGCGCCAGGAAGCTGTCCGGCCGCTTGGCCGGGTTCAGCCGCTGCATCGTGCCGGCCGCCACCAGCTGGCTGCACAGGCGGTCGTACTCCTCGGCGCTGCCGTCGCACCAGACGACCTCGGCCGGCTCGGTCAGGCGGGCGATGCTCTGGACCCAGGCGACCAGCTTCGGGTGCTTCACGAAGGACGGAACATTCAGGCCCGGGGCCTGGTTCGGCGGTTGATTCATCACGACTCCATGACGACGACAAGATTCCGTGTCCTCGGCAGGCCCGTCGCTGTGCGGGCCGGCCGGTTGCGCGTTGCGCGCCGCCTTCGCGGCGGCGGGAAGGGCGCAAGGGGGAGGGTGCCGATTGTCGCCACAATGGCGGGGGCCGGCGCCACTGCGGTCAAGCGAAAGGCCGATCCCGGCAACCTTGCCCGGCAAATCACTTTTGACCAACCGGCAGGTAAATGCCGCGCAGATCGGCCCATTTCCGAAAGACCGGCAACATGATCGAGGTCTGCAGCGTCAACGTCGGCCGCGCCGAAGCCCTGGAGATCGAAGGGCGCCGGGTGCTCAGCGCGATCGGCAAGCGGCCGGTGGACGGGCCGGTCGCGGTGCGGCCGCTGGGCCTGCAGGGCGACGAGCAGGCCGACCTGTCGGTGCACGGCGGCCTGTCCAAGGCGGTCTACGCGTACCCGCTGGAGCACTACGCGTTCTGGCAGGTGGTGCGCGCGCAGGCGCGCGTGGCCGCCTGGGATGCGGTGCTGCCGCCGGGCTCGCTGGGCGAGAACCTGAGCCTGCGCGGCCTGCTCGAGGGCGATCTGTGGATCGGCGACTACCTGCGCCTGCCGGGCTGCGTGCTCGCGATCAGCGAGCCGCGCCGGCCCTGTTACAAGTTGAACCACGCGCTGGGCTTCGTGCACGCACTGCGGATGATGCAGCAGTCGGGCTACTGCGGCGCCTACCTGACGGTGATCGAGCCCGGCCAGGTGCGCGCCGGCGACCCGGTCGAGCTGCTGCCGGGCCCGCGCGAGGTCAACCTGCGCGAGCTGTTCATGGCGCGCCGCCACGCCCGCTGAAGGCGGCCGCAGCCAGGTCGCTTCTCGCCGCATCGCTCCGCCCGCCATGCTCGCCTACCGCCACGCCTTCCATGCCGGCAACCATGCCGACGTGCTCAAACACATCGTGCTCGTGGCGCTGCTGCGCCACCTGAACCTCAAGGACAAGGGCTGGCGCTTCGTCGATACCCACGCCGGCGCGGGCGACTACCGGCTCGACGGCGCGCAGGCGGCCAAGCGCGGCGAATACCGCCACGGCATCGGCCGGCTGTGGCAGCGCAGCGACGCGCCGCCCGCGGCCGCCGACTACCTGCGGCTGGTGCGCCAGCTCAACCCCGACGGCGCCCTGCGCCGCTGCCCGGGCTCGCCGTGGCTGGCGCAGGCGCTGCGCCGCCCGCAGGACGAGTTGCGGCTGTTCGAGCTGCACCCCACCGACCACGCGGCGCTGCAGCGCGCGATGGCCGGCGCGCGCGGCGTGCAGGTGACGCGCGCCGACGGCTTCGCCGCGCTCAGGAGCCAGCTGCCGCCGCCGACCCGACGCGGCCTCGTGCTGCTGGACCCGAGCTACGAGGGCCACCGCGACTACCCGCAGGTGGTCGCCGCGGTGCGCGACGCGCTGCGCCGCTTCGCCGACGGCACCTACATGGTCTGGTACCCGCTGGTGCTCAAGCCCGGCGCGGCGGCGATGGTGCAGCGGCTGAAGACCGCCGCGCCGCAGGGCTGGCTGCACGCGACGCTGACGGTGCAGCCGCTGGACGCGCAGGGCTTCGGCCTGGCGGGCAGCGGCGTGTTCGTGCTGAGCCCGCCCTACACGCTGCATGCGACGCTGCAAGCGCTGCTGCCCTGGCTGACGGCCGCGCTCGCGCAGTTCGACGGCGCGGCCTGGGCGCTCGAGCAGCACGCCGTCTGAGCGCCGCCGCCGCGGGGGCTCTCTCAGCCGTCGCCGACGCCGCGCGCGCGGTCGGCCGCGAAGCGCGCGGCAAAGGCGTCGAAGCTGCCCGCCTCGAGCGCCGCGCGCACTTCGCGCATCAGGTTCAGGTAGTAGTGCAGGTTGTGGAGGCTGGCGAGCATCAGGCCGAGCATCTCGCCGCAGCGGTCCAGGTGGTGCAGGTAGGC
>JAFEFZ010000240.1 GCA_018240325.1 Pseudomonadota bacterium
TGGCCGACGGCCAGTTCTACCGCGTCGGCGGCCACCAGCCGCTGAAGAGCCAGGTGCGCGTGATCGCCGCCACCCACCAGGACCTCGAGGCGCGCGTGCGCTGCACCGCCACAGCCCGCGCGCGGCCGGGCCCTTCATCGCGATCAACACCGCAGCCATCCCGAAAGATCTGCTCGAGAGCGAGCTGTTCGGCCACGAGCGCGGCGCCTTCACCGGTGCGCAGGCGATGCGCCGCGGCCGCTTCGAGCAGGCCGAGGGCGGCACCTTGTTCCTCGACGAGATCGGCGACATGCCGCTGGAGCTGCAGACCCGGCTGCTGCGCGTGCTGGCCGACGGCCAGTTCTACCGCGTCGGCGGCCACCAGCCGCTGAAGAGCCAGGTGCGCGTGATCGCCGCCACCCACCAGGACCTCGAGGCGCGCGTGCGCCAGGGCTCGTTCCGCGAAGACCTGTTCCACCGGCTGAACGTGATCCGGCTGCGGCTGCCGCCGCTGCGCGAGCGGCGCGAGGACATCGCGATGCTGACGCGCTCGTTCCTGCAAAAGAGCGCCAAGGAGCTGGGCGTCGATGCCAAGCGCATCACCGACGACGCGCTGCAGCGGCTGATGGCCTTCGACTTCCCCGGCAACGTGCGCCAGCTCGAGAACCTGTGCCACTGGCTGACCGTGATGGCGCCGTCGCAGGTGGTCGAAGCCAAGGACTTGCCGCCCGAGCTGCTGGCGCGCGAAGCGCCGATGCTGCGCACCGCCGCCGCACCGACCGAAGCCGCAGGGCCGGCCGCCGAAGGCATCGCGGCGGCGCCGGCCGCACCGGCCGCACCGACCGTTCTGGCCGTGTCGGGCGCACCGGGCGCACCGGCTGCATCCGCCGAGGTCGAGCCGGCTGCGGCCGGCTGGCTGGGCGGCCTGCAGCGCGAGGCGCGCGGCCTGCTCGAGGCCGGTGTGCCCGACGTGTGGGACACGCTGTCGCGCAAGTTCGAGGGCCAGTTGATCCATGCGGCGCTCGAGCTGACGCGCGGGCGCCGCATCGAGGCGGCGCACAAGCTCGGCATCGGCCGCAACACGATCACGCGCAAGATCCAGGAGCTGGGCCTGGACGATTGATGCGCAGCGGCCGCGCCGCCTCGGGGCGGATCAGCGCGGCGTGAAGGCGCGCTGCTCGATGGCGCCGCGCGTCACGCGCACGGCGCAGCCCGGCGGCAGCTCGTGGTGGGCGCCGGGGAGATCGGCCAGCGGCTCGGAGACCACCATGCGGGCGTTGTCCGGGTAGATCCCGAGCTTGGCGTTGCCCGGGTACATCGTCTTCACGGTCTTGGCATCGGCGGTGAAGAACAGCGAGCGGGGAATGCCGCGCGTGGCGTGGCGCGCGGCGTACAGGCTGCTGCCGTCGGTTGCGCAGACCGTCATCTGCAGCCCCTGGCGCGCACCCGCGGCGGCGCACGCCCTCTCCACCAGGCCGGCCATGCGCTCGATCGCGCCGATCGGATCCTCGTCGAGCCCGAAGCCGAGCGCGAGCAGGAACATCACCTCCGAATCGGTGGAGCCCTGCACCAAGGGGAACAGCGCCGGGTCGATGGCCAGCATCAGCTCGCGGCGCACGAGCGGCCAGCCGTCGATCGAGCCGTTGTGGGCGAACAGCCAGCGCCCGTGGCGAAACGGATGGCAGTTGGTCTGCTGCACCGCGGTGCCGGTGGTCGCGCGAACGTGCGCCAGGAAGCACGGCGACTGCAGGTGGCGCGTGATCTCGGCGAGGTTCGGGTCGCCCCATGCAGGTGCCGTCGTGCGGTACTGCAGCGGCGCGCGCACCGCTTGCGGGTACCAGCCCAGGCCGAAGCCGTCGCCGTTGGTGGCCTCGACGCCGAGGCGCGACACCAGGCTCTGCCGGATGATCGAGTTCGCGGGCTCGTAGAGCACCGCGCCGACGTTGATCGGGTCGCCGAGATAAGCAATCCAGCGGCACACGGGGACCTCCTTCGCGCAGGGGGACGTGCCCCTTCATCAGTGCCGCGATCGTGCCACGCCCGGCGCTGCGGGCCGCAGGGCTACGTGCGCAGTTCCACGATCACCGGCGCGTGGTCGCTGGGCCTGTCGTTGCGGCGCGGCTGCTTGTCGATCAGGCAGGCGCCGACCTGCGGCTGCAATGCCCGGCTGACGAGGATGTGGTCGATGCGCAGGCCCTGGTTGCGGCGGAACGCGAGGTTGCGGTAGTCCCACCAGCTCCAGCTCTTGGGCGGCTGCTCGAACAGGCGGAAGGCGTCGGCCAGGCCCAGCGCGAGCAGCGCACGGAACTGCGCGCGCTCCTCGTCGGTACAGTGGATCGTGCCCGCCAGCGCCACCGGGTCCCAGACGTCGCGGTCCTCGGGCGCGATGTTGAAGTCGCCCATCAGCACCAGCCGCGGGTTCGCGGCCAGTTCGGTGCGCAGCCACGCGCGCAGCGCGTCGAGCCATCGCATCTTGTAGGCGAATTTGTCGCTGCCCGGCTCCTGGCCGTTGGGGAAGTAGGCGCCGACGATGCGCAGCCCGCCGACGTCGGCGGCGACCACGCGCGCCTGGTCGTCGTCGAAGCCGGGGATGTTCTTCTGCAGCTGCCGCGGCTCGGTGCGCGCCAGCAGCGCGACGCCGTTGTAGGTCTTCTGCCCGTGCCACACCGCGCGCCAGCCGGCGCCCTCGAGCTCGGCGTGCGGGAATCGGTCGTCGGGGAGCTTGGTTTCCTGCAGCGCCAGCACGTCCACCGGGTTGGCCGACAGCCAGGCCAGCACCTGCGGCAGACGTACGGCCAGTGAGTTGACGTTCCAGGTGGCGAGCTTCATCGGATCGAACTCCGCTGTTCAGGGCCGGCCGATGAACAGGTACACCGCCTTGTTGTCGCGGTTGGCGTAGCCGAAGCCCAGGTATACCGGGCCGAGCGGCGAATCCACGCCCAGGAACACCGAGCCCGCGGGCACGTTGAACCGGCCGGTCTTCAGGTCGCCGCCCCACATCGTGGCGAGGGTCGGCTTCAGGCGCGCACCTTCCAGCGAAGCGCCCGCGTACAGGCCGTCGAACACCGGGAAGTCGGCCAGCTTGGTGCGGTACACCAGCCGGGCGAAGTCGAACTCCTGCGCGCGCAGCTGCTGGCGCTGCAGGCCCGACAGGTACAGGAATCCGCCCAGCGGGAAGGTGTCGGTGACGGGCAGATCGTTGCCGCCGAGGCTGCCACCGGCGCTGAACGCGGCGTCGAGCGTGTGCCGGCCCCAGGTGGATGCGCCGTTCAGCCCCAGCTCCCACTTGTTGTAGGTCTCGTCGGCGCCGAGCTGCGCCAGCGACGAGTAGATGCGTCCGGTGGCCAGGTAGCCGTCGTGGGGGAAGTTGACGTTGTCGAGCCGGTCGAAGCGCGCCGACAGCTGCACGCCGCCGATGTTCTGCTGCAACCGTTGCGGAAACAACAGGTCGCCGCTCTGGAAGCGGAAGTTGCGCTGGCCGGCGCTCGCGCCGATCCGGACCTCGCCGTACTCGATGATGTTGGCGCCGATGTCGAAATCCGCGATCCAGTTCGAATCCTGGTAGCGCGCGATCTGGGTGTTGCCGTAGAAGATATAGAAAGGCGTGATCGAGTATCGCAGCTTCGGCGCGACGAAGAAGTGCTGCCGCTCGCCGATCGGCTGGTACAGCTCGGTGGACAGCAGCACGTCGGAGCCGAGCACCAGGTCGTTGCGCCACTCCGCGCCCCACTTGTTGATCCACTTGCGGCGGTGCGACGCATACAGGTCGAAGCCGGCCTGCTTGCCCAGGTTGGCCTCCATCGCCAGGCCGAAGCGGAAGTAGTCGCGGGCGGGCTTTTCCTTGACCAGCACCACCAGCGTGCGCTGGCCGTCGACCTCGTCGATGGTGTAGTTCACGGTCTCGAAGTCGCCGCGGCTGTAGATGCGGCGCATGTCCAGATCGATGGTGTCGCGATCGAGCGTGTCGCCGACCTGGGTGCGCATCGACTGCAGCACCACTTCCTCGGACACGCGGCGGGCGCCTTCGACCCGGATCGCCTGCACCACCACCGCATCCGCACCCGCGGGTGCCGCCTGCTTGCGGCGCAGTTCGGCATAGGCCTGCGGCGGCAGCGACAGCGCGCTCAGCCGCCCGGCCACCTGGCGGGCGGCGGCCTCGCCGATCGGCACCGCCTTGGGCAGGTGGTCGAAGTCGGCCGACGAGAAGTCGCCCAGCTCGGGCACGATCAGGATGTCCTGCGGCCGCAGCTCCTTCAGCGAGCGGGCCACGTTCTGCTCGGTCAGGATGTTGATCATCTGCGCCGTCACGCTCAGCACCGAGGTGATCTCGTCGGGCTTGAGCAGCGGCGTGCCCAGGTTGACCGCGATGATGATGTCGGCGCCCATCGCGCGCGCCACGTCCACCGGCAGGTTGCGCACCAGGCCGCCGTCGACCAGCTGGCGCTTGCCGATCGTGACGGGCGCCACCGCGCCCGGCACCGACATCGACGCGCGGATCGCGCGCACGACGCTGCCTTCCTTCAGCACCACCATCTCGCCGGTGCCGATGTCGGTGGCGACGGCGCGGAACGGGATCGGCAGATCGTTGAAGTCGCGCGCGCTGCTGACCTGCACCAGCCCGCGCAGCTCGCCCTCGAGCGCCACGCCGGTCACCAGGCCCTTGGGCAGTTCGATGCCATCCTTGCCGATGCCGAGCTCGGGGATCAGGTACGGCGTCAGGTCGTCGGTCTTCTGGCGCAGGCTCAAGTCGGCGCGCGGCGCGCGGTCGTTGAACAGCTTCTTGGTGGTGATCGCGCCGATCGCCTCCTCCATCTCGGCCACGCTCATGCCGGTGGCGTAGGCGGCGCCGACGATCGAGCCCATGCTGGTGCCGACGATCAGGTCCACCGGCACGCGCAATTCCTCGAGCACCTGGAGCACGCCGATGTGGGCGGCGCCGCGCGCGCCGCCGCCCGACAGCACCAGCCCGATCCTGGGGCGCGCGGCCGTGCTTGCCGGCAGGGCGGGGGCTGCGGCGGCGGACTCGCCGGCGGCCGCAGCCGGCCGGGCCGACAGCAGCGGCGTCAGCAGCGCCATCAGCACCACGAGCCGCAGCGGCCAGCGCATCGACATCGACGTCATCGGGTTGGGGCAGCCCTCGAGCTGCCGCGGGTGAAGGGCGCGCAGTCTAAGCCAACGCCCCGCAGTACCTCGCAGCGCCCCGCGGGCGGGCGTGTCGCGGCGGGGGTGCGGTGCGTCGCGCGCCGCCGATGCATCGCGCCGCGCAAACGGCAATCCGCTCAATCCGCGCGCCGATGCCACAGCGGCTCGTACGCGGGCTGCATGCCGAGGTGCGAGCGCACCAGCGCGTAGCCGGCCACCGGCCAGTGCACCGGCGGGGCCGCGCCGGCATGCGCCGCGCCGGCGGCACGCCGGGCGAGCGTCACGTGCGGCCGGAAGGGCCTTGTCTCGACGGGCAGGCCGGCCGCGTGCAGCGCAGCGCCCAGTGCCGCGTGCAGCGCGAGCAATTCGTCCGGCAGCATCGAGGGGCGCAGCACGGCCAGGCCGCCGCGCCACACGGCGACGTTGTCGAGCACCAGCTCGAAGCGCGGTGCCGGCGCGCGCAACGCGTCGGCCAGTGCCGGCACGCGCGCGGCCGCGACCTCGCCGATGAAGTGCAGCGTCAGGTGCAGCCGCTCGTCGGGCACCGGGGCGGCCCCGGGCGGCCAGCTGAAGCGGTCGCGCCGGCGCGCCAACGCGGCGCGCACGCGCGCGCCTGGCCACAGCGCCAGGAACAGCCGCTGGCTGCGGGCGCCGGGCGCGTTCACGCGCGGCGCCGGTACTCGGCGCGCTCGTAGCCGAAACCGAGGCCGGAATCGTGCCGCGTGCGCCAGGCCTCGATGAAGTCGGCGCGCGGCCAGTCGGGGAAGCGTGTGCGCCCGTCGAAGTCGCGATCGATCTCCGTCAGCACCAGCACCTGCGCGCGCGGCAGCGCCAGCGTGAACAGCTGCTCGCCGCCGATCACGAACACGCGCCCGCCGTCGTCGCGCACCTGCTCGAGCGCGGCGTCGAGCGAATCGACCACCTCGGCGCCCGGCGCCTGGAATGCCGCGTCGCGGCTGACGACGAGGTTGCGCCGCGCGGGCAGCGGCCGGAAGCGATCGGGCAGCGATTGCCAGGTGCGCCGCCCCATGATCACCGGCCGGCCGCGCGTGGCTTCGCGGAAGAAGGCCAGGTCTTCGGGCAGGTGCCAGGGCATGCGCTCGCCGTCGCCGATCACGCCGTTGCGCGCGACCGCGGCGATCAGCACCAGTTCGGTCATCGACGGTCCGCCCGCTTCAGACCGCCACCGGCGCCTTGATCGCCGGGTGGTGCCGGTAGTCCTCGATCTCGAAATCCTCGTACGCGTAGTCGAAGATCGACGCCGGCCGGCGCCGGATGCGCAGCGTCGGGAACGGGAAGGGCGCGCGCGCGAGCTGGGTGCGCACCTGCTCGACGTGGTTGTCGTAGACGTGGCAGTCGCCGCCGGTCCAGATGAACTCGCCGGGTTCCAGGTCGCACTGCTGCGCGAGCAGGTGCGTCAGCAGCGCATAGCTGGCGATGTTGAAGGGCACGCCCAGGAAGACGTCGGCGCTGCGCTGGTAGAGCTGGCAGCTCAAGACGCCGCGCGCGCCGGGCGCGGCCGGCGGCGCCACCCAGAACTGGAAGAAGGCGTGGCAGGGCGCGAGCGCCATCCGCGGCAGCTCGGCGACGTTCCACGCGCTGACGATGATGCGCCGGCTGTCGGGGGTGGTCTGCAGCTGCCGCACGACTTCGGCGATCTGGTCGATGTGGCCGCCGTCGGGCGCAGGCCAGCTGCGCCACTGCACGCCGTACACGGGCCCCAGGTCGCCGCTGGCCGGATCGGCCCATTCGTCCCAGATCGTCACGCCGCGCTCTTGCAGCCAGCGCGCGTTGCCGTCGCCGCGCAGGAACCACAGCAGCTCGAGCGCGATGCTCTTGAAGTGCACCTTCTTGGTCGTGACCAGCGGGAAGCCTTCGGCCAGGTCGAAGCGCATCTGCCGGCCGAACACGCTGCGCGTGCCGGTGCCGGTGCGGTCGGCCTTGGCCACGCCGTGCTCGTACACGTCGCGCATGAAGTCTTCGTAGGTGCGGCGGGCGGGGCGGTCCACGGTGTCCATCTTCGTCGCGCTCTTCTGGTCACGCTCGTCAATAGGCGCCGAACAGGGTGTCGAGCGCGGCCTGGATCTGCTCGCGCGCCGGCCGCAGGTCGGCGACCGGCCTGCGCAACTCGGCGCGCGGCACCGCGCCGATCGCCGCGGTGTCGAGCACCACCGCCTTGCCCGCCACTTCGAGCAGCGGATGCAGGTCGCGGGCGCGCGGGCCGAAGGCAGCCTCGTGCCGCAGCGGAATGACCACCCGCGTGTCCAGGCCGTCGATGTAGTCGTTCTGCACGTCGACGAAGTAGGGTGTCTGCCGGCGTTCGTCGGCGTCGGGATTCGGATAGACCGCGAAGCGCGGCATCTCAGCGGCCCTTCATGAAGCTGCGCCAGCGCGCGAGCGGCAGCCCCTCGCGGGCGATGCGCGCGTTGTAGTGCTCGATCGCTTCGCGGTTGTCTTCGTTCCAGCGCTCCCAGTAGCGCCGCCGCACCTCTTCGGCGAGCAGCGCATCGACGGTCGCCGACAGGTTCATCCCGAGCTCGCGCGCGGTGTCGAGCACCTTCGCGTTCAGGCTCAGGTTGACCGCGCGCTTGGTCGATTCGGCCGATCTGGGCATTTGCAATCCCTACAAAGCATGCGCATGAATTATGCCTGCTCGAACTGCATCGCCGCGAGCCGCGCGTACAGCCCGCCGCGCGCCACCAGCTCGGCGTGGGTGCCGATGTCGACGATCTCGCCGGCCTCCATCACCACGATGCGGTCGGCGCGCAGCACCGTGGCCAGCCGGTGCGCGATCACCAGCGTCGTGCGCCCGCGCATCGCCGCCTCCAGCGCCGCCTGCACCATGCGTTCGCTCTCGGCATCGAGCGCGCTGGTCGCCTCGTCGAGCAGCAGCAGCGGCGGGTTCTTGAGCATCGCGCGCGCGATCGAGATGCGCTGGCGCTGGCCGCCCGACAGGCGCACGCCGCGCTCGCCCAGGTAGGTGCGGTAGCCCTCGGGCAGCGCCTCGATGAAATCGTGCGCGAAGGCTGCCTTGGCCGCGGCGACGGCCTCGGCATCGGTTGCGCCGGGCCGGCCGTAGCGGATGTTCTCGAGCGCGCTGGTCGAGAAGATCACGCTGTCCTGCGGCACGATGCCGATGCGCGCGCGCAGCTCGTGCAGCGCCGCCTCGCCCACCGGCACGCCGTCGACCGTCACCCGGCCCTGCTGCGCGTCGTAGTAGCGCAGCAGCAGCTGCAGCACCGTGCTCTTGCCGGCGCCGCTGGGGCCCACCAGCGCCACCGTCTCGCCGCTGCCGACCGCGAGCGTGAAGTCGGCCAGCGCCGCGTGCTGCGGCCGCGACGGATAGTGGAAGCGCACCCGCTCGAAGGCGAAGGTCGAGCCGCCGGCGGCCGGCGGCAGCGGCCGCGGCTGCGGCGGGTCGGCCACCGGGCTGCGCGCAGCGAGCAGCTCCATCAGCCGCTCGGTCGCGCCGGCGGCACGCAGCAGGTCGCCGTAGACCTCGGACAGCACCGCCACGCTGCTGACCAGGATGATCACGAAGAACACCGTCTGGCCCAGGTGGCCGGCGGTGATGCTGCCGCGCAGCACCGCCTGCGTGCCCTGGTACAGGCCCCACAGCAGCGCACCGAAGGTGGCGCTGATGATGAAGGCCACCAGCACCGCGCGCACGGCGGTGCGCTTGCGTGCGGTCTCGAAGGCCTGCTCGGTGGCGGCGCGAAAGCGCTGCGCCTCGCGCGGCTCCTGGGTGTAGCTCTGCACCACCGGAATCGCGTTGAGCACTTCGGCGGCGATCGCGCTGGAGTCGGCCACGCGGTCCTGGCTGGCGCGCGACAGCTTGCGCACCCGCCGGCCGAAGTACAGGCTCGGCAGCACCACCAGCACCAGGATGCCGAGCACCTGGGTCATCACCACCGGGTTCGTGACCACCAGCATCGCGAGCGCGCCGATGCCCATCACCGTGTTGCGCAGCCCCATGCTCAGGCTCGATCCGACGACGGTCTGCACCAGCGTGGTGTCGGTGGTCAGCCGGCTCAGCACTTCGCCGGTCTGCGCGCTTTCGAAGAACTCCGGGCTCTGCCGCACCACGTGCGCATACACGGCGCTGCGCAGGTCGGCGGTCACGCGCTCGCCGATCCAGCTGACCATGTAGAAGCGCGCCGCCGAAAACAGGCCGAGCGCGGCGCCGACGCCGAACAGCGCCAGGAAGTGGCCGCGCAGCGCCAGCACGCGCTCGCCCGGCCCGGCGCCCACCAGCCCCTGGTCGATCAGCGACTTCAGCGCCACCGGCACTGCCAGCGTCGCCAGCGCTGCCCCGAGCAGGAACAGCAGCGCCAGCGCGATCCGGCCGCGGTAGGGGCGCAGGAAGGGCAGCAGCCCGCTCAGCGAGCGGGGCGAGCCGGACGATGGGGCCGCGTCGCGGCCGGAACGGGAAGCCATGCGCCGAGTCTATGCGGCCGCTGCGGCAGCCCCGGCCGTGCGCCGGCCGGCGCTGCCGGTGCGGGGGGAAGTCACGTCGCCGGC
>JAFEFZ010000241.1 GCA_018240325.1 Pseudomonadota bacterium
GCCCGGCTGGTGCAGTACGACCTGTGCCAGTTGGCCGGCACGGTGTCGGACCGCAAGTACGAGAAGGAAGGCGGCCCGGGCCTCGCCGCCTGCGCCGAACTGATCCGCCGCTACAGCGCGCAGCCCGCCGTCGACCTGCGCCACCTGGTGCGTTGGGTGTTCTTCAACCTATACGTCGGCAACAACGACAGCCACGCCAAGAACCTGTCGATCTACAGCGTGCCCGGCCAGGGCGTGACGCTGACACCGTTCTACGACCTGATGTGCACGCGCCTGTACCCCGGTCTCTCGCCCGAGTTCGCCTTCGCGATCGGCGGCGAAGTCAGGCCGGGCGAGATGGGTGCCGAACACCTGGCGCTGATGGCCAGTCAGCTCGGCATGCAACCGCGCTTCCTGGCTCAGCAGGCGCGCGACATGGCCGACCGCGTGCCAGCTGCCATCGAACAGGCGACGCGCTAGATCGCGCCCTTGCTGACGCCATCGGCACGCACGCTGGTCGAGCGGCTCGAGCGCTTCGTATCGTCCACCACCAAGAAGCTGGCAGCGCGCCTGGCCGCCTGAAGGCACGCGCAGGGAAGACGGATCCATGGGAGAGGTCACCAACCAGATTGCCATCGTCCTGGGCGTTCTCGCCGCCTGCTTCGCCGGGCCTGCCGCAGCCCTCTTCGTCCTGATCCGCAGGAAGGCGAAGGCGCGGCAAAACCGCCGCTCTCCCATCGGCATCACGCTGCTGCGCGGCCCGGGCCACTCGCTGCGTGAACAGCTCGACGAGGCCCACAACGATCTGACCTGGGACTTGGCGCTGTTGATGGTGGTGCCGCTGCTGGCGTTGGCAACCTTCCTGGCCCAAAGCCATCTGCGCGGCCTGCCGCAAACGGCGCACCTGGCGCCGGTCTACGCCGGGGCGGCGATCGCGTTCATCGCCACCATGCTGCGCAAGCTGCTGAATGCCGGCGCCCGGCTCGACCACCTGAAGGCGGGCTACGACGCCGAAGTGGCGGTCGGCCAGGAGCTCGATCAACTGATGCGCCAGGGGGCCGCCACCTTCCACGACCTGCCGGCGGATCAGTTCAACATCGACCATGTCGTTGTTGCCGCCGAAGGTGTCTTTGCCATCGAGACCAAGGGCTTCACGAAGCCGAACCAGGGCCGCGGCAAGGCCGACGCCACGGTGGTCTACGACGGCGACACCCTCGAGTTTCCGACCTGGACGACCAAGGAACCGCTGGAGCAGGCAGAGCGGCAGGCCGCCTGGTTGGCCAAGTGGCTGTCGAGTGCCGTCGGGTCAGGCCGCTTGCGTGCTGCCCCAGCCCATCTCCGATCAAAGCCCAGCCCGCCGCAACTGAACCACGACTTGTCCAGCCCCAGGTTTCGACATATGCTGCGCCATATGCCACACCCACCCTCGGAGGCCCAGGTGACTGAGCGCCACGCCGCGTTGTTCCGCAACGGCCGCAACCAGGCGGTCCGGATTCCTCGTGAACTGGAGATGCAAGGGTCCGAGGTGCTGATTCGCAAGGAGGGCGACACCCTCATCCTGACGCCCATCCGCAAGCACAAGCTGCGCGACCTGTTGGCGTCGTGGGCCCCGATGGACGACGCCCTGCCCGAAGTGCAAGACCTGCCGCTCCAGCCGCGGGATGCCTTGTGATGGCATCGTCGCCCTTCGCGCTGCCCTGCATGCTGGACACGAACGCGCTCGCCGAGCTGATTCGCAACCCCCAGGGCATCCTTGCACAGCGGCTGAACGCACTGCAACCCGATGCGGTGTGCACCAGCATCGTCGCAGCGTGCGAGCTTCGGTTTGGGGCGCAGCGCAAGGGCTCGGCGCCGCTTACGCAACGTGTGGAGCAGCTGCTGCAGGCCCTGACCGTGCTGCCGCTGGACACGCCGGCCGACGAGCACTATGCCGACATCCGCGCCACGCTGGAGCGCAGCGGCGCCCCCGTCAGCGAAGGAGCCGGCAGCCACGACCTCTTCATCGCCGCCCATGCACGCTCGCGCGGCATGACGCTGCTCACGCGCAACCTGCGCGAGTTCCAGTGGGTGCCGGGCTTGGCGGTCGAGGACTGGACCAGCGAGCCCGCCCGCGCCACGCCGCCGCAGAAGAAGCGCAGAACGGCCACCCAGAAAGACCGGGAGATCAAGTGACCGAACAAGAAGCGCGACAAGGACTGCAGCAATGCCTGCTGGACCTGCTGCCCGCCAACGGCAGCATGGTGGGCAATGGCAGCCTGCTGGCGCAGTGGACCCAGGCTGCGCTGGCAGCCGGGCTCTCCGCGACGGCTGAAGACTTCACCAAACTGCGCGAGGACCTGGTGGCTCGCGGGCTGGTGGTCAAGGGCAGGGGCCGCGGCGGCTCGACGGGCCGCGCCGCCGGCGCTGCAGCGGGCAGCGACAGCTTCGCCCTGCAGGGCCAAGCGCCCGCGCTCGTGGACGCGGCCGATGCCGCTGCACGCCCCAAGGCCACACAACCCAAGCCCCAAAAGCTGCGCGCCGCCGATGCCGGCGAACCGGCCCAGGTGCTGAGCTACCGCCACAACGACCGGCGCAAGAACAACCCCGAGGTGGGCTTGGTCAGCGAAGCCAGCGACCCGCAGCAGCCCAAGCAGGCCTGGGCCTACAACCCGCACCTGGACCCGGTGCTCAACTTCGACAGCGCGCGGGCCGAGCTGGAGGCCCTGATCGACGACGCCCTGGCCAGCGGGGATGCGAAAGCCGCGGTGGCCGCGCTGGAGGAGATCAAGCGCCGCGGCGCGCCCTACCTGCAGTGGGCCGGCAAGGCCGAGCGCACCAGCTTCGAGGTGGACACGGTCAGCCTGCACGTGCACGAGCGCATCGACCCGATGAGCATCCTCTCGGCCGTGCGCAAGCGGCTGGAAGAGGCCACCGGCAGAGGTTCCGCCAAGGTCAAGGCGGAAGAGCCCTCACCCCTGGGCCGCCAGGCCAGCCTGTTCGAGGCACCGTTCGAGAACCTGCCGCTGCGCAGCGCGGTGGACTTCTACCGCCACGACAAGGGCTGGGCCAACCGCCTGGTCGCCGGCGACAGCCTGCTGGTGATGAACAGCCTGCTGGTCAAGGAGGGCATGGCCGGGCAGGTGCAGATGATCTACATCGACCCGCCCTACGGCATTAGCTACGGAAGCAACTTCCAGCCCTTCGTCGGCAAACGCGACGTGAAGGACCGCAGCGATGCGGACCTGACGCAAGAGCCGGAAATGATCAAGGCGTTCCGGGACACCTGGGAACTTGGCATTCACTCCTACCTAAGCTACCTCAGGGATCGCCTTCGCCTTTCTAGAGATTTGCTGTCGGACACCGGGAGCATTTTTGTACAGATCTCCGACGAGAACGTTCATCTTGTGCGCCAGTTGATGGACGAGACGTTTGGTCCAACGGCCTTTGTTGCGCAGATCAACTACCGGACGATGACGCCGCTTGGGCAGCGAGGCATGGCGAACGTGTATGACTACGTTCTTTGGTACGCCAAGTCGCCTGGCGCAATGAAGTTTCGACCGATCTTCAGTGAACAGCGCCTGGAAGACGAGCCTGAGTTTCGCTTTCTGGATAGCGGCGGGGGGCTCTACCGAAAGTTTGAACGCTCGGAGCTGGATGCAATTGCGACCAAGTCTGCAGAGCGAATCTTCAAGAGGTCAGACCTTCGCTCCTCCGGATACACGCCTACATGTGTCTTTGACTTCAAGCTGAACGAGAAGGAAGTAAAGAGCGAAGGAAAGAAGAGCTGGCGTACCAACCCAACGGGTGTCGAGCGGCTAAAGCTCGCCAACCGACTGTTCTTTCTTGGTGACGCGATCTACTTCCGCCAGTACCACGCTGATTTTCCGTTGATGAACATCGAAAACTCCTGGACCGATACGGCCGCGGGCTTCTCCGACCCAAAGACGTATGTAGTTCAGACGCACGACAAGATCATCTCGCGGTGCATGCTAATGACCACGGACCCAGGCGACCTGGTTCTCGACCCGACTTGCGGGTCCGGCACGACGGCGCATGTGGCCGAGCGGTGGGGACGCCGTTGGATCTCTTGCGACACCTCGCGAGTGGCGGTCACCCTAGCCAAGCAGCGCCTGATGACGGCCGGCTACGACTACTACGAGTTGGCGTATCCGCACGAGGGCCTGAAGGGCGGCTTTATATACAAGTCAGTTCCGCACATCACTCTCGGCGCCATCGCGAACAACCCCGATATCGAGCCCATCTACGACCGGCTGCACCCGGCCATCGAGGCCGCGCTCGCCGCGCTCAACGCGGCGCTGGCGCAGCACCCGCCGGCCGAGCCGCTGAGCGTGAGCGAAGGCGTGCGCAAGGGCCAGAAGCTGGTGTTCGGCGGACCCGGCCAGAAGGGTGTGACGCTGCACGAGTGGGAAGTGCCATTCCCCGATGACGACGGTTCACCACCCATCGGCTGGCCCGAAGCCCTGCGCGAGCCCTTCGAGGCCTTCCACGCCGCCCGCCAGCGCATGCAGGCCGAGATGGACCGCTCCATCGCCGCCAATGCCGAGAGCGAGACGCTCTACGACAAGCCCGAGCCCAGCAAGACCAAGCTGCGCATCACCGGCCCGTTCACGGTGGAGGCGGTGCCCTTCCCGACCGTGCTGAGCCTGGAGGCGGCCGAAGGCGGTGCTGCGGCCACGCCATCCGAAGACCAGTCCTACCAGACCAGCATCGCGCGCAGCGGCGAAACCAGCCGCCAGCAGCAGTGGCGCGACGAGTTGCTGAAGACCGGCATCCGCGGCAAGGGCGGGCAGATGCTGAAGTTCGCCGAGCTGGAGGTGATGGCCGGCACGACCTGCTTGCACGCCACCGGCACATTGGCCGACAGCGGCGAGCGCGTGGTGGTGAGCTTCGGCCCCGAACACGGCGCGCTGGAACAGCGGCAGGTGGAGCACGCCATCGGCGAAGCGGGCGAGCTCTTCCCGCGGCCGAAGATGATCGTGTTCTGCGCCTTCACCTTCGACCCCGAGGCCGCGAAGGACATCGACGCCTTCAAGGGCATCACCGCGCTGAAGGCGCAGATGAACACCGACCTGCTGACCGAAGACCTGAAGAAGGCCCGCGCCAGCAACCAGAGCTTCTGGCTGATGGGCCAGCCCGAGGTGCAGGCGACCAGGCGACCCGACGGCCGCTGGCAGGTGGAGGTGATGGGCTTCGACTACTTCGACACCGTGAAGGGCGAACTCATCTCCGGCGGCAAGGCCAGGATCGCGATGTGGAGCCTGGACACCGACTACGACGGCCGCAGCCTCTTCCCGCACCAGGTGTTCTTTCCCATGGCCGGCAAGGACGAAGGCTGGCGCAAGCTGAAGAAGAGCATCCGCGCCGAACTGGACGAGGCGCTGCTGGAGCAGTTCCACGGCACGGTGTCGCTGCCCTTCGAGGCGGGCAAGAACGGCAAGGCGGCGGTGAAGATCGTCGACGACCGGGGCATCGAGTCGCTGAAGATCCTGGCACTGACGCCCGCGGGCGGATGAACAGGAGAACCACCATGCAGATCGAATCCATCCGCCTGAAGAACTTCCGCGCCTTCCGCGACGTGACGCTGAAGGAGGTGCCGCGCTTTTGCGTGCTGGTGGGTGCCAACGGCACGGGCAAGAGCACGCTGTTCTCGGTGTTCGCCTTCCTGCGCGATGCGATGCAGGGCAACGTGAGCTCGGCGCTGGTCAAGCTGGGCGGCAGCAAGGGTATCCGCGAGGTGCGCAGCCGCGACACGAGCGGGCCCATCGAGATCGAGCTCAAGGTGCGCACGACGCTGGCCGACGGCCGCTCGCGTCGCATCACCTACGAGTTGCACATCGACGAGCGCAACGGGCGGCCCGTGGTGGCCAAGGAGGTGCTTCGCTACAACCGCGGAAACCGAGGCGGCCGACCCTGGAAGTTCGTGGATTTCGCCTTTGGCGAGGGTCAGGCGGTCACGAACGAGCTGGACACCGTGACCGACGAAAGCCAACTCGACCGCGAGACGCAGAAGCTCAAGAGCGCCGACATCCTGGCCATCAAGGGCCTGGCGCAGTTCGAACGCTTTCCGGCCGTGGTGCTGCTGGGCAACCTCATCGAGCGCTGGCACCTGTCGGACCTGCTGGTGCGCGGCGCCCAGCAAGAGGTGCAGGCGGGCTACGCCGAGCAGCTGAACACGCACGGCGACAACCTCTCGCTGGTGGTGGAGTACCTCTACAACAACCATCGCGCGCTGTTCGACGAGATCCTGGATCGCCTGAGCCGGCGCGTTCCCGGCGTGACGAGCGTGCAGGCCAAGCCCACCGACGAAGGGCGCGTGCTGCTCAAGTTCAAGGACGGCGCCTTCGAAGACCCGTTCCTGGCGCGGCATGTGTCCGACGGCACGATCAAGATGCTGCAGTACCTGGTGCTGCTGTACGACCCGGCGCCTCGCCCGCTGCTTTGCGTGGAGGAGCCCGAGAACCAGCTCTACCCCTCGCTGCTGTGGGAGCTGGCCGAGGAGTTCCGCGCCTACGCGCAGCGCGGCGGCCAGGTCTTCGTCACCACCCATTCGCCCGACTTCCTGAACGCCGTGCAATTGGAGGAGGTGTTCTGGCTCGTCAAGAAGGACGGCTACACCACCGTGCACCGCGCCCGCGACGACGCGCAGCTCGCGGCCTACATGGCCGCAGGTGACCAGATGGGCTACCTGTGGAACCAGGGTCTGTTTCCAGGGGCGCACCCGGCATGAGGCACCTCGTCTTCCTGCTCGAGGAGCCCTCCGCAAAGGATGCGCTGCAAGCCTGGGTGCCCACCTGGCTGCCCGTCGACGTGACGCCGCACTACCTGGTATTCCAGGGCAAGCAAGACCTGGAAGGGCGCATGGTGCTGCGCATGCGCCACTGGCTGCTGCCGGACAGCCGATTCGTCGTGATGCGAGACCAGGACAGCGGCGACTGCCGGCAGGTGAAGGCCGTGCTGCAGGAGCGCTGTCGCGCCGCAGGCCGCGCCGATGCCGTGGTGCGCGTGGCCTGCCGCGAACTGGAAAGCTTCTTCGTCGGCGACTGGCAGGCGGTGGCCCAGGCCTACAACCGACCCGCCCTGGCTCGGCTGGCCGCAAGGGCGCGCTTCCGCGAACCTGATGCCCTCGGCTCGCCGAGCCAGGAGTTGGCACGCCATCTCGGCAGCTACCAGAAGCGCGACGGCGCTCGCCGCATCGCGCCGCTGATCGACCCGGCGCGCAACCGTTCACGCAGCTTTCATGCGCTGAGGTCAGCCGTTCTGGCGCTGGGGACTGCCCCATGAAGACCCCGGGCAACGTCATCATCAACTCGCCCTTCGAGGCGCCGCGCCGGCACTGGCAGCCGCAGCGCGACGGCACCTTGACGCTGGTGGAGGAGCGCCGGCCGGCCAGCTACGAGATCTACGACGTGCGCAACAACACGCGCCGCGTGGAGACGCTGGACCAGGTGAACGAGATTCGCCAGCGCATCGAGCGCTGGCGCGCCAACGACCACCCGGGCATCACCGCGGTCACCCGGCAACTGCTGGCCCATTGGCAGGACCAGGGCGCGCGCCAGCACCCGTTCTACTTCTGCCAGCTGGAGGCCATCGAGACGCTGATCTGGTGGGTGGAGGCGGCCGACGCCTACCGCCAGGGCGTGTTCCTGCAAGGCGACGGCGGGCCTTGGGAGCGGGTCTGCAGCAAGATGGCCACCGGCTCGGGCAAGACCACGGTGATGGCCATGATCATCACCTGGCAGGTGCTGAATGCGCTGACCTACCCGAAGCGGCCACGGGACTTCTCGCGCGCCATCTTCATCGTGGCGCCGGGCCTGACCGTGAAGGAACGCCTGCAGGTGCTGCTGCCCGGCAACCCCGCCAATGCCTACGACGAGTTCTCGACCTGTCCGTCGGATTCGCTGCGGCAGAAGCTGAACCAGGCCGAGGTGCTGGTGGAGAACTGGCACACCCTGATGCCGGCGAAAGAGCCGGCGCGCTCGGTGGTCAAGAAGGGGCGCGAGACCGACGAGGCCTACACGCGCCGCGTGCTGGGACGGCTGGCGCAGCACCGCGACATCGTGGTGATCAACGACGAGGCGCACCACGCGTACCGCAAGCCGGCCGATGTGAAGATCAGCAAGGCGGATGCGGAACGACTGGGCCTGGACCTGGACGAGGCCACGCGCTGGATCGAGGGACTGGATCGCATCCACCACACGCGGCGCATCGGCCGCTGCTTCGATCTGTCGGCCACGCCGTTCGCGCCCACCGGCAAGACCAACAGCGAGGAGGGGCTCTTCAGCTGGATCGTCAGCGACTTCGGCCTGACCGACGCCATCGAAGCCGGGCTGGTGAAGACGCCGCGCGTGGTGATCCGCGACGATGCGCTGCCCGATGCGAAGAGCTACCGCTCCAAGCTCTACCACCTGTACCGCGATGCCGACGTCCAGCAGGACCTGAACCGCCGCGGCGCCGAGCCGCACGAGGCCCTGCCCAAGCTGGTACAGGACGCCTACACGCTGCTGGGCGCGGACTGGCGCGTGGCCCTGAACGACTGGCAGAAGGCCGGGCACCACTCGCCACCCGTGATGCTCACCGTGTGCAACCGCGTGGAGACCGCGGCACGCATCGAGCACTACCTCGACCACGGCGATGCGCACTGGCCGGAGATGAAGGCTCCCGCGCAGACCTTGCGTGTGGACTCCCGGGTGCTGGAGAAGGCAGAGCTGGGCGAGAAGGCCTCGTCCGTCGCGCCCGAGTATGCGGGGAGGTTGAGGGAGATCGTCCAGACGGCCGGATTGCCCTCGGACCGCACCGAACGGCTGCTCGCGCTCGACAAGGAGCAGCTGTTGCGTGCCATCGTGGACAGCGTCGGCAAGCACGGACAGGCGGGCCAGCGGCTGCAGAGCGTGATCTCGGTGGCCATGCTGTCCGAAGGCTGGGACGCGAAGAACGTCACCCACATCATGGGCCTGCGGGCATTCACCAGCCAGTTGCTGTGCGAGCAGGTCATCGGCCGTGGCTTGCGCCGCGTGGGCTATGACAAGGACGAGAACGGCCTCTTCGTGCCCGAGTACGTCAATGTGTTCGGGGTGCCCTTGTCGGTGTTCGTGGACGCGGGAGAAGACGGAGAGACGCCGCCCCCGCCTAAACCGAGCAGCCAGGTCGAATCACTGCCCTCGCGCAACGAGTTCGAGCTGCGCTGGCCGAACCTGCTGCGGGTGGACATGGTGGTGAAGCCGGTGCTGTCGGTGCAGTGGTCGAAGGTGCCTGACCTGGTGCTGGACCCAGCCCAGACCGTGATCACGGCTGAACTGGCACCGGCAGTCGGCGGCGCTACCGACCTGAGCAAGACGACGAATATCGACCTGAGCAAGCTGCCCGAGGAGTTCCGCGAGCAGCGCATCGTGTTCCAAGCGGCGCGCAAGGCCTTCGACCAGCTTGCCGGCAAGTTCACGGGGAACCGGGAGTACCTGGTGTTCCAGCTCATACGGCTGGTGGAGCAGTTCCTGGGGTCGAAGAAGCTCGTGGTCCCGAGCCTGTTTCACGCCGAGGGCGTGCGACGCCGCATCCTGGTGGCGCTGAACATGGACCTCATCTTGCAGCACGTGGTGAAGCACGTGGAGCAGCAGAACGTGGCCAGCATCGAACCGGTGTTCGACCCCGAGCAACCCATCGGCAGCACCCGGGCGATGCGCACCTGGTACACGACCAAGGGCAATCAGCCGACGCGCAAGTCGCAGATCAGCCATGTCGTCGGTGACAGCGCATGGGAGATCTACGCTGCCACCCTGTTCGACACCAGCGACAAGGTGCATGCCTACGCCAAGAACGATCACCTCGGCTTCCAGATCTACTACCTGTGGGGTGGCTCGCGCAAACGATTCATCCCCGACTTCATCGTGCGCCTGGCCAACGGGCGCAACCTGGTACTGGAGCTCAAGGGCGAAGACTCGCCGATGAACCGAGCCAAGCGTGACGCCCTGGCGCTGTGGGTGAAGGCGGTGAACTCGAAGGGCGGGTTCGGCAGTTGGTGCTGGGACGTCGCCTTCAAGCCGGCGGAGATTCAAGACATCCTGAGTCGGCACGAGGCCGCCACCGACAATGCCGATCGAGGCCCGGAACAGACGGTGGCCGCAGAAGTCTCGCCAAAGGACTGACCCCATGTTGACCCACCTGCGCATCAGGAATTTCAAGGCCTGGAAGGACACGGGGGCGATCCGGCTGGCGCCATTGACCGTGATCTTCGGCGCCAACAGCGCGGGCAAGAGCAGCCTGGGCCACCTGCTTCTGGCCCTGCAGCAGACGGCGCGGTCCACGGATCGCAAGCGTGCGCTGCACTTGGGCGACTCGGCCTCGCTCATCGACCTGGGCACTTTCGAGGACTGCCTGCACGGCCACGACCTCCAGCAAACGCTGGGCTTCGAGCTGGGCTGGCGACTGCCCATGGCGCTGGAGGTGAAGGACCCGCTGCAACCGACGCGACGCTATGCCGGCCAGGACATGAAGCTGGAAGTGGAAATGGCTGCCGGCAGGAGTGCGCAGCCTGAGGTGCAGACCATGCGTTACGCCCTGCAGGGCAGCGGCGCCACAGTGCTGGATGTCGACTTTCATCGCGACACGCAGCGCAAGCTGCACCTGCAGTCGAAGCACTACGATTTCAGAAAGGCCGACGGCCGCAAGTGGCCACTGGAAGAGCCCGAGAAGTTCTACCGCCTGTCGGACGTGACCGCAGCTCGGTTCAAGAACGCCGGCTTCATGGCCGACTTCGCGCTCGCCACCGAAGCCATGCTCGACAAGCTGTCGTACCTAGGCCCGCTGCGCAGCCCCCCGCAGCGCATCTACCAGTGGTCGGGCGACACGCCAGCCAGCGTGGGGCCGATGGGAGAACAGACCATCGCAGCCATTCTTGCGGCGCAAGGAGACGCGCGGCAGCTCAACCGCGGCCCGCGAAGGGCCAAGCAGGCGTTTGCCGAGTTCATCGCCGGCTGGCTCAAGGACTTGGGCGTGATCACCGACTTCTCGGTGCGGCCGGTCGCGGTGGGCCGCAAGGAATACGAGGTGCTCGTCAAGACGGGGCCGAAGTCTCCGGAGGTCAAGATCACCGACGTGGGCTTCGGCGTCTCGCAAGTGCTCCCGGCGCTGGTACAGGCCTTCTACTGCCCGCCGCACTCGACCGTGTGGATGGAGCAACCCGAGATCCACCTGCACCCGCAGGTTCAGGCCGAGTTGGCGGACGTGTTCATCTCGGCCATTCAGTCACGCCAGGACGGCGTGGAGCGCCAGGTTCAGCTCATCGTGGAGAGCCATTCCGAGCACTTCCTCAACCGACTGCAGCGCCGCGTCGCCGAGGGTGTGCTGACGCCCGACGACTTGGCGGTGTACTTCTGCCGCCGCTCGGCCACGGGAGCGGACCTGGAGCCGCTGAAGCTCAATCTCTTCGGCGACATCGAGAACTGGCCGCCCAACTTCTTTGGCGATGAAATGGCCGACATAGCCGCGCGCACCCTGGCCGCGATGAACCGCAAGAAGGCGCAAGCGGCAGGGCAGCCGGCCGAATGAAGGCCGTCATTGACACCAACGTGCTGCTGGTGGCCAACGGCGCCCACGCGGACGTTTCCGAAGACTGCGTGAACGAATGCGTGCGGCGCCTGCAAGCGATGCAGGCTGGAGGCATTGCAGTGATCGACGACCGCTTCCGTATCGTCGGCGAATACCTGCACAAGAACCGGCCGAACGCGCAGAAGGGTGCCGGCAACGTCTTCCTGAAATGGCTGCTGCAGAACACCGCCAACGCCAAGCGGGTCGATACGGTGCCGCTCACCGAACTGGCGCCGAACCGTTACGCCGAGTTTCCCGATCCGGCACTGGAGTCGCAGTTCGATGCGCCCGACCGCAAGTTCGCGGCGGTGGCGCACGCGCACCCAGCAAAGCCTCCGGTCTGGCAGGCCGCCGACAGCAAATGGCTGGACTGGTGGCCCGCACTCGCGGCCAAAGGCGTGAAGGTGGACTTCTTGTGTCCGAACGACGCCTGCCGCTTCTACGCGAAGAAGTTCCCGAACAAGCCGGCGCCTTCGCTGCCGCCGCCATGAAGGGTTTCTTCCGCTTTCCGCACACACCGCACCTGGCCTGGCTGGGGCACGGTGAGCCGCGTGACGACAAGGTGCTGTCGGTGGCCGAAGCGACGGCCCTGCTGTCGGCCGAGGTCATACTCGAAGAGAAGGTGGACGGCGCCAACCTCGGCTTTTCGCTCAGCGCCGACGCTGAGCTTCGTGTGCAGAACCGCGGCCAGCATCTGGCCGAGCCGCACAGCGGGCAGTTCGCACGGCTGCCTCAGTGGCTGGCGATACACGGCGGCGGCATCGGCGACGTGCTGCTGGAGCATGCGGACCGCGGACTGATGCTGTTCGGCGAATGGTGCGCCGCTCGCCACTCGCTGGACTACACACGGCTGCCCGACTGGTTCTTGCTGTTTGATGTTTTCGAAGGAGGCTCAGGCCAGTTTTGGAGCAGCCGCCGCCGCGATAACCTGGCCACCCAGTTGGGCCTGGCAACAACACCCCGCCTCGCGCAAGGACGCTTCACCCTCTCTGACTTGTCGACGAAGGTGCAAGTTTGGCCCAGCCGTTTTCGCGACGGCCCGCTCGAGGGCATCGTCGTGCGGCGCGAGTCGGACGATTGGTGCGAGCGAAGAGCAAAGCTGGTCCGCGGCGACTTCACGCAGGGGATCACCGAACACTGGCGCACCCGACAGATTCAGTGGAATCGGTTGTCAACCGAGTTGGCCGCTTGATCCAACCGCCTGTGCTGCGGTTCAGCCAGCCGCCGGGGCCGATCTCATGGCACAGTCGGTTGTACGGAGCAGACACCAGCTGCAGCCCCCATTTCCGGTGTACCCACACGTGTGCCCGCCCGAGAGCCCGAACGCGGAAACCCAGCATCCATGCGCCTTCCCGCCCGATCTCCCAGAGCAGGTGCAGAACATCGAGTGAGGGTTCGCGTGGTCCCTTGACACCCCCAAGCGGCCGGAAGGTCCAGCGTTTACGCGGGCTTGGCGTTTCCGGAGGTTGAACGGCGGCCCACCCCATCCCGAAATTTCCGTGTACCCGAGCGTGTACCCGGAACGGTCCGGAGCGCTTTCCGGGTACACACACGGGGTGGACGATGGGCAGGCTGACCGACGTCGCGATCCGGGCCCGGATCAAGGCGGCCGGCGGACGCTTCGAGGGGCGCACCGATGGCGACGGGCCGCTGCTGTCCTGGCGGTCCGACCGCACGACGCCGCACTGGCGGTTGCGCTGCCGATTCGCCGGCAAGTCGCGCGTGATGAACCTGGGACTTCGAGCGCATGATCAACGGGCGCCGGAAGCACCCGAACATCGTGCGCAGCCGCATCGCGAAGGACATCAAGCCGCGCCTGGGCAAGCTGACGCTCTGTGCGGTGGAGCCGCGGCACAGGTGATGTTGCGCGGCGCGGCGTCCGGCTACTTGGTTGCGAGCTGGCCCATCACTTCCTTGTACAGGCCCTCGCCGACGTTCGGCATGAACATCTGCCACACCGGCTGCACCCGCTCGCGCATGCGGCCGTGCTCGGCCTCGGTCACTTCGTTGACCTGCATGCCCTTGGCCGCCATCGCGGCCTGCGCCGATTTCGCCTGCTCGCGCGCGACGCCGCGCTGGTAGGCGCGCGCCTCGACCGCCGCATCCTTCAGCACCTTGCGGTCGGCCTCGCTCAGGCCGTCCCAGAACTTCTTCGACACCAGCGGGATGAACGCGCCGTAGCTGTGGCGCGTGATCGACAGGTACTTCTGCACCTCGTAGAGCTTGAGCGCGAAGATCACCGCGGTCGGCGTGCCCTGGCCGTCGACGGTGCGCGTCTCGAGCGCCGTGTACAGCTCGGGCACCGCCAGCGGCACCGGCACGGCGCCGAGCGCCTTGATCGTCTCCTGCGTGATCCTGGCCTGGATCGAGCGGAACTTCAGGCCGGCGAAGTCTTCGACCCGCGCGATCGGGTGCTTGCTGTTGGTCGCGTTGAAGAAGCCGTTCTCCCAGTACGCGAGGCCGACGAGGCCCTTGGCCGGCAGCATCGCCATCAACTTGTCGCCGACCGGGCCGTCGAGCACCTTCTCGGCCTGCTGCTCGGTGGCGAACAGGAACGGGAAGTCGAGGATCTCGTACTCCTTGAGCATGCCGGTGAGCGTCGTCGTCTGCGGCACGGTGAACTCGATCGTCCCGCCCTGCAGCGCCGACGTGACCTGCACGTCGTTGCCGAGCGCGCCGCCGTAGTAGCCCTTGATCTTGATCCTGCCGCCGCTCTTGGCGTCGACGAGCTCGATGAACTTGGCGACACCCTGGCCTTGGTGCGACTTCTCGGGCAGCGTGACCGCGAACTTGGCCGTGGCCTGCGCCAGCGCGAGCTGCGGCGCGCCGGCCGCGAAGCTGCCCGCGATCGCGAGCGCCATCAACTTGTGCAGAGCTTTCATGGGTTTGTCTCCTGGGTTGAAGCGGCCATCGGTCCTAGTGCAGTGTTCCACGCTATGCAGCACATAAAACCGCGCCTGTGCCGCCCTGGCGTCGTTGCACATCCTCGCGATGCCACTGGGCATCGCTGCGGTTTGCGCCTAGCCAGGACGACAAATCCATCGGTTTTCTTAAGTGCTGCACAGAGTGGAACACTGCACTAGCGCCACCACTGCGCCGGGACCGTGACGAGCGAAGGGAACAGCACGAGCGCGACGAGCACCGCGAACTCGGCAATCAGGAACGGCAGCACGCCGCGCGCCGCCTGGGCAAACGATACCTTGCCGATCGCGCTGACCACGTTGAGCACCACGCCCACCGGCGGCGTGATCATGCCGATCGAGCAGTTCACGATGAAGATGACGCCGAAGTACACCGGGTCGATCCCGGCCTGCTGCACGATCGGCAGGAACACCGGCGTGAAGATCAGCACGATCGGGATGAAGTCGAGCACCATGCCGGCGAGGAACACGACGACCATCATCGCCGCCGCCAGGACGAGCGGGCTGTCGCCGAGCACGGCGAGCGAACTGCCGATCTGGTCCGGGACATCGGCGATCGTGATCATGTAGGACGCGACCATCGCGAAGCTCGCGAGCAGCAGCACCACGGCGCTGGTGCGCGCGGTGACGAGCAGGCAGCGGTAGATCGCCTTTGGCGTCAGCTCGCGGTAGACGACGGCACCGACGAACAGTGCGTACGCCGCCGCGACGACCGCGGCCTCGGTGGGCGTGAAGACGCCGAACCTGAGCCCGCCGACGATGATCACCGGCAGCATCAGCGCCCAGCCGCCCTTGCCGAGCAGCCGCACGCGTTCGGCCCAGCTCTTGCGCGGCGCGAGCTGCATGTGCATGCGGCGCGACACCAGTCGCCACGCGACGACGAGCGACGCGCCCATCAGCACGCCCGGGACGATGCCGGCGAGGAACAGCCGCGTGATCGACACGTTGGCGACCACGCCGAACAGCAGGAAGCCGATCGACGGCGGGATGACCGGCGCGATGATGCCGCCGGCCGCCATCAGGCCGCACGATCGCGCCGGGTCGTAGCCGGCCTGGCGCATCATCGGCACCAGGATCGCCGCGAGCGCGGCAGTATCGGCAACCGCCGAGCCCGACAGGCTCGCGAGCAGGATCGCGGCGAAGATCGCGACGTAGCCCAGGCCGCCGCGCAGGTGGCCGACGAAGGCGCCGGCCATCTCGACGATGCGCCGCGACAGCCCGCCCGCGTTCATGAACTCGCCGGCGAGGATGAAGAACGGCACCGCCATCAGCACGAAGTTGTCGGCGCCGCCGATCGCGTTCTGCACGACGATCTGCGAGTCGAACTGGCCGAGCTGCAGCATCAGCGCGACGCCCGACAGCAGCAGCGCGAACGCGATCGGCATGCCGATCGCGATCAACGCCAGCAGCGTCGCGAGGAAGACGAAAGCGCTCAACGCCGGTCCCCGTCGTGCGGATCGGCGGCGACGTCGGGCATCTTGTCGAGGATGCGCTCGCCCAGGTCCTTCGTCAGGTGCGGGCCCTGCGGGCCGCGCAGCGCCTGCCGGATGTTGTGGGCGATCACGCCGAGCATCGCCGCGCCGAAGACGAGCGCGACGCCGTACAGCCACGCGTAGGAGATGCCGAGCACCGGATAGCTGTTGCCGAGGTTGATGCGTGTCTGCTTCCAGCCGCCGACGAGGAACATCCCGCACGCGGCCATCATCAGCGCGCCGGTCGCGAGCACGAGCGCCTTGCGCGCCGCGAGCGGCAGCCGCCCGGCCAGCGCATCGAAGCCGATATGGACGTGCTGCACCGACGCGAGGATCGCGCCCAGGAAGATCAGCCACACGAACAGCAGCCGGGAGAGCTCCTCGGACATCGCGATCCCCGAGTCGAACGCGTAGCGCAGCACGACGTTGCCGAACACGAGCACCGCCATCAGCGCCAGGCACGCCGCGATCGAGACCTCCAGCGCGCGCACGCACCAGTGCCGCCAACGGCCTGCCGCCGCGTTGATCTTCATGTCGTCATTCCCCGCCGGACCGGTGCCCCGGCTCCTGCCGCCGCTGCGGCCGAACCGGCACCGCGCGTTGCAGTACGGACCCCAGCCGGCACGACGCGCATCGAGACCCGTGCGCGTCGATCATACAAACGCAGCGGCCGGCCGCATCGAGAAACCACGCGCGCGAATCACCGCCGCATGCGCGACCCGTTCATGCCGCACCTTCGCGGCTCGTGCCCTGCAGCGCCGCGACCAGCGCGTCGACGCGGATCGGCTTGGTCAGGTAGTCGTCCATGCCCGCGGCCAGGCACTCGTCGCGGTCGCCGGCCATCGCGTTGGCGGTCATCGCCACGATCCGCGGGCGCTCGGCCGCCGGCCAGCGCGCGGTGATGCGGCGGCTGGCCTCGAGCCCGTCCATCTCGGGCATCTGCACGTCCATCAGCACCAGGTCGTAGCGCTGGCGCTGCACGCACTCGATCGCCTCGACGCCGTTGCTGGCCAGGTCGGCGCGGTAGCCCATCTGCTGCAGCAGCCGCAGCGCGAGCTTCTGGTTCACGGCGTTGTCCTCGGCCAGCAGGATGCGCAGCGGGTGGCGCGCGGCCATCCCGGGGTCCAGCCTCGGCTTCGGCTGCGCAGCCGCCGGCGGCGACGGCACGGGTGCCAGCAGCGTCATCAGCGCATCGAACAGCGCGCTCTGGTGCAGCGGCTTGGCGAGGTGTGCGGCAAACAGCCCGGCTTCGTCGGCCGCGGCCTCGCGCCGGCCGATCGAGCTGAACAGCACCCGCGGCAGCGCCGGTCGGGCCTGCTGCATCCGGTGCGCCAGCGCCACCCCGTCCATCTGCGGCATCTGCAGGTCGACGATCGCCAGGTCGAAGGCTTCGCCGTCGTGCAGCCATTGCAGCGCCTGCTGCGGCGAGTCGGTGTCGCGCGCGGTCAGCCCCCAGGCGCGGGCCTGCCGCACGAGGATGCGCCGGTTGGTCGCGTTGTCGTCGACGATCAGCAGCCGCTTGCCCGCCAGTGCCGCCTGCTCGCCCGCCAGGCTGCGCTGCGCCGGCTGCAGCGGCAGTTCGGCGGCCGGCGCGCGCATCGTGAAGCCGAAGGTCGATCCGCGGCCGGGGCCGGCCGATTCCACCCACATCGTGCCGCCCATCAGCTCGGCCAGCCGCTTGCTGATCGCCAGCCCCAGCCCGGTGCCGCCGTACTTGCGCGTGGTGGACGAATCGGCCTGGCTGAAGCTGCGGAACAGCTTGAGCTTGCCGGCGTCGCTCAGCCCGATGCCGGTGTCGCGCACCGTGAACTCGAGCATCGGCGCACCGGCAGCGGCGGGCTGCACGGTCAGCACCACCTCGCCGGCGTCGGTGAACTTGACCGCGTTGCTCAGCAGGTTGAGCAGCACCTGGCGCAGCCGGGTCAGGTCGGCTTCGACCACCGCCGGCACCCTGCCTTCGAACTGGTAGGCCAGGTCCAGGTGCTTCTCGGCGGCGCGCGCGGCCACCAGGTCGAGCGCCGATTCGACGCATTCGCGCAGGTCGAAGGGGTGGCTCTCGACCTCCATGCGCCCGGCCTCGATCTTGGAGAAGTCGAGGATGTCGTTGATGATCGCCAGCAGCGCGTCGCCGCTGTCGCGGATCGTCGCCGCGTAGTCGTGCTGCTCGGGCGACAGCGGCGTGTCCAGCAGCAGCCCGCTCATGCCGATCACCGCGTTCATCGGCGTGCGGATCTCGTGGCTCATCGTCGCGAGGAAGCCGCTCTTGGCCTCGTTCGCGGCTTCGGCCTGCGCGCGCGCTGCCTGCGCCTCGCGGAACAGGCGCGCGTTCTGGATCGCGATCACCGCCTGGTCGGCAAAGGTCTCGAGCAGCGCGATCTCCTTGTCGGTGAAGGGCGCGGGCGGGAACCGCGACACCGACAGCGCGCCGATGCCGCGGCCTTCCCACATCAGCGGCGCGAACAAGGACGCGTAGTTGCCCAGCACGCCGGCGCTGCGCCGCAGCCCCTTCGGCACCCCGGGCCCGTCGCGCACATCCGGGTAGTACAGCACCTGGCCCGTGTGCAGCGCGTAGCCGTAGATCGAATCGCGCGCCGGCCGCGGGTGCGCCGCCTGCATCCAGCGCGCGCCGGCGCGCATCTGCTCGTCGTCCGAGTCGAAGGTGCCGGGCTCCTGGTACACGTGGATCATCCCGTCGTCGCGCAGCAGCCCCAGCACGAGCACGCTGTTGGCGAACAGCCGGCGGCCGCTGTGCAGGATCTTGTCGAACACCGGCGCGGCGTCGGCCACCGAGCTGCTGATCACCCGCAGCACCTCGGCGGTGGCGGTCTGCTGTTCGAGCGCCTCCCGCGTCTCGCTGAACAGGCGCGCGTTCTGGATCGCGATCGCGGCCTGGCCGGCAAAGGTCCGGATCAGCCCATGCTCGCGCGGGCTGAAGCCCTGCTGGCCGCTGTACGCCGCGCCGACGGTGCGCGTGATCATCAGCGAGCCGATGCCGCGCCCCTCCCAGAGCAGCGGCGCGGCCAGCGCCGAGCTGTCGATGCCGAGCCGCTGCGTGACCGCGCGCACGTAGGGCGGCGCGGCCGGGTTGTCGAGCAGGTCGTGGTAATCGACCACGTCGCCGTGCGCGAACACCCGCTCGGCGACGGTGCCGGCCAGCGGCACCGGATAGATCGACCGCACCTCGGCTTCGATCGCCGCCACGCGCGCGTCGCCGTACAGCGCGCGTCCGGCCGCGGTCCAGCGCATGCGCGCCAGCGCCACCCGGCCGGCGGCGTCGACGAGGAACAGCATCGCGCTGGTCGAAGCCAGCAGCCGCTCGCAGCTGTCGAGGATCTTGTCGAACACCGGCCCGGTGTCGGCGACCGAGCCGCTGATGACCTGCAGCACGCCGGCCATCGCCGTCTGCTGCTCGAGCGCGTCCTGGGTCTCGTTGAACAGGCGCACGTTGCCGATCGCGATCATCGCCAGGCCGACGAAGGAGCCGAGCAGCTCGACCGCCTGCGCGCTGAAGTCCGACGGCCGCGCGCGGCCGGCCGCGAGCACGCCGATGCACTCGCCGTCGCGCTGCATCGGCAGCATCAGGCTGGACTGCACGCCCAGCTCCTGCTGGAGCGCACGCGGGTGCGCAGTCAGTTCGATCGCCGACCAGTCGGGCAGGTGCAGCATCCGGCCGCGGGCGAACACGCGCGACACGAAGTCGGCGCCGGCGTCGATCGGCACGACCGGCGCGTTCGGCGGCAGCGCGGCCGGCCCGTCGCGCCGCGCCATCGCCACCGGCCGGTAGCCGCCGCGCGCGCGCATGAACACCGCCGCCCAGCAGCCGTCGAGCAGCCGGCACGACCATGCGGCGATCGCGTCGAACACCGGCCGCACCGCCGACGGCGATGCGCTGATCGCACGCAGGATCTCGGCGGTCGCGGTCTGCCGGTCCAGCGCCTGCTGCGTCTCGCGGAACAGGCGCGCGTTCTGGATCGCGATCGCCGCCTGCGCGGCGAAGGTCTCGAGCAGCGCCGCCTCCTTTTCGCTGAAGGCCTTGGCGGGGCTTCGGACCACGTACAGCCAGCCGACCGGGCGGCCTTCGCGCGTCATCGGCGCGAGCAGCTGCGAATAGGGCCCGATCGCCAGGTGTTCGGCTACCCGGCGCAGCGTCCAGTGCACCTGCGGGTCGAGCGCGTCGGCGATGCGCACCGAACGGCCCGCCAGGATCGCCGGCACATACACCTCGTTCGGGATGCGCTGCGCGGCGTAGTAGGCCTGCAGCTGCGCCAGGTTGGGGCCGTGGTGCGCGGCGATGTCGACGAAGCCGTCGGCACCCAGCAGCACGACGCCCTGTTCGGTGGTCTGGAACAGGCTCGCGCAGCTGGCCAGGATCTTGTCGAACACGGGCTGCGTGTCGGCTGCCGAGTTGCCGATCACGTCGAGCACTTCGGCCGTCGCGATCTGGCGCTCGAGCGCTTCGCGGGTCTCGCTGAACAGGCGCGCGTTCAGGATCGCGACCACCGCATGGTCGGCGAAGATCTGGAACAGCTCGATCTCGGCATCGGCGAAGGGCCGAGGCGGCGTGCGCGCCACCACCAGCGTGCCGATGCCGCGGCCTTCGCGGCGCAGCGGCACGAACACCTGCGAGCAGTCGCCGAAGCCCATGGCCGCGACCACCGCCCGCAACTCGGGCGGCGTGTCCGCGCCGTCCAGCACCGACGCGAAGCGCAGCAGCCGCGCGTCGCGGATCGCCCGATGGACCGGCCCGTCGCGCAGCGGGATCGGAAACGCATGCTCGATCACGTCGCGCCCCGGCCCGCGGTGCGCGGCCAGCTGCAGCTCGGCGCGCGCCTCGTCGATGATCAGCAGCGACTGGCGCGTGCCCGGGAACAGGTCCGCGCAGCAGCCGAGGATGGTGTCGAACACCGGCCGCGAATCGTCGATCGAGCGGCTGAGCGCCTGCAGCACGCGCGCGGTGGCGGTCTGACGCTCGAGCGCCTCCTGCGTCTCGCGCAGCAGGCGCGCGTTGTCCAGCGCCACGCCCATGCTCGCCGCCAGCGTCTCGAGCAGGCGCACGTCGGCGGCCGTGAAGGCGTGCTCGCGCTCGACGCTGTTGAGCTCCACCACGCCGCGTACCGTGCCGCCGGTGCTCAGCGGCACCAGCAGCTCCGACTTCGGCGAGCGCGCGTCCGGGTGCAGCAGGCGCGAGCCCAGGCGCTCGAGCGCCTCGGACCAGCGCTCGTTGATCAAGAGGCTGCGCCCGGTGCGCCGCACCTGCCAGAACAGGCCGCGCTCTTCGGCCGGCATCGGCGGCAACTCCACCCGCCGGCCGTCGTGGAATTCGTAGGGGATGTGCACCAGCCCCGCGGTCTCGTCCAGCATCCGGATCTGCACGCCCATGCCGGGGAAGATCGCGCGCAGCCGCTCGCCCACGGCTTCGTACACCGCCGGCAGCGTCTGTGCGCCAGCCAGCGCCTGCTGCACCGCGTTGATCACGGTCAGCTCGGCCGAACGCTGCTCGGCGTCGGCCTGCGCGGCCTGCGCCTGCGCGGTGCGCTCGGCCACCTGCCGCTCCAGCCCCTCCTGCACCCGCAGGTTGGCCAGCGCCACCGCAGCCTGCGCGGCCAGCAGCGCCAGCAGGTCGCGATCGCCCGCGTGCAGGCGGCCGTAGAGGCCGTCGAGATCCGCATACAGCAGGCCCAGCAACTCCTGCTGCGCGAGCAGCGGCAGCACCAGGCACGAGCGCTGGTCCACCGGCTCGGCGCCCTCGGGCCCGTGGCGCAGCGCGCCGCGCTGCGTGCGGCCCGCCTCGTCCAGCCAGGGCGCCACCGCCTGCTGCAGCGCGTCGGCCGATTCGCCCGGCGGCAGGCTGGCCGCGGCGCACACCCAGCCGCCGCCGGCGCCGGGCCACAGCAGCAGCGTGCGCTCGGCGCCGCACAGCTCGGCGGCTTCCTCGACCACGAACGCGGCCAGCGCCGACGGCGACTGCAGCTGGTTCAGCCGCAAGCCGGTGTCGACCAGGCGCGCGACCGGCTCGTCCGGACGCGCGTCGCCTTGCAGGTGGGCGAGCAGGCGCGCGGCCGGCAGCCGGGCTTCGCGGCCCGCCGCGAGCCAGGCGCGCAGGATCAGGCGGTGCACCGGCACTTTGCCGTACCAGCAGCGGCGCAGCCCCTCGTCGCGCAGGCCGGCGGCGCCGCGCCGCATCAGCCGGCAGCCGGCGGCCAGCGCCTGGCGCGCCGCGGCCGCCTTGCCGGCCGCGGCCAGCGCGCAGTGCCGCGCCCACCAGGCCGCAGCCGGCGAGTACATGCTGCCGATGCCGGTGTCGCCGCGCGCGCGCTGCAGCGCCACCGCTTCGCCGGTGGCGCGCAGCGCGGCGTCGGTCTGGCCCAGCGCCAGCAGCGCGCCGCCGAGCTCGGCCAGCACGATGATCCGCTGGGTGGGGTCACCGCGCTCGGTGTTCAGCGCCAGCGCCCGCGCGTAATGCCGGCGCGCACCGGCCCAATCGCCCTGCTGGCGCGCCGCGTGGCCGAGCAGCAGCCGCAGCACCACGCGAAACCATGGCTCCTGCACGTGCCGGCCGACCACCGCGGCGCGGCAGGCTGCGCGGCGGGCCGCGGCGGTGTTGCCGCGCAGGCCCTCGATCACCGAGTCCATCGTCGCGTAGTACAGCCTGCGCTGGCGCGTCGCCGGGTCGCGCTGGTCGATGGCCGCCGTCTGCGCGACGATGCGCTGCGCGCGTGCATACAGCCCGAGCGAGGTGCAGGTCATCGCCAGGTTGGCCAGGCTGGTGCGCGCGCGCTCGCCGAGCCCGGCAGCGAGGTAGGCGTCGATCGCCTGTTGCAGGCCCTGCAGCCGCAGGCCCATGTCGGCATGCTCGCGGTACAGCAGGTTCGCGGCCGCGCCGATGCCTTCCAGATCGCCCGCCTCGCGCGCGACCTGCAGCGCGCGCGCCGCCAGGCGCTCGCGTGCGGCCGCGTGGCCGAGCTGGTCGTGCGCGTAGGCCTGTGCCCAGTAGGCACGGCCGACGAGTGCCGGCTCGTGCGCCGCCGCCAGGCACGCTTCGGCGGCCTGCGCATCGCGCAGCGCGTCGGCGTTCGCGTAGTCGCGGAACCCGGCCTCGGCCAGCTGCAGCAGCGCCAGGCCCTGTAGGCGCGGGTCGCCGCAGCGTGCCGCGGCGTCACGCGCGGCGCGCGCCTCGTCGCGTGCCCGCCGGTAGTGGCCGCGGCGGATCCGGGCAGCGGCCGCTGCGATGCCGGCACGCGCAGCAAACGCATCGCCGCCCAGGCGCCGTGCCAGGCGGTGCAGGCGCTGCGCGTCGGCCAGCGCCGGTGCCGGATCGGCCGCGCCCAGGCGGCTGGCGATGCGCTGCTCGATCAGCGCGAACCGCTCGGCCGGCGGCAGGCCGCGCGCCGCCAGTGCCGCATCGATCAGCGCCATCGCCTCGCGGTGGCGGCCGCCAGCGGCCAGCGCCAGCGCGTCGGCCAGGGCCGGCGCGTGCCGAGGCCGGCCCCGGCGGGCGGGCCGCGGCGCAGCGGACGAAGTGCCGGATCGGGGCATACGCAGCCTGGGGCAACGCGCCGCATCGTAGCGGCGTGCGCGCGCGGCGTCGCGCCCGGGCTGCGCCGCGGCGCCGATCCGGCGCAGGCCGTGCCGCCGGCCGCGCCGCCCGGCGGATCAGCCCGGCGCGTCGCGGCAGGGCACGCAGAGCTTGTCGCCGTCGGGGTCGCGCAAGCGGGCGCCGTCGGGGTGCGCGTGCTCGCGGGGCCGCAGGCCCGGCGGGCCTTCGTCGCGGCTGGCGAGCGCGATCGAAGGCGCGACGCCGCGCGCATCCAATGCTGCTGCGAACCCGCAACCGGCTGCCCAGGCGTGCACGAGCGCGCACCACCGCCGCTCTCGAGGAAACGCCGGGCCGCCCCAGGCCTCCTCGACCCCCACGCAGGGCGGGCCGTGCGCAGCCCGGCCCTGGGGTGCTCTTAGAATGCGCGGCCCGTGCGCGGGCACCGTGCGTGCCGGCGCGATCCGCGGCCGCGCCGCAGCCGACCCCGCCCATGACCGCCCCTGCCGAGCCGCCGCCCGATCCGACAGGGCCCGATGAGCACACCGCCGTCCCGCTGGCGATCGAGGACTGGCTCACCGTGATCGTCATGGCGCTGCTGGCGCTGATCACCTTCGCCAACGTGCTGGTGCGCTACTTCACCGACCAGTCCTTCGCGTGGACCGAGGAGATCTCGGTCTTCCTGATGATCGTGCTGGCGCTGGTCGCCGGATCGGCCGCGGTGGCGCGCAACCGCCACATCCGCATCGAGTTCTTCGCCGAGGCGGGCCCGGCGCCGCGGCGGCGCGCGTTCGCCCGCTTCGGCTCGCTGATGGTGGCACTGCTGTTCGCGCTGATCGCGGTGCTCAGCGCGCGCATGGTCTACGACGACATCCGCTTCGGCGAGACCTCGCCCGGCATCGGCGTGCCCCAATGGTGGTATTCGGCCTGGCTGCCGCTGCTGTCGCTGGCGATCGCCGGCCGCGCCGTCGGGCTGTACCTGCGCCACACGCGCGCCGCCGGCAGCCGGGGCGGCGGATGATCGGCGCGCTGCTGTTCGCCGCCTTCATCGCGCTGATGCTGGCGGGCGTGCCCATCGGCGTGGCGCTCGGCGCGGCCGGTGCGGCGGCGATCGCGCTGGCCAACGCGCACACACAGTGGTTCGGCCTGCTGGCGGTGCCGCAGAACTTCTACGCGGGCCTGGGCAAGTACCCGCTGCTGGCGGTGCCGATGTTCGTGCTGGTCGGCTCGATCTTCGACCGCTCGGGCGTCGCCGCGCGCCTGGTCGCCTTCGCCACGGCGATCGTCGGCCGCGGCCCCGGCATGCTGCCGCTGATCGCGATCGCAGTGGCGATGTTCATGGGCGGCATCTCGGGATCGGGCCCGGCCACCGCGGCCGCCGTCGGCGGCGTGATGATCGCGGCGATGAGCCGCGCCGGCTACCCGGGCGCGTACTCGGCCAGCGTGGTCGGCGCGGCCGCGGCCACCGACATCCTGATCCCGCCTTCGGTGGCGTTCATCGTCTATTCGGTGCTGGTCTCCGGCGCATCGGTGCCGGCGCTGTTCGCCGCCGGGATGATTCCCGGCGTGCTCGTCGGGCTGGCGCTGATCGGCCCGGCCGTGTGGCTGGCGCGCCGGCACGGCATGGGCCGGCTCGAGGCCGGCCTGCCGCGGCCGCCGCTGGGCAAGAGCTTCGTCGAGTCGATCTGGGGCCTGCTCGCGCCGGTGCTGATCCTGGGCGGTATGCGCATGGGCTGGTTCACGCCCACCGAGGCCGCGGTGGTGGCGGTGTTCTACGGCCTGTTCGTCGGCATGGTGATCCACCGCACGATGACCTGGCGCGACCTGTTCCCGATCCTGCGCGAAGCGGGCGAGTTGTCGGCCGTGATCCTGATCGTGGTGGCGCTGGCGGGCATCTTCGCGTATTCGCTGTCCACGCTCGGGCTGATCGACCCGCTCACGCAGGCGATCGTGCACTCGGGACTGGGCGAGTACGGCGTGCTCACGCTGGTGGTGCTGCTGCTGGTGGTGGCGGGCATGTTCCTCGACGGCATCTCGATCTTCCTGATCTTCGTGCCGCTGCTGTGGCCGCTGATGCAGCACTACCATTGGGATCCGGTCTGGTTCGGCGTGCTGCTCACGCTGATGGTGGCGATGGGCCAGTTCACGCCGCCGATGGCGGTCAACCTGATGGTGTCGTGCCGCATCGCCGGCGTCGGCATGGAAGCGACGGTGCGCTGGGTCTTGCCGCTGGTGCTGGCGATGGGGCTGGTGGTGCTGGCAGTGATCGTGTGGCCCGAGCTGGCCCTGTGGTTGCCGCGCAAGCTGGGGTTCTGAAGTCTGTTCCAACCTGGAGGTGTCGATGAAGCTGCGTTCCTTCCTGAAGCTGTCGCTCGCCGTCGCGGCGCTGGCCGCCGTCGGCGTCGGCCACGCACAGGCGCAACTGCCGCCCGGCTACAAGCCCGAGTACAAGATGAGCCTGGTCGTCGGCACCGCGTTCCCGTGGGGCAAGGGCGGCGAGATCTGGGCCAACCTGGTCAAGGAGCGCACGCAAGGGCGCATCAACATCAAGCTCTATCCGGGCGTGGCGCTGGTGCAGGGCGACCAGACGCGCGAGTTCACCGCGATCCGCCAGGGCGTGATCGACCTGGCGATCGGCTCCACGATCAACTGGTCGCCGCAGATCAAGGAGCTGAACCTGTTCTCGCTGCCGTTCCTGATGCCCGACTACAAGGCGATCGACGCGCTCACCCACGGCGAGGTCGGCAAGCAGATCTTCGCCACCGTCGACAAGGCCGGCGCGCTGCCGCTGGCCTGGGGCGAGAACGGCTTTCGCGAGATCACCAACAGCAAGAAGCCGATCAAGGCCCCCGAAGACCTGAAGGGCATGAAGATCCGCGTGGTCGGCTCGCCGCTGTTCCTCGACACCTTCACCGCGCTCGGCGCCAACCCGACCCAGATGAGCTGGGCCGACGCGCAGCCGGCGCTGGCCAGCGGCGCGGTCGACGGCCAGGAGAACCCGCTGTCGATCTTCACCGCGGCCAAGCTGCAGACCGTCGGCCAGAAGTACGTGACGATGTGGGGCTACGTCGCCGACCCGCTGATCTTCGTCGTCAACAAGGACGTGTGGGCGAGCTGGACGCCGGCCGACCAGGCGATCGTGCGCCAGGCAGCGATCGACGCCGGCAAGGAGGAAGTGGCGATCGCGCGCAAGGGGCTGGACGAGCCCGGCAAGCCGCTGCTCAAGGAGATCGCCGCGCTCGGCGTGACGGTCACCGAGCTGACGCCGGCCGAGCGCGAAGCCTTCGTCAAGGCCACGCGCCCGGTGTTCGACAAGTGGAAGGCGCAGATCGGCCCCGGCCTGGTGGACGCGGCCGAGAAGGCGATCGCCGCGCGCAAGTAGGCACGAAGCGCCGATGCCGCCGATGCCGGCGCCGCAGTTGCTCGCGCTGCTGCGCACGATGCTGCGCATCCGCGCGTTCGAGAACGCCGCCGAAGCCGCGAGCCAGGGCGGCGTCAGCGCTTTCGGCCAGGCCGGCGGCGCCGGCGCGCGGGTGCGCGGGCCGCTGCATCTGTCCACGGGCCAAGAGGCGGTGCCGGCCGGCGTGTGCGCGCACCTGCGGCGCGACGACTACCTGACCTCCACCCACCGCGGCCACGGCCACACGCTGGCCAAGGGCGCAGACCTGGGCGCGATGATGGCCGAGCTGTTCGGCAAGGCCAGCGGCTGCAACGGCGGCAAGGGCGGCTCGATGCACATCGCCGACTTCTCGGTCGGCATGCTCGGCGCCAACGGCGTGGTCGCCGCCGGCATGCCGATCGCGGTGGGCGCCGCGCACGCGCAGAAGCTGCAGGGCCGCGACGCGATCACCGCCTGCTTCTTCGGCGACGGCGCGGTCAACCGCGGGCCCTTCCTCGAGGCGCTGAACTGGGCGCAGGTCTTCCGGCTGCCGGTGCTGTTCGTGTGCGAGGACAACCGCTGGAGCGCGACCACCGCCAGCGCTCCGATGATCGCCGGCGACGGCGCCGCCGCGCGCGCCGCGAGCCTGGGCATCGGCGCGCAGCCGGTCGACGGCAACGACGTGCTCGCGGTGCACGCGGCCGCCGGCGCGCTGGCTGCGCAGGTGCGCGCCGGGCAAGGGCCGCGGTTGCTGCACGCGCTCACCTACCGCGTCAAGGGCCACGTGTCGGTGGACCCGGCCGCCTACCGCGACGCCGGCGAACTCGCCGCCGCGCTCGAGACCGACCCGATCGCGCGCGCCCGCGCCGCCTATCTGGCGCTGCCCGGCGCTTCGGCGGCAGCGCTGGCGGCGGCCGAGGCCGAGGCGGCGGCCGAGGTGCAGGCCGCGCTCGCCGCCGCCGGCGCCGCGCCCTGGCCCGACGCCGAAGCCGCGTTCAGCGACGTGCAGACCACCGGGGCCGGCCAATGGCGCTGATGACCTATGCGCAGGCGGCGGCGCTGGCGCTCGAGCGCGCGATGGCCGCCGACGACCGCGTCGTCGTGCTCGGCGAGGACGTCGGCCGCGGCGGCATCTTCGGCCAGTACCAGGGGTTGCAGCAGCGCTTCGGGCCGGCGCGCGTGATCGACACGCCGATCAGCGAAGCCGCGATCGTGGGCGCCGGCGTCGGCATGGCGCTGGCGGGCCTGAAGCCGGTGGTCGAGATGCGCGTCGTCGACTTCGCGCTGTGCGGCATGGACGAGATCGTCAACCAGGCGGCCAAGAACCGCTACATGTTCGGCGGCCAGGGCCGCGTGCCGATGGTGATCCGCATGCCGATCGGCATCTGGGACGCGTCGGCGGCGCAGCATTCGCAATCGCTCGAGGCCTGGTTCGCGCACCTGCCGGGCGTGGTCGTCGTGTGCCCGGCGACGCCGCAGGACAACGGCTCGCTGCTGCGCGCGGCGCTGGACTGCGGCGACCCGGTGATCTACCTCGAGCACAAGACGCTGTGGGGCCTGCGCGGCGAGGTGGAAGAAGCGGTGCAGGCCGAGATCGGCCGCGCGGCCGTCCTGCGCCGGGGCACACGGCTGACGGTCGTCAGCTGGAGCCGCCAGCTGCTGGCCTGCGCCGAGGCCTGCGCGCAGCTGGCAGACGAAGGCCTGGACGCCGAGCTGATCGACCTGCGCACGATCTGGCCCTGGGACCGCGACACCGTGCTCGGCTCGGCCGCGCGCACCGGGCATCTGCTGGTGGTGCACGAAGCGGTGCAGGCGGCCGGCTTCGGCGCCGAGATCGCCGCCACAGCGGCCGAGGCGCTCGGCTGCCGGGTGAAGCGCCTGGGCGCGCCGCGCATCCCGGTCGGGTACGCGCCGGTGCTCGAGGCGCAGGCGCGCGTCGATGCGGGTGCCGTCGCCGCCGCGGCCCGGGCGCTGCTGGGCTGAGCCGCTATAGTCCGCGGGTTTTGCGTCGCAACAATCCCAAGAGAATCCAGATGTCTACAGTCAACGAGCGCATCGAGCGGATCTACGCCGAGGTGACCCGGCGCAACCAGGGCGAGCTGGAGTTCCACCAAGCGGTCAAGGAAGTGATCGAATGCCTCGGGCCGGTGCTGCGCAAGCATCCGCAGTACGACGAGCACAAGATCATCGAGCGCATCTGCGAGCCCGAGCGCCAGATCATCTTCCGCGTGCCCTGGGTCGACGACCGCGGCGAAGTGCAGATCAACCGCGGCTTTCGCGTGCAGTTCAGCAGCGTGCTCGGGCCCTACAAGGGCGGTTTCCGCTTCCACCCGTCGGTGTACCTGGGGATCATCAAGTTCCTCGGCTTCGAGCAGATCTTCAAGAACGCGGTCACCGGCATGCCGATCGGCGGCGCCAAGGGCGGCTCCGACTTCGACCCCAAGGGGCGCAGCGACGCCGAGGTGATGCGCTTTTGCCAGAGCTTCATGCTCGAGCTGTATCGCCACCTGGGCGAGTTCACCGACGTGCCGGCCGGCGACATCGGCGTGGGCGCGCGCGAGATCGGCTTCCTGTTCGGCCAGTACAAGCGCATCACCAACCGCTACGAATCGGGCGTGATCACCGGCAAGAGCCCCAAGTGGGGCGGCGCGCTGGTGCGCAAGGAGGCCACCGGCTACGGCGCGGTGTTCTTCGTCGAGCAGATGCTCGCGGCGCGCGGCGACGCGATCGAAGGCAAGACCTGCGTCGTCTCGGGCTCGGGCAACGTGGCGATCTACGCGATCGAGAAGCTGCAGGCGCTGGGCGCCAAGGTCGTCGCCTGCTCCGACTCCGACGGCGTGATCCACCACGCCAAGGGCCTGGACCTGGATCTGATCAAGCAGTTGAAGGAAGTCGAGCGCCGGCGCATCCGCGACTACGCGCACACCCACCGCGACGCGCAGTACGTCGAGCGCGGCAACATCTGGGACATCGCCTGCCAGGTCGCGCTGCCCTGCGCGACCCAGAACGAGCTCGACGAGGCCTCGGCCAGGAAGCTGGTGGCCAACGGCTGCATCGCCGTGTCCGAGGGCGCGAACATGCCGACCACGCCGGGCGGCATCCGCGTGTTCGAGGATGCGCGCATCGCCTTCGGCCCCGGCAAGGCGGCCAACGCCGGCGGCGTGGCCACCTCGGCGCTCGAGATGCAGCAGAACGCCAGCCGCGACGCCTGGACTTTCGAGTACAGCGAGCAGCGGCTGCACGAGATCATGACCAACATCCACCGCAACTGCTACGAGACGGCGGAGGAGTTCGGCAGCCCGGGCAACTACAGCATCGGCGCCAACATCGTCGGCTTCCGCCGCGTGGCCGATGCGATGCTCGCCTTCGGCGTGATCTGAGGGCCGGCTGCCCGATTCGGGCAGCCGCACCGCACACCCGGCACGCAGGCGATGGCAGCCTCGACCGGGCCGGACGCGCCCGCTGCACCGCAGCGCCTGTACGCGCGGCTGACCCTCGCGGCGCTGTTCTGGGGCGGAACCTTCATCGCCGGGCGCCGCCTGGCGCTGGAGATGCCGCACTTCGTCGCCGCGGCCGCACGCTACGGGGTGGCCACTGCGGCGCTGCTGGCGTACCTGTGGCGGCGCGAGGGCCGCCTGCCGCGGCCCAGCACAGCCCAGTGGCTCGCGATCGGCGTGCTCGGCGCCAGCGGCATCTTCGCGTACAACGCGTTCTTCTTCGGCGCACTGGGGCGGCTGCCGGCCGGCCGCGCGGCGTTGATCATCGCCACCAACCCGGCGCTCACCGCGCTGGCGGCGTGGCTGATCTTCCGGTTGCGCTTCGCGTGGTGGCAATGGCTCGGCGTGGCGGTGGCCTTTGGCGGCGTGGCCATCGTCATCTCGCGCGGCGAACTGGCCACGCTCGGGTCGGGTGCCGTCGGCACCGGCGAGCTGCTGATGTTCGGCGGCGTGTTGTCGTGGCTGGTCTACACGCTGGTCGGCCGCGCGGTGCTGCGGCGGCCGGACGCGCTGTCGCCGCTGGCGACCACCACCTACGCATCGGCGGCCGGGCTCGCGATGCTCGCGGCGGCGGCCGCGTTCGAGCTGCCGCAGCTCGAGCGGCAGCGCATCGGCGCGATCGAGATCGCCGCGATCGCCTACCTCGGGCTGTTCGGCACCGCGGTGGCCTTCGTCTGGTTCTACGAAGGCGTCAAGCAGCTCGGCGCGGCGCGCACCTCGGTGTTCAGCAACCTGGTGCCGGTATTCGGCGTGCTGCTGGCGGTCGCAGTGCTCGGCGAGCCGCTGCTGGGCTCGATGGTGGCCGGCGGGCTGGTCACGCTGGCCGGCGTCAGCCTGACCAACCTCGAGCGCCGGGCAACGTGAACCGCGGCGTCGCGGCTGCTGCCGCGACGCACCGTGCGACGGCCCGGCCCAGCGGCGCCTGGCCGGCGCGGCCGCGCACCGGCTCAGCGCGCCGGATCGGCTGCCGCCAGCTCGTAGACGACGAAGCCGTCGCTGCGAAACACCAGCGTCATGCCGGCCACGTCTTCCTGACGGTTGCCGATGACGGGCAGCAGCCGCGCGGCGAGCGTGTCGGCGCCGGCCGCGTCCTGCAGGGCGATCACCCGCAGCCGGTTGCCGGGCAGCTTGAGCACGCCGTAGGCCGCCTGGCCGGTTTCGCGCAGCCACCCCTGCACGCCGCGCACCGAGCGGTGCACATCGCCGCTGTCGGCGAAGTCGCGAAACGAGACGGCGACCCGGTCCGGATGCACCTGCCCGAGCAGCAGCAGGTCGCGCAGGTGCAGCACGACGATCAGGTTGCGCCCGGGCGCCAGCGACCGCAGCAGCGCGACACCTTCGTTCTCGGGCGACGCGAGCGCACGGGTGAACACCCCGAACGCGGCACGCTGCGCCGCATCGCCCGCTTCGCCCCAGAACGCCTGCTCGACCTGCACGACCCGGCGCTGCTGCGCGCGCCAGCGCTCGGGCACGAACAGCGGCACGCCCAGGTGGCGGTCGAAGAAGACCTCGCCGGCACCCCCGTGCCGCAACTGGCGTGAACTGTCCCACCAGGCGAGCAGCACGCCCTCGGGCGTACGGTGGCGGGCGAGGACGGCGGCCAGGCGCTGCGCCTCGTCGGCGGGCACCGTCAGGTACAGCAGCGGGTCATCGACCTGCGCGCGCCAGCCCAGCAGCACCGGCCCCTGGGCGGCAGCCGCAACGTCGGCTTCAGCCAGCACCTTGCCGTCCTCGGCATCGACCAGGTTGAACTGGCGCAGCGCCGGCGCCGAAGCCGCCTGCGACGGCGCGGCCTCGACGTAGCGATACGGCGCCGGCGCCGCCAGCGTGCGCCACGCCAGCCACGCCGCCGCGAGCAGCAGCAGCAGCCCGAGACCCCCGAGCAGCCGGCGGGGCCGGCGCATCGCGGCGGGCGGGCGGCGCCATGCGAGGGCGGTGCTCATCGTGCAGCGGCGTCAGTTGCCGGCGTCAGTTGCCAACGTCAGTTGCCGGCGTCGATGCCAGGCGCCAATGCCCGCGGCCTCAGTGCCCGACGTCGCGCCCGTCAGCGCCGTCCGATCCGCGGCGCCGCCCGCGCAGCGCGGCGAACAGGAGCCCGCCGCCGGCCAGCGCCATCGTGCCGGAGACACCCCACACCGCATCGTCCAACCAGCGCGCGGCGCTGCGCAGCCAGCCCGCGCCGCCGTCGTGCAGCGAGCTGCGGCGCGTGCCGCCTTCCAGCTTCTGCACGCGCTGCTCCATCTGCGCCTTCTCGCGCAGCACGGTGTCGTACTCGTTGATGATCGTCTGGTCCTTGATCAGGTCGGACCAGCCGTGCGAGTAGGTCCAGCCGCCCGGGTTCACGTGCTGCAGGCCCTTCATGTAGCGGGCGACATGCTGCTCCCACATCTCGGCGAAGGTGCGGTCCACCACCGTCGAGGTGTTGCCCTTGCTGAAGAAGAGGGAGTTGAAGGCGCCGGGTTCGTCCTTCTCGGGCTCGGGCAGCGCCGGGCGGTTGGTCTTCTGGCCGACCAGCAGCTTGTCGTCGTACAGCTTCTGCACCACCGCGCGCGATTCCTCGACGAGCTTCACGCCGGCCTTGATGCCGGAATCGGACATGTCGAGGTAGGTCGTCGCGAAGCGCTGCGAATGGCACTGCGCGCAGGTGCCGACCCAGGCCTGCTTGCGGTCCTGGAACCACGGGTGATCGAGGTTGTCGGCGATGTTCTTGAACGGCAGGAAGCCCCAGCGCACCTTGCGCGTCACGTTGTGGCTGTACTGGCCCTTGAATTCCATGTGGCAGGTCTGGCAGGTCGGCGCCGTCTGGCCGCCCTTGTCCATCGCATCGGCCAGCCGTGCGTTCCAGTCCCAGCGGTTGCCGTGGGCCTGGTAGGCGGTGCCGTGCTTGGACAGCAGGAACTGCTCGTACTCGTTGTGGTCGACGCCGTTGTGGCAGGTCGAGCAGGCTTCGGGCTTGCGCGCCTCGACGGTGGCGAACTCGTGCCGCGTGTGGCAGCCGTCGCACTTGGTCTGGTTGTAGTGGCACATCGTGCAGCCGGCGGCGACCTCGCGCTGCTGCAGCGCGGCCCAGCTCGCGGTCTCGACGTTGGCGGTGTAGTCCACCGCGTGCGACGGATGCCCCTGCGCCCACTGCTTCTGCGGCCAGGTCTGGGTGTCGCGCTCGGATTCGGCCTCGGCAAACTGCCGGATGTGGCAGGAGCCGCACTCGGCGCGCGTGGGCAGGTGCAGGTCCTTCGCGTGGTTGCCGCCGCTCTTGCCCACGCCCATGTGGCAGTCGATGCAGCCGACGTCCTTCAGCGTCTGGCCCGCCGGCAGCAGGCCCTGCGCCTGCAGGCCCTGCTCGACCTCGACGATGATCTGCTTCTTGTACGCGCGGTTGTCGTCGGCCGGCAGCTGCCGGATCTGGTCGAGGTTCGCGTGCACGCTCTTGGACCACGAGCGCACCCAGCCGTGCGTGGCCGTCTCGTGGCACTGCACGCACTGCTCGCGCGTGACCTGCAGATCGAGCGCCGGCGGCTTGTAGAACAGCCCGGGCGCCATGTACATGTCGAAGGCCGTGGGCTCCCACCACTTGGCGAGCTTGCCCTTGGTCACGTTGGCCTTGTAGCGGGTGACGAGCGCTTCGTACAACTGCTTGGGCGTCGCCGATCGCTGCAGCTCGAGCGCCTTCAGGGTCTCGTCGGGCACCGTGTCCCAGATGTCGGCGCGCGCGCCCACCGCCGCCAGCACCAGCATCGACACCAGGGCAATCCGGCCCAGCAGGCTACGCATGGCTCGTCTCCTCGTGCGGGACCGGCCGCAGCCCGCCGGTGCGATGCCGGCACTGCGAACACGCCCGCCGGCGCATCGTCCGCAATCGCCGGCAGGCCCGCAAGTACCATGCACGACCGCGGCGGTGGAACCATCGCGCAAGGGCGGGCGGCATGGCCGGCACCGCGTCTGGCGCAGGGACCGGCGCGATTCGGCTACGCGCGCCCGACCGCCGCAGCCAGGCGCTCGATGCCCGTCGCGATCTGGCTGCAGTCGAGTGCCGCGTAGCCCAGCAGCAGGCAGCGGCGGCAGTGCTCGGGCTGGCGCGCGTCGTGCAGCCACACGTTGGCGCTCTCCAGACCGTACACGCCCACGCCCTGCGCGCGTGCCAGGTTCTCCAGTTCCGGCGCCGGCGGCAGGCCGTCCGGCGCCTGCCACAGCACGTGCATGCCGGCCTGCGCGCCCACGGCAGCGGCGCCGCCGAAGCAGCGCGCCAGCGCCGCCCCGAGGGCATCGCGCCGCTGCGCATACTGCTTGCGCAGCCGGTGCAGGTGATGCGCGTAGTCGCCTCGTTCCAGGTATTCGGCCAGCGCCCCCTGCACCAGCCCGGGCGAGCCGTTGGTCATCAGGCCCTTGACGGTGATCGCCGCGATCCGCAGCTGCCGCGGCACGATCAGGTAGCCTACGCGCAGGCCGGCGGACAGACTCTTCGAGAAGGTGCCGAGGTAGATCACGCAGCCGTCGCGGTCGCCCGCCTTCAAGGCGGGCAGCGGCGGGCCGTCGTAGTAGAAGTCGCTGTCGTAGTCGTCCTCGATCAGGCAGCCGCCGCGATCGCGCGCCCATTGCAGCCACGCCTGGCGACGCCGCGCGGACATCGCCACGCCGCTCGGGTACTGGTGGGCCGGCGTCAGGTACATCAACCGGCAGTCGCTGCGCAGGTCGTCGGGGGCGGCGCCTTCGGCGTCCACCCGGCACGGCAACAGTTCGGCGCCGAAGCTCGAGAACACGTTGGCCGCGCCCAGGTAGCCGGGACTCTCCATGCCCACGGCCGTGCCCGGGCCCACCAGCAGGCGCCCGACGATGTTCAGGCCTTCCTGGATGCCGTTGGTGATGAGCACGTCGTCGCAGCCGCAGGCGATGCCGCGCGCGGCGCCGACGTGCCGGGCGACCGCTTCGCGCAGCCGGCGCAGCCCCGAAGGCTCGCCGTAGCTGCCGTCGCCCTGCCGAAGCTGCTGCATCGAGCGCTCGACCAGCACGCGCCACGCGCGCGCCGGAAACAGGCGTGGATCGGGGCGGCCGACCCAGAAGTCGAACTCGACTTCGCCCGCGTTGGGCGAGCGCAGGTGGTGCATGCGGCCCTTGAAGTGCACCGGCGGGCGCGGAGGGGCCGGTGCGCGTTCGCCGGCCGGCGCCCCCTGCCCCGCCGCGCGCAGAGACCCCGGCACCGCGCCGCCGTGTTCGACGACGAAGGCTCCCTGCGGGCCGCGCATCTGCACGTAGCCCTCGGCCACCAGCCGCTCGTAGGCCAGCAGCACGGTGTTGCGCGAGATGCCGAGGTCGACCGCCAGCTGGCGCGTCGCCGGAATGCGCATGCCCGGCTTCAGGCGCCCGTCGCCGATCTGGCGCACGAACTGGCCGAACAGTTGCGCCTGCAGGCTCTCGCGCGAATCGGCCTGAAGCTGCAGCGGCAATTGCATGACCCCGACCTCCTGCGCCGCCCGCGCGGCGCGCACCGAACCTGCGCCGCCGGCGCGGCGCGCGCCGGGAGCATCCGGGGCCCGCGCGCTCGCTGCACGCGGCCGGCCCGCATACCCGCACGGGCCGCGGGGTCTGCCGGCGCCGGCCTGTTGCGCAAGCACCCGCATCCGGCCGCCAGCGGCCACGGATCGCGACCGTTGCGCGCGTGCCGAACCTCGACGCGAAGCCGTTGCCGGCCGCAAGGACTTGGTCTACTGCCGCAACCCGCGCGACGCACGTGCCGAATGTCAACGCGAAACCGCTGCCGGGCCGACGCCGTGGGCGCGATGCCGCTGGCCTTGGCAGCGCATCGGGCGGGCGACGCGGCAGGCCGAGCCGACAACGCTGCCGCAGCCCTGATGGCCGCGCCGCGCATCTGCGCTGGCGCCGCGGCTGCACGGGCGCGTATGCTGGTGCACCTGTCCAACCCCTTCGAGCCGACCGCCATGACGCACACGCCCGCCCGACGCCGAACCGTACTGTTGACCTGCGCCGCCGCCGGCGCTGCCGGCCTGCTGCCGCGCGCCTTCGCGCAGGGCGCCGGCGACTGGCCCAGCCGCCCGATCCGCATGGTGGTGCCATTCGCACCGGGCGGCGCCACCGACGTGGTGGCGCGGCTGTTCGCGCAGCGGCTGGCCGAAGCGCTGAAGCAGCCGGTGGTCGTCGACAACAAGGGCGGCGCCAGCGGCACCATCGGCACCGCCGAGGTCGCACGCGCCGCACCCGATGGCTACACGCTGCTGATGAACACGGCCGGCGCGCAGGTGCTCAGCCCGGCGCTGTACAAGGTCAATTTCCATCCGCTGACCAGCTTCGCGCCGATCTGCCTGATCAACAACGTCGGCCTGGTGCTGGTGGCCAACCCTGGGCTGGGCGTCGCCAAGGTGCAGCAGTTGGCAGAGCTGGCGCGCAAGCCGGGCAAGCGGCTGAACTACGCCGGCGGCAGCGCGATGATCAGCCTGATCGGCGAGCAGCTGAAGGCCACGCTGGGTGCGGCCGACATGATCGTGGTGGCCTACAAGGGCACCGGCCCGCAACTGCAGGCGGTGGTGGGCGGCGAAGCCGACATCACCGTCGATCCCTTCAACGGGGTGCAGCTGATCCGCGCCGGCAAGCTCAAGCCGCTGGCGGTGCTGTCGAAGAAGCGCTCGCCGGCGCTGCCGGACGTGCCCACGATGGAGGAATCCGGGCTGCACGACATGACCTTCAGCTCCTGGGCCGGCCTGCTGGCGCCGGCCGGCACGCCGGCGCCGATCGTGCAGCGGCTCAACGCCGAGGTGCTGAAGATCCTGGCGCTGCCCGAAGTGCGCGAGCAGCTGGCCAAGATCGACTACGAACCTGTCGGCAGCACGCCCGAGCAGTTCGCGAAGGTCATTGCCGAAGACGCCGAGCGCTGGGCGCGGCTGGTCAAGGAGCGCAACTTCCAGCCGGGCAGCTGAGCCGCCCGGGCGGGCGGCCCGGTGCGCACGCGGCTCGGCGGGCCGCAGGCGGCGGCTGGGCGGCTCGGCGGCTGGGCGGCTCGGCGGCGCTGTCGGCTTGGCAGCTCTGTCGGCTCGGCGGCGCTGTCGGCTTGGCAGCTCCGCTGCTGCTGCTGCTGCGGCTGCGGCGCCGGGCGCCCCGTGCGGGCCGCCGCAACGCCGGCAGATCGACGATGGCCGCACCGACGGGCCATGACGGCTGCCGCCGGGGAACCGCCGCAAAGATGCACATCACATGCCTGTTTGATTCAAATCAAGAAGCCCGCATTGACCCGGCGCTATTTCGGTATTACGGTACCGCAATGCTTTTTTAGTGCCGAGGAGAAGGCGATGGCAACCGACCCCCCTGCCCCGAGCGACGGCGATCTCGACGACATCCTCGAGTACTGCAACAACCTGCGCCAGGCGCCGGTGCCGGCCGACGACGCGCTGCCCGAGGGCTTCACCGGCACGATCGGCCACTTCCCGGTGTACTTCCCCGAGGAAATCGCGCATTCGGTCGGCCTGCTGCCGGTGGGCCTGCTCGGCGGCGGCAACAAGCTCGAGCTGAAGCACGCCGACGCCCACATGGGTTCGTTCGTGTGCTCGATCTGCCGCTCGACCACCGAGATGGGGCTGAACGGCGCGCTCGGCAACCTGTCGGGCTTCGTCACCCACCCGATCTGCGACGCCGCCAAGCACCTGGCCGGCATCTGGGCGCGCAACTTCCCCGAGCAGCTTGCGCAGATCCTGTACCTGCCGCAGAACGTGAACACGCCGGGCGCGGTGCGCTACGTCGCCGCCGAATACCAGCGGCTGCGCGCCGAGATGGAGAAGAAGGCCGGCCGCAGCTCCGACGACGAATCCCTGCGCGCCAGCATCCGCGCCTACAACCGCAACCGCCGGCTGCTGCGCGAGCTGTACGCGATCCGCCGCGACGAGCCGTGGAAGCTCAGCGCCACCGAGTCGTACCTGCTGCTGCGCGCGCGCACCCGGCTGCCCTGCGAGCAGCACAACCTGCTGCTCGAGCAGGCGATCGCCGGCATCCGCGCGCGCCGCCGCCCGCCGCTGGACAAGCCGCGCGTGGTCTTCGTCGGGGGTTTTTGCGAGCAGCCGCCGCTGGAGATGCTCGAGGCGATCGACGACAACTGCTACGTGGTCGACGACGACCTGCTGGTGGGCCTGCGCTGGATCACCGCCGACGTGCCCGAGACCGGCGACCCGGTCTGGGCGCTGGCCGAGAGCTTCGTCGAGCGCTCCGACGCGAGCCCGGTGCAGCACGACGAGCGCAAGACCAAGGAAGGCTACCTGATGGACATGATCCGCCGCAGCCGCGCCGACGCGGCGATCGTGACCGCCGCCAAGTTCTGCGAGCCCGGGCTGGACGAGCAGGTCGCCTGGTCCAAGCACCTCGACGAGGTCGGCGTGCAGTACCTGGTGCTCGAGTTCGAGGAGAAGATGAGCTCGTTCGAGCAGATGGCGATGCAGCTCGAGACCTTCGCCGAGTCGCTGCTGTTCGCCACCGCCTGAGCACCAAGGAGATCCGTGATGGACACCGCCACCCTGGACCAGACCGCCGCCGCGGCCGCCGCTGCCGCCCCGACCACCCCGACCGCCCCGACCGCTGCGTCCGCAGCCCCTGCCGCCGATGCCGGATTCAACGCCCACCTCGCCGGCCAGCAGCTGATGAAGGACTGGTACGCCGGCCTCGAGCAGGCGCAGGCACGCGGCCAGAAGGTCGCCAACGTGTTCGTGATGGGCAACGCCGTCGAGATCCTGCGCAGCTTCGACTTCCAGCTGGTGTTCCCCGAGATCAACTCGCTGCAGACCGGGGTGCGCAAGGTGTCGCAGGAGTACCTGCGCGAGTCCGAGGACTACGGCTACTCGCCCGACGTGTGCTCGTACGTCAAGGCCGATGTCGGGCTGATCCTGCGCGAGCAGCAGCACCCGGCGGGCACGATCCCGAAGGCCGACATCGCGATCACGTCCAACATGTGCAGCACCTTCATCAAGTGGGGCGAGATCTGGGAGCGCATGCTCAAGATGCCGACCTTCACGCTCGACCTGCCGGGCCAGCGCGGCGGCAACTGGCAGGTGCGCCGCGGCGATGCGCAGCACATGGCCGACGCGCAGTGGGTCGAGGCGCAGTTCCGCGACCTGATCGGGCGCTGCGAGAAGATCACCGGCCGGCGCTTCGACTACGACCGGCTGGCCGAGGTCGAGGACCGCGTCAACCGCATGGTCGCGCACTGGAACGCCGTGATGGCGCTGAACCGCGTGTGCCCGGCGCCGTACAACGCAATGCTCGACGGGCTGACCTACATCGGCATCATGAACGTGTACCGCGGCACCGAGCAGGGCGTGGACTACATGCGCCGGCTCGAGGAATCGTTGCGCGCCAAGGTCGCACGCGGCGAGGGCCGGGTGCCGAACGAACGCTTCCGGCTGCTGTTCTCGGGCACGCCGTGCTACGTGTCGATGCGCCGGCTGGTCGAGCTGTTCGAGAGCTGGGGCGGCGTGTTCGCCTACTCCGACTACCTGACCTTCGCCGCCGGCGGCATGGACGCCGGCGAGATGGTCTACGACACCTCGCGCCCGCTCGAGAGCCTGGCCGAGATCACCGCGCTGGCCGCGCAGCGCGGGCTGTCGAACCAGTTCTTCGCGCACGAGCGGCTGGCGCAGCAGATCCGCGACTTCGACGTCGACGGCATCGTGTTCCACGGCATCAAGAGCTGCCGCTTCGTGTCCTCGGGCATGGCCGACACGCGCAACTACCTGAACAAGCGGCTGAACATGCCGAGCCTGTACATCGAGTCGGACCTGATCGACCCGCGCTACTGGTCCGACGCGCAGATCAAGAACCGCGTCGATGCGTTCTTCGAGTCGCTGCAGCAGCGCGGCGGCGCCGCGCCCGGCGCGCACGGCCACCCCGCTGCCGCGAAGGAGGCCTGATCATGAAGTACACCGGCGGCGTGGACGTGGGCTCCACGCAGACCAAGGCGGTGATCCTGGACGAGGGCGGCCGCGTCGTCGGGCGCGCGCTGCTCGACATGGAAACCAGCATGGTCACGATCGCGAACGACGCGTTCAAGGCCGCGGTGGCCGACGCCGGCATCGACGAGCGCGACGTGGTGCGCATCGCCAGCACCGGCTACGGCCGCTACAACGTGTCCTTCGGCCACGAGCAGGTGACCGAGATCAGCTGCCACGCGCGCGGCGCGGTGTCGCTGTTCCCGGGCACGCGCACCGTGATCGACATCGGCGGCCAGGACACCAAGGCGATCGCGGTCAAGCCCGACGGCCAGGTGGCCGACTTCACGATGAACGACAAGTGCGCCGCCGGCACCGGCCGCTTCCTGGGCGCGGCGTCGTATGCGCTCGAGATGCCGCTCGGCGACCTGGGGCCGCTCGCGCTGCAGGCGCGCAACCCGGTGCGCATCACCACCACCTGCACCGTGTTCGCCGAGTCCGAGATCATCAGCCACCTGGCCAAGGGCATCCTGCCCGAGGACGTGCTGATGGGCGTGCACCAGGCGATCACCAGCCGCTGCGTGTCGCTCGCGCGGCGCGTGGGCATCCATGCGGAGGTGACCTTCACCGGCGGCGTCAGCCGCAACGTGGCGATGGTGCAGTTGATCGAGAAGGCGGTGGGCATGCCGATCAACGTCAGCCCCGACGCGCACTTCTGCGGCGCGCTCGGCGCGGCGCTGGTCGCGCGCGACCACGCATTCGGCACTGCCGCCGCGCCCGCCGCGGCGCTGGCTTGAGGAGGCTCGCATGATCTACGTCGCCGGCATCGACATCGGCTCCACCTACACCAAGGCGATCGCGCTCGACGCCGGGCGCCGCGTGGTCGGCACCGCGGTGCGCCGCACCGGCTTCAAGCTGGCACAGGCGTCGGAGGCGGTGTTCGACGACCTGATGAAGACCTGCGGCCTCGAGCGCGACCAGGTGGTCTATGTCGGCGCCACCGGCTACGGCCGCTACACCGTGCCCTTCCGACACGCGCAGATCACCGAGCTGACCGCGCACGCACAGGCCGCGGTGCACCTGTTTCCCGACACGCGCACCATCCTCGACATCGGCGGCCAGGACATCAAGGCGATCAAGGTCGACGCCGAAGGCCGCGTCAAGGCCTTCCGGCTGAACGACAAGTGCGCGGCCGGCACCGGCGCCTTCCTCGAGAAGACGGCGCGCTACCTCGGCCTGAGCACCGAAGACATCGGCCCCTACGCGCTGCGCTCGACCGCGCCCAAGGCGATCAGCAGCGTGTGCGCGGTGTTCGCCGAATCGGAGGTGATCAACCACCTGTCCAACGGCATCCCGGCCGAGGACATCATGATGGGCGCGATGGTGTCGCTGGGCGGGCGCGCGATCCAGCTGATGCGCCGCGTCGGCCTGGAGCCGGGCTACATGCTCACCGGCGGCATGACGCGCAACGAGGCGATGGTCCACGCGCTCGAGAAGGCGCTGGGCTCGAGCTTCCACGTGGCGCCGAACGGGCTCGGCCAGCTCAACGGCGCCTACGGTGCCGCCTATCTCGGGCTGCGGCGGGTGGAGAAGCTGCTGGCCGAGGGCCGGCCGATGCCGCCGACCGCCGCCGCGCAGCAGGGGCAGGCGCCGGCCAAGGCGGTGCGCCGCTGGTCGGCGATGGCGGCGACGCGCAAGCGCTTCGAGCCCTGCAGCAGCGACGGCACCGGCTGCCCGGTGGTCGTCGTCAAGCGCAACACCGACGCGCCGGCGCAGGCGCTTGCCTGAAACCCGCAGCGCGCGATCCGCAGCCGGCAACCGGGGAGTTCGACATGAGCTGCGCCGCCGCCCAAGCCGGCATCGACTGCAAGCGCGCCGGAGCCAGGGCCGCGGTGAAGCACGAATTCAACCCGCTGCGGCAGCCCTGAGCAGCCGCCCTACCCTTCGAGGACACACCGCCATGGAATCGATCAGCCATTACATGCAGGAAGACCACGTGCGCATCGACGCGATCGCCGAGCGCGCGGCAGCGGCAGCCGCCGCCGGCGACGCGGCGGCGATGGCGCGCGAGGGTGCGCTGTTCCTCGAGCAGCTGCAGCGGCACATCGACATGGAAGAGCGGCTGCTGTTCCCCGCCTTCGAGGAGCGCACCGGCATGACCGCCGCCGGCCCGAGCGTGCAGATGCGCGAAGAGCACCTGCAGATGCAGCCAGTGTTCGAGCAGATGCACGCGGCGATCGCCGCGCAGGACGGTGCGGCCTGGCGGCGCGCGGCGCAGGCGCTGTTCGAGATCCTGATGCCGCACAACATGAAGGAGGAGCAGATGATGTACCCGATGCTCGACGACACGCTCGGCTCGGACGCCCGGGGGCTGCTGGCGGAGCTCAAGGCGATGGCCGATTGAGAGCGCCCCCAGGCGGCGGCAAATGCCCGCCGCCGCCCCCCGAGGGGGTGAGTCAACTCGGGGCGGCCCTTCGTCGACTCGTGAGCGCGCATGGCCGCTCCAAAGCGTTCACACCGGAGCGCGCAAGCGCGGAGGTTGCCTTATGAGCACCCCCCCAGGGCCGGGCTGCGCGCAGCCCGCTGCCTACCCGCTGCCGGCCGCGCCCAGCAACTCGCGGTACAGCGTGCGTTCGAACCGGCGCATCGGCGCCGCCTGCCCTGCAGGCCAGCGGTAGCGCAGCGCACTGGTCGCCACGCCGGGCCAGGACTGGTCGAGCACGCTGCGCACCGCCAGCTGCCACAGCTCCATCGCCGGCGCGCAGGCCAGCTCCGGCGCCAGCCGCCGCGCGCGGCCGTCGATCAGCAGGTTGAGCCCGCCCTGCCCGATCACCTGCACTGCCGCCAGGCCGCTGCGCTGCCAGTTGGCGCTGGTGCGGCCGCCGCGGTCCACCGCGATGCGCAGCCGCCGCGGCCCGGCCGCCACCGCCCATGAATAGGTCGCGTGCGGCCGGCCGCGGCCGTCGGCGCTGAGCAGCAGCACCGGCAGGCCGGCGACCAGCAGCGGCAGCGCCTTGGCGTCGAAGCCGGCGGCCGCCATCGTCAGGGCAGGATCTGCACCTGCACGGCATCGCCGTCGTGCAGGCCGAGGGCCGCGCGCAACGCCACCGGCGCGACCAGTTCCAGCTTGTCGTCGGGGTAGCCGTCCACCTCGGGGAACACGGCGGCGGCTTCGACCCGATCGTTCAGCCGCACCCTGAAGCACTTGGCGGCGCAGAAGCCGGGCGCCGGCGGCAGCGCGATGCCCGGCCGCTGCGCCAGCCCGCTGCGCCAGTGCCGCCAGGCCTCGCCGCCCATGCGCAGGTTCAGCGTGCCCGGCCACGGTTCGAAGCCGAGCGCGCGGCGCATCCCGGCGCGCACCCAGTCGAGCGCGACGAAACCCGCGCCTTCGCCCAGGCCGCGGCACAGCTCACCGCTGAACGTGGCCGCCGCGGCCGGCGATTCAGCTGCGCGAGCGGGCATGCTCGCGCTCTTCGTTGCCGGTCCAGCGCTTGAACAGGCTGCAGTCGACGCCGAACTGGTCCAGCGCCTTGTTGACCGACTGGTTGACGATGTCGTCGATCGTCTGCGGCCGGTGGTAGAAGGCCGGCAGCGGCGGCACCAGCACGGCGCCGTTCTCGGTGACCTGCACCATCAGCCGCAGGTGGCCCAGGTGCAGCGGCGTCTCGCGCACCATCAGCACCAGCCGGCGCCGCTCCTTCAGCGTCACGTCGGCGGCGCGGATCAGCAGGTTGGTGTTGAACGAATGCGCCAGCGCCGACAGCGTCTTGATCGAGCACGGTGCGATCACCATGCCGTCGTGCTTGAACGAGCCGCTCGAGATGCAGGCGCCGACGTCGTTGAGCTCGTGCACGTGGGTGGCGAGCGCCTTGATCTCGTCGATGCTGCGGTCGGTCTCGTAGACGATGGTGCGCTTGGCCGAATCGGACATCACCAGGTGCGTCTCGATCTGCATCTGCTTGAGCACCTCGAGGATGCGCACGCCATAGATGGCGCCGCTGGCACCCGACATTCCGACCACGAGCCGCATCGTCATCCTCTGGGTTGTCGGATCCGCCGTCGGCTCCGCGTCAAATCATCATATCGCCGAGCAGCGCGCGCGCCTTGGCCAGCGCCTGCGGCTCGAGCCGCGCCTTGTCGAGCGCCGCGCCGCCGCCGCCGCGGGTGGCGTCGAAGCCGATCTTCGAGCCCTGGCCGGCACCCGCGGCCGACGGGTCGATCACGTAGGCGTCGGTGCCGGTGATCACGATCGTGTCGTGCGCCGGCCGGTGGCGGGTGGCCATCGCCCAGGCCACCTCGCGCGGGTTGCGGATGTCGACGTCGTCGTCGACCACCGTCACCGACTTCAGCCGCTTGTCGAAGGCCAGCGCCAGGTGGATCAGCCGCCGCACCTCGGAGCGCGAGGTGCCGGCGACCGCGATCACCATCGAGAAGCCCGCCGTGCCGCTGGCGATCTCCAGGTCGGCCACGCCGGCCACGTGCGCGCGCAACTGGCCGAGCATCTCGGTGCCGGCGGCCAGCCACAGCAGCATGTCGACGTCGTTGGCCCAGGGCGTCAGGCCGGGGTAGATCGGCTCGCGCCGGTGCGTGACCGCGGTGACCTCGATCACCGCGCTGTCGGCGCTGAAGTAGGCGCCGGTGTTCTCGCCGAAGGGGCCTTCGTGCTGGCGCACGCCCGGCAGCACGCGCCCTTCGATCACCACCTCGGCGCGTGCCGGCACTTCCACCGCCACGGTCTCGCCGGGCACCATCGGCACCGGCTCGCCGCGCAGCGCACCGGCGATCGCCATCTTGTCGGGCACCTGCGGCCCGACCTTGCACACCGACGCGACCACGATCGCCGGCTCCAGGCCCAGCGCCACCGCCACCTCGAGCGGCTCGCCGCGCGCTTCGGCCGCCGCGTGGAACAGCGTCAGCGGCGGGTTGGCGAGGAACAGGCCGAGCCGGCGCGGGCCGTGCACCTGCATCCGGTGGATGCCCATGCCGCGCCGCCCGGTGCCGGGCTCGCGGCACAGCACCACGCCGGTGGTGATGTACGGCGCGGCGTCGAGCTCGTGGTGCGTCAGGATCGGCAGCAGCCCGGTCAGGTCGTCGGCCTGCGTGACGACCACGTCCTTCACCGGCACCTGGGTCGCGCCGACCGGCTCGATGCCCTGCTGGCGCCGCTGCAGGTAGGCCTCGGCCAGTTGCGCCGGCGTGGTCTCGAAGGCGCGCGCCAGCCGCTCGCGGTTGGCGATCAGGTTGCCGCACACGCGCCAGCCCGGATGCCCGACCACCGATTCGAACAGCAGCGCCGGCGCGTCGGCGCGCGCCTCGCGCAGCGCCGCGGCGATCTCGAAACGCGGCGAGAAGGGCTCGGCCACGCGGCGCAGGCCGCTGCCGAGCCCGTCGAGGAACGCCCGCAGGTCGCGCCAGGCCATGTCCGGTTCTCCGCGTCGTCAGCGGTACTTGGCCGGCAGGCGCTCGACCTCTTCGAGCACCCGGATCGAGAAGCGCTGTGGCGCCAGCTGGCCGCGGCCGTAGCGCACCTGCAGCGCGTCGGGGTGGGCGTCGAGCTGGCTCGACACGCGCACCTTCGCGCGCTTGTAGGTGTACTTGTGGATGCCCGGATCGAGCGTGCGGATCGTCAGCTCCAGGTCGCGGCCCTCGGCCAGCTCGGCCAGGTCGGACACGAACACTTCCCATTGGCTCATCGCAATTGCCCTTTCGCGTCAGCGCGCAACCGGCGCGAAGCCGTAGTTGGTCCAGTTGGACAGCACCTTGTCCTGCACGTCCTTCGGGTAGACGTTGCGGAACGACACCAGCGACGGCACGTCGTTGATCTTGTCCCAGTCCACCGGCCACAGGCAGTCGAACAGCACCTGCGAGCCGATCGACCACTTGCGGTCGTGCGGGTTGGCGTGCGGGTACAGCGCGGTGCCGGTGGTGTTCTTGAACACGTGGATGCCGCGCTCGGGGTTGCAGCGCGTGCAGAACGCGTGGTAGACCTCGTCCCAGTTGTAGATGTCGGTCTGGTCGTCGACCACCATGACCATGTGGAACCAGGGGCCGAGCTTGGAGCCGAAGGCCAGCTGCGCGATCTGCATCGCGATGCCGGCGTAGGTGGGCTTGACGCCGACGATCATCATGTGGTGCGTCGAGCGCGGATGCATGTACACGCCGGTGATCGGGATGCCCTGGCTGCGCAGCAGCTTGTCGAGCTCCAGGCCGAGCGAGAACGAGCGCAGCAACTGGCCCTCGTCCTGCGGCACGCCCATGTTGGAGATCGTCATCGTCGCGTTGTTGCGCCAGGTGATGCAGTTGACGCGGAAGGTGACGCGGAAGTCGCGCGGGCTGGTGCGGTAGCCGGTGTACTCGCCGAAGGGCCCTTCCTCGACCTTGTAGTCGGGGCAAATCTCGCCTTCGATGATGATCTCGGCATCGGCCGGCACCTCGAGGTCGTTGGTCTCGCACTTGACCAGCTTCACCGGCTCGCCGGCGAGCATGCCGGTGAGCTCGGGCTCGGGGATCGGCGACGGCGCGCAGGCCGCCATCGCCGCCAGCGGCGACAGGCCGATCGCGGTGGCGAAGGGGCAGGTCTCGCCGCGCGGCAGGTAGTAGTCGTTCAGCGCCTTGCCCAGGTCGGAGAAGGGGAACACCGCGCCCGACATCGTGCGGCTGTCGAACATCATCTGGCGGTACATGCCCCAGTTCACGTCGCCGCGCACCGGGTGCTTGGTGATCACCGCATGCCAGGTGCCGACGTAGCGGCCGCCGTCGCCGTCGTGCACCAGCGGTACCGGCAGCCGGCACAGGTCGACGTCGGCACCACGCAGGATGTTCTCCTTGCACGGCGCCTGGTCGCGCGTCACGATCACCGGCGCGACCGGCTCGCCGCTGGTGCGCTTCAGGTATTCGCGGCCCAGTTCGGGCAGCGGCGTCTTCGGGTCCAACCCCATCGAGATCGCCATGCGGCGGTAGGTCGACAGCGGTGCGCCGAAGTAGCGAAAGCCCGGGTAGTCCTTGATGCTCTCCATCAGCGGCGCCGGCGCGGCGAGCTCGCAGACGCGGCGCACGATCGCGCCGGCCTCGTTCTCCCAGTCGACCTGCTGCGCGATGCGCACCGCGTCGCCGGCGGCGATGCAGGCCTCGACGAACTCACGATTGCTGCGGGGGGGTGTGGCCACTTGCCGTTGCTCCTTGGGTTGATGTTTGTGAGGATTCAGCCGATCTTGGACAGGATCGCGTCCCACTTGCCCTGGGTCTTCAGGATCATCTCGGCGGCCTCGCGCACCGCGCCGTGGCCGCCGCGCGCAGTGGTCACGTAGGCGGCGGCGTCGCGCACCTCGGCCACCGCATCGGCCACCGCGATCGGCAGCCCCACGCGCTTCATCATCGCGAGGTCGACCAGGTCGTCGCCGACGTAGGCCACCTGGGCGTCGCTGATGCCCATCTCGGCGAGCATCTGCTCGTAGGGCTCGGTCTTCTTGCGGATGCCCTCGTGGAAGCGCTTGATCTTCAGCTCCTCGGCGCGGTGGCGCACCGAGCCCGACTTCTTCGAGGTGATGATCGCCACGTCGATGCCGCACATCTGCAGCGCGACCACGCCGAAGCCGTCCTTGATGTCGAAGTTGCGCTGCTCGACGCTGTTGTCGTCGATCACGATCCGGCCGTCGGTCATCACGCCGTCGACGTCCAGGATCACCAGCTTCACGCCCTTGGCCTTGTCCATGCGGATCTCCTGCTGCTGTGCTAGTGCGGGTACTTGACGGCCGGGCCTTCGAGCGCCGCGCCAATCGCACGGCTGTGCCCGCCCCAGCGCACCACCGGCTTGCCGCCGTCGCGCACGCCGTGGCCGGTGACCAGGCCGAGGAACAGGTCGTGGTCGCCGCAGGCGGCCACCTTGAGCACGCGGCACTCGTAGCTCGCCGCCGCGCCGGCCACGCGCGGGCTGTCGATCGACGTCGACGGCTCGAACTTCAGCGCCAGCTTCTCGAGCTTCTTCGGGTCGTCGCCCTTGATCGAGCCGGCCAGCAGCGCCTGCGGGTTCTGCGCTTCGTCGACGACGTTGAGCGTGAACTGCCGGCCCTCGTTGACCAGCCGGTGGGTACGCATGCCCGGGCGCAGGTAGACGGCCACGATCACCGGGTCGTAGGACACCCACATCGCCGTCACCGCGGCCACGTCGGTGGCGTCGCCGACGCGCGCGCACAGCAGCGCCTCGGGGCACGGCAGGCTCGACAGCAGCTTGCCCAGTTCGGCGTGCCGGGCACGCCGCGCGTCTTCACTCTTGGCGGTCATCGCGAGCCTCCCGTCAGTCGAGGCCGAACTCGGCCCAGCGCCCGCGGATGCGGGCCACCGTCTCGTCGTCCAGGCGCGACTCGACGGGTTTCTGCTTCCACTCGTAGGGGATGCACGCGTCCATCAGGATGCGCGAGGTGGTCAGCTTGTCGCCCGCCGGGTCGAGCGCCGGGTCGAGCGGCGTCGAGCGGCCGCGCTTGATCAGCTCGGTGCCGCGCATCGGGTCGTAGCGGCACGACAGCGCCCACACCACGCGCTGCAGGTCGTCGGCAGCGATGTCCTCGTCGACCGTGATCACGCCCTTGATGCCATAGCTGCCGGTGTTGCTGCCGATCACCGCGTCGGCGACCTGGCGCGAGTGCCCCGGATACGCCTGCTTGACCGACACCACCGCCCAGAAGCGCCCGGCCGATTCGGGCAGCACGCACACCGTCTGGATGCCGGGGATCTTCATCTTCTCGAGCTCGGTCCACAGCGTCGCGGTGCGCGTGAAGGCCAGCAGCATGTGCACGTCGGTCACCGGCCGGCCCTGGCCGGTGGCCCACAGCACCGGGTTGTTGCGGTGCAGGATCTGCTTGACCTCGAGCGCCGGCTTCGGGATCGGCTTGTGCAGCTCGTCGGTGTAGTAGCCGGTGTACTCGGCAAAGGGGCCCTCGGGGCGGAAGGCGGTCGGGTCGATCTCGCCCTCGAGCACGATCTCGGCGCCGGCGGGCACCGGCAGCCCGGTCAGCGGCGCCATCAGGTACTCGGCCTGCTGGCCGCGCACGGTGCCGGTGATGTCGAAGTCGCTCGCGCCCTTGTGCATCAGCGTGCCGGCCATGAACAGCAGCGGGTCGCAGCCGATCACCGCGGCGGCGGGCATCTTCTTGCCCATCTTGGCGTACTTCTTCATGATGCGCTCGCCGCGCTTGCCCGGCAGGATCTGCACGCCGCAGGTCTTGTTGTCGAGCATCTGCATGCGATAGGTGCCGAGGTTGGTCTCGCCGGTCTCGGGATCCTTGAGCACCACGAACACCGTGGTGCCGATGTAGCGGCCGCCGTCCAGCGGGAAGAAGCGCGGCACCGGGAACATGCTCAGGTCGACCTTGTCGCCGGCGATCACGTTCTCGAGCACCGGGCCGTCCTTGACCTCGCGCGCCTTGATCAGGCCCTCGGCGCTGATGCTCTTCTTCATCCACGCCTGCGCCGATTCGCACAGCGTGTTGCCGTGCGGCAGGCCGAGCATGATCGCCAGCCGCTTGGTGGTGGCGAAGGCGCCGGTGAACACCGGCGTCGAATAGCCCTTGACGTTCTCGAACAGCAGCGCCGGGCCCTTGCGCTCCTCGACCAGCTTGGAGATGTGCGAGATCTCCAGGTTCCAGTCCACCGGCGCGGCGATGCGCTTGAGCTCGCCGGCCTGCGCGCACTGTTCGATGTAGCTTCTGAGGTCCATCTGCATTGGCTCCTGGGGTGGGATTCGGGGGTTCGCGTTGCGCGGGTCAGGCGGCCTTGGCGACCGCATGCGCGTCCTGCACCGACTCGATCACGGAGTAGCCGGCGCGCTCGAGCGCGTCGGTCACCGCGGCGACGCTCGAGCCGTGGAAGCGCACGATCAGCTTCTTCAGCACCGCCGGCTGCTTGCCGTTGCCGATCGGGTAGATCGCCACCAGCTCGGCGCCGCTGGCCTCGACGATGTCGGTCACGCGGCCGATCGTGCCCGGCACCAGCGCCATCGGCGCCAGCGTGACGCCGCAGCGCCGCTCGAAGGCGCCGAGGAAGTGCGCGGCCAGCGCGAAGACTTCGTTGGCCGAGATCAGCCCGACCACCGCGCCGCCGCTCATCACCGGAAACTGGCCGACGTTCAGCTCCTGCCCCTTCTGCAGGCAGGCTTCCATCGTGTCGTCGGCCTCGACGGTGGCGGGGTTGCGCACCATCAGGTCGCGCACCCGCAGCCGGCTGCTGAAGAACGCGTATTCGTCGGGGCTCTGCGCGCGCGCCACGTGGTGCGCGGCGCGCAGGCAGCTGGTGCGGGTCAGCAGCCCACGCAGCCGGCCGTCCTCGACCACCGGCAGACCCTGTAGGTTGGTCTCCGACAGGATGCGGTTGGCTTCGCCCAGCAGCGTGTCGCCGGTCACCGTCACCGGCGTCGGCTTCATCCAGTTGCGCACGATCACGCCTGTGTCTCCTTCAACGTGGGTTCAACTCACCCGCCGGCCCGACAGCAGGCCGGAGACGATGTAGTTCATCGCCGAGGTCGCTTCGGGCGCGTTCGCCGCCCTGGGCTTGGCGCTCCACACGGTCTCGGGCCGCGCCTGCAGGATGAAGATGTTGCTGCCCGAGGGCACGTCCTTGTCGACCGCCCACTCCACGTCCATCGGGCGGCCGTAGTGCTTCTCGATCTGCTTGCCCATCCACGCGAGCTCGCAGATCTCGTCGTCGATCAGCGACTGCACCGTCTGGCGCTCGAAGGGCACTTCGACCAGGTGGCTGCACTGGTTCTTCAGGTCTACCGTGTAGCAGTGCTCCTTGCGCGAGATCGTGCGCTCGGTGATGTCCAGCGTCACCTTGTTGACGACGAAGTGGTCGGGCGTGACCTCGCCCGACACCACCGACTCGCCGAAGCCGTAGTTGGAGTCGATCACGATCACCGAGCGGTCGCCGTTGGCCGGGTGCAGCGTGAACATCACGCCGGCGGTGTAGGCGTTGGCCATCTTCTGCACGCCCACGCTGATGGCGACTTCCTCGTGAGGGAAGCCCATCTTCTGCCGGTAGCCGATCGCGCGCCCGGTGTACAGGCTCGAGATGCAGCGGCGCACGTGGTGCAGCACCTCGTCGGCGCCGCGGATCCACAGGTAGGTGTCCTGCTGGCCGGCGAAGCTGGCGTCCGGCAGGTCTTCGGCGGTGGCGCTGGAGCGCACGGCCACCGGCGACGCCGGCAGCCCGCAGCGGATCGACAGCCGCCGGTAGGCCTCGGCGATCTGGTCCTCGAGCTCGATCGACATCGGCCGCGACTCGATCATCTGCCGGATCGCCGCCGACGCCTGCTCCAGCCGCACGATGTCGTCGTGCGGCAGCCCCTGCAGCAGGGCGGCGATCTCGGGCAGGATGCCCGCTTCGCTCAGGAAGCGGGTGCAGCCGTGGGTGGTGACCGCGAAGCCCGGCGGCACCCGCACGCCCATGCGGGTGAGCTCGCCGAGCGACGCGCACTTGCCGCCGACCTCGGGCAGCGAGGACTTGTCGCAGTCCTCGAACCAGCGCACCACGGGCGCGTCGTCGTGCGACGCGCGCGGCAGCGATTGCACGGCCGCCTGCATGATCAGCGCGCGATGCTGACCGCGCCCGACGAGCCGTCCACCCGCAGCATCATGCCGCTGCGGATGATCTTGGTGGCGTGGCCGGTGCCCACCACCGCCGGCATGCCGTATTCGCGGCACACGATCGCCGCGTGGCTCATCACGCCGCCGACGTCGGTGACGCAGGCGCCGATCTTGGCGAAGGCCGGCGCCCACGACGGCGAGGTGGTCGGCGCGACCAGGATCTCGCCCTCCTGCAGCTCGCCGACCTCGGCCACCGTGCGGCACACCCGCGCCTTGCCTTCGACGATGCCGGGGCTGCCGGCGAAGCCCTTGAGCTCGGTGACCTTGTCGGGATCGCCCACTTCCTGCACCGATGCCCAGTCGGCCAGCGACTTGTTGGTCACGCCCCAGAGCACGATCGTGAACGGCTCCTGGATGACCTCGGGCGCGACGCCGATCGCCGGCGGCGGCGCCCAGGCCTTGAACTTCTCCATCACGCCCTTGCGCCACTCGATCTCGGGCGGCCAGGTGGTGGTGCCGCGCGGCGTGACGCCGGTGGCCCAGGCGGTGACCACGTCCCACAGCGCCTGCTTGATCTCGTCGCGGCGCAGCAGCCAGACGTCCTCGACCTCCTTGATGATGCCGTGGGTCTGCAGGATCGCGGCGACCTCGCGCATCTTGTTCCAGAACACCGAGTGGAACCAGTGCTCCACGTAGAACAGGTGGTTCTCGACGTACGGGAACACCGTCTTCGCGCAGCCCAGCAGCTCGTCGAACTGCCGGCGCGCGGCCTCGTCGGTGATCAGGTCGCGGTACTCGGCGGTGATGCGGTCGCGCTCGGCGCGCACCTTCTCGGTCGGGCGCTCGATCGACACGCCGGCGCGGATCTTGTCGATGTAGGTCTGGATGCCGTTCAGCGGCACGTTCATCTGGTCGTTCCACGAGCGGTCGTGGTGGAACCAGCCGGTGCCGGTGGACACGTTGAACCACGGCTCCTTGGCGAGGTTCAGCGCCATCAGCCATTCGCGGCCCTTGGCGTCGGCCTTCAGCCCGCCCTCGACCACGCTCCATTCGGCGCTGGCCTTGACCAGGTCGCCCACGCCCAGCTCGATCGCCTTCGCGGCGAGCTTCTTCAGCTCCTCGTCGGGCTGGTACATGATCACGTCGATGCCCGAGATCATCTGCGTGACGCGCTGCGCCGGGATGCTCGGGAACTGCTTCTGCACGAAGTCGAGGAAGAACACGTAGGCCGCGTAGCCGAGGTTCAGGAACTCGAAGTGGTACTGCCAGCACTTGATGCCGAGGTTGATCAGGTCGTCGTAGGCCTTCAGCAGGTGGTAGCCCTTCGATTCGCCGATCGCCTCGGTCACGACGCTGGAATCCTCCATGTCGGGCAGCGCCGGGATCTGCAGGGCCTCGAGCTCGCGGATGGTCGCCTCCATCTTGATCTTCCACTTGGCCTCGAGCGCGTCCCAGTTCTTGTAGTAGTGGCCGGCGCGCTCCATGAAGTGCGGCACGCGCGCACCGATCTCGTCGCCGTCCTTCACCGGCACCGGCGAGATGTACACGTAGCCGTTGATCACGCGGTGGTCGACGCCGCGCACCGGCGGGACCATGAAGATGCGGTTGTTGAACTGGCTCAGCGCCAGGTACCAGGCTTCGTCCCAGATGGTGTCGAAGGGGTACAGCGGCTCCGGGTAGTGCAGCCCGTCGTAGAACCAGAAGGTCTCGCGCTCGTACTGGTTGCGCACCGGGTCGTCGGTGACGAACTGGTACTGGTACGGGTACATCCGCTCCCAGCCCTCGGTGCCGGGAATGGTCTGGGCTTTGACGTCGTGCGGTACCGGAAATTTCATCGCGTGTCTCCTGCTCGTGCGGTGATGGAGCGTGGTCGGGCCCCGCGGGCCGTGGCTTGTCCTATGCAGGCTTCGTGCCAGGCCAGCCCCCGCGACGGCACCCGCCTGGGCAGGCGCGGGCCGCTGCGCGCCGGCACGCCGCGCAGGCGTGCCGCGGCGGTGCATCGGCGCTTGTCCATTTGGTGAAATCGGCGGCCCGCTCGGCCCAGCGGGCACCAATTGATCAAGCGCGGCGGCGCGGCTGCCGCGCCCCTGGCGTATTCCCCGACGCACGGCGCCGCTGACCTTGATTTCGTTCAACCACGCCGCGGCCGCGGTGGCGTACAAGGGTCGACTGCACTACCGAGGAGCCCGCCCGATGACGCGTCTTCGAAGCGTGGCGGCAGCGGAGCCCGCCGACGACCTGCGCTCGCGCGTGCGCTTCTGCCCCGACAGCGGCCAGATCTGGCTGCACGAGAACCGCATGCTGCTGGTGCACGCCGAGGCGCAGGCGCTGCTGCGCCGCGAGCTGATCGACAGCCTCGGCATGGAGCGCGCGCAGGGCCTGCTGATGCGCATGGGCCATGCGTCGGGCGTGCGCGACGCCGAGGCCGCGCGCAAGCGCGCACAGGAGCGGCCGGACATCGACGCCTTCATGACCGGGCCGCGGCTGCACACGCTCGAAGGCATCGTGCGCGTGCAGCCGGTGGCGCTCGAGCTCGACCGCGCCGCCGGCCGCTTCTACGGCGAGTTCCTGTGGGAGAACTCCTGGGAAGGCCAGTGGCACCGCCACTACTACGGCACGCACCACGAGCCGGTGTGCTGGACGCAGATCGGCTACTCCTGCGGCTATGCGTCGGCGTTCATGGGCCGGCCGATCCTGTTCAAGGAGGTCGAGTGCGTCGGCATGGGCAACGCCAACTGCCGCATCATCGGCAAGCCGGTCGAGGAATGGGACGACGCCGCGCAGCACATGCGCTTCTTCACGCCCGAGTCGATCGCCGACCAGCTGTTCGAGCTGCAGACCCAGGTGGTGCAGCTGCGCTCGACGATCGGGCAGCAGGACGGCATGGGCGCCGAGATGATCGGCCAGTCGCCGGGCTACCGCGCCGCCTGCGAGCTGCTGCGCGCCGCCGCGGGCAGCCACATCAGCGTGCTGCTGCTCGGCGAGACCGGCGTCGGCAAGGAGCTGTTCGCACGCGCGCTGCACCGCATGAGCCGGCGCGCCGACAAGCCCTTCGTCGCCGTCAACTGCGCCGCGGTGCCGCACGAACTGGTCGAGGCCGAGCTGTTCGGCGTCGACAAGGGTGCGTACACCGGTGCGCTGGTGGCGCGCGCCGGGCGCTTCGAGCGCGCCGACGGCGGCACGCTGTTCCTCGACGAGGTCGGCGACCTGCCGCTGCCGGCGCAGAGCAAGCTGCTGCGCGTGCTGCAGGAAGGCGAAGTCGAACGCCTGGGCGGCACGCAGCCGCGCAAGGTGGACGTGCGCCTGGTGGCCGCGACCAACCAGAAGCTGGCCGAGGCGGTGAAGGCCGGGCGCTTCCGCTCCGACCTGTACTACCGGCTCAACGCCTACCAGATCGACATCCCGCCGCTGCGCGAGCGCAAGGAAGACATCTCGCCGCTGGCGCGCCACTTCCTCGACAAGTACGCGGCGATCAACGGCAAGAAGCTGCGCGGCTTCACCGACCTGGCCAAGCGCGCGCTGCTCGGCTACGCGTGGCCGGGCAACGTGCGCGAGCTGCAGAACATGGTCGAGCGCGGCGTGATCCTCGCGCCCGGCGGCGCGCGCATCGAGGTGCAGCACCTGTTCCCGAGCAACGCGCAGCAGCTCCACACCGAGGGCCTGGAGATGGTCGACAGCCTCGGCGGCGGCTCCTGGGAAGCCGGCCGGGCGCTGTGCGACGCGGTGCTCAACGGCGTGATGACGCTCGACGGCATCGAGGCGATGCTGCTCGAGGCGGCGGTGGACAAGGCGCGCGGCAACCTGTCGTCGGCGGCGCGGCTGCTCGGGCTGACGCGGCCGCAGCTGGCCTACCGGCTGAAAAGGCTGCAGGAGACCGCCCCGGGCGGGCGCGCCGACGGTGCAGCCCCGGACCCTGCGCGATGACGAACCCGCAAGGCCGCGCCAGGCCGAATGCCGCCGGGCAAGGCCCGACGCATCCGCCGTGAGCGCGGATCTGCGCGCGCGGGTCGAGCAGCTGCTGCAGACCCACCACGTGATGACGCTGGCCACCCACGACGGCCAGGCGCCGTGGGCGGCGGCCGTGTTCTACGCGCCCGACGGGCTCGACCTGCTGTTCCTGTCCAAATCGAGCACCCGGCACGCGCGCGGCCTGACGCACGACGCGCGCTGCGCCGTCACGATCCAGCGCGACTACCGCGATTGGCCGCAGATCACCGGCATCCAGGCCGAAGGCCGCTGCACCGAGCTGCACGGCGCCGAACGCGACCGCGCGCGCGCCGTCTACGCGCAGCGCTTTCCGCTGGTCGGCCCGGCGGGCGGTGCGCCGGCGAAGATCGCGCAGGCGCTGGCGCGGGTCGGCTGGTACCGCTTCCGGCCGCAGCGGCTGTACCTGATCGACAACGCGCTCGGCTTCGGCCACCGCGACGAGCTCGATTGCACCGCCGGGTAGTGCCGGCCGCGCGCCGCGGCCGACACCGCCCGCTCAGGCCGTGCCCTGGTACAGCTCCAGCAGCTTGCGGCGCAGCAGCTTGCCGGTGGGCGTGCGCGGCAGCATGTCGATCGGCAGCAGCTGCGACGGGCGCTGGTACGGCGGCAGCGCGGCGATGCGCCGGTCCAGCTCGGCGCGCAGCGCCTTGACGTCGGCCGCGCCGGCCGAGTAGTAGTACGCGACCGCGCCCATGCCGTCGGCATCCGAGACCCACACTGCCGCGCCTTCGCGCAGCCCCGGCAGGCCGGCGCCCAGGCGCTCTTCCAGATCGACCAGGTTCACCCAGCGGCCCTTGACCTTGACCATCGAATCCTCGCGCCCGGCAAAGCGCCAGTGGCCCGACTCGGTGCGCAGGAACAGGTCGGCCGGGCAGAAGCGGCCGTCGCGGAAGCTGTCGGCCTGCGCGGCCGGGCGGTCGAGGTAGCCCAGCGCCTGCATCGGGCTGCGGATCAGCAGCCGCGTCGGCGTGCCGGCCGCCACCGCGTCGGCGTCCAGCGGCTCGGCCTGCGTGCCCGGCGACACGCACAGCGCGTCGTCGCCGTCGACCGCCGTCAGCACCAGCACCAGCACTTCCGACGCGCCGTAGCCGTCGATCATCGGCAGCCCGGTCGCGTCGCGCCAGGCCTGGCGCAGGCTGGCCGGCAGCGCCTCGCCGGCCGACACGCACACGCGCACGCCGGCATCGGCGACGGCGCGTGCGCGCCCTTCGTGCAGCAGCGCGCGGTACAGCGACGGCACGCTGAACAGCACGGTCGGCCGGCGCTGCACGACGGTGGCGGCCACCGTCTCCGGCGTCGGCCACTGCGCATCGAGGATCAGCGTCGCGCCCAGGCGCAGGCCCGCGAGCAGCAGGTTGGTCAGCGGGTACGCGAAGAACAGCTTGGAGCTGGCATAGAGCCGGTCGTCGGGCCGGATGCCCATGCGCTCGGCCGAGATGCGGCCGACTTCGCGCACGCAGCGGTGCGCGTGCACCACCGCCTTGGGCTTGCCCGAAGTGCCCGAGGTGTGCAGCCAGAAGGCCGGCGTGTCCGGGTCGACGATCGCCGGCGCGTCGGGCTGCGCCGCCGCCACCGCGCGCCGGCCTTCAGCCAGCGGGATCACGTGCGCGCGCCAGGGCTCGGGCGTGTCGGCGTCGGTCTCGGCGACGATCACGTTGAAGCCGGCTTCCTCGAGGATGTACTGCCACTCGGGCGCCGGCACGCGCGGGTTCACGCCCACCGCGATGCCGCCGGCCCAGATCGTGCCGAGCCAGCACACGACCCAGTCCAACCCGTCGGGCAGCTTGACCGCGACGCGGTCGCCGGGCCGCAGGCCGCGCGCGCGCCACACCGCCGCGGCGCGCGCGACCCGGTCGCGCAGCTCGGCGTAGCTCAGGCGCTCGTCGCCGCATTCGATCGCGATCTTGGCGCCGTCGTGCGGCGCGAGCAGCAGTTGCGCAGCGTTCAGCGGCGCGCCATGCGCGGCGTCGGCGCCGGCTGCAGGCGCGCCGAACAGCCCCGGCATGCGGTCGCGCCAGCGCGCGAACTCGGTGGTCAGGATGCTGACGTGCTCGCGCTCCTCGGCCGCGAGTTCGGCGTACAGCCGGTGTTCGGCCGAATCGGGCGCGCAGTGGGCGGCGCGCTCGCTGAAGAAGGCGACCGCGCGCTTCTCGAGCCCGATCGCCAGCTTGAAAAGGCCGGCCGCGTCGCGCGGCGGCTCCCCGGTGCCGGCGTAGACGGCGGCCGTCTCCAGCCGGAACTGCGGCGACGGATCGGGCAGGTCGAGGTGGTAGCGGCGCGCGAGCGTCTCCATGTGCTCGCCCTCCATCACCGCGAAGCGGCCGAAGAGGGTGCGCAGCTCGGCGTCGTCGCAGTCGAGCGCGGCGCGCTGGTAGAAGGCGCGGCCGCCGAGCTCGATCTCGAACGCGGTGCGCACCGCGGCGGTGGCAGCGGCCTCGTGGCCGGCGGCCGCTGCCGGCTCGGCGCGCAGCTCGAGCCGGCCGCCGCACTGCGGGCAGCGCCCGTAGGGGAAGGCGAAGCCTTCGCTGACCTTGCCGCAGCCGGTGCAGCGCCACTGCATCGGCGCACCGGCGCAGCAGATGTACGGGCCGTCGTCCTCGTCGTCGAGCGGCTGGTGGCACTTGGGGCAGAGCACGGTCATCGGGCAACTCCTGGGGTGGCGCGGCGCATCGTCACGAGGCCTCGCCCACCGCTTGCGGGGCTTCGAAGGCGGCCACCTGTTCGGGCGACGGCGGCCAGTCGGCGCGCCCGCCCTGCAGCCAGGCGCCGATCGCGCGTGCGGCACGGCGGCCGGCGGCCATCGCCAGGATCACGGTGGCGCCGCCGGTCACGATGTCGCCGCCGGCGAACACACCGCGCAGCGAGGTGGCCTGGGTGCTGTCGTCGGCGGCGATGTAGCCGCGGCGGTCGAGCTCGAGCCCCGGCGTCGCGCGGCCGACGATCGGGTTGGCCTTGGTGCCGAGCGCGTAGATCACGGTGTCGCACGGCCATTCGACGAACTCACCTTCCAGCGGCACCGGCGAGCGGCGGCCGCGCGCGTCGGGCTCGCCCAGCGTCATGCGCTGCGCGCGCAGCGCGCGCACGTCGCCGTCGTCGTTGACCAGCACCTCCACCGGCGCGTGCAGGAACGAGAACACCACGCCCTCTTCCTTGGCGTGGCGCAATTCCTCGACGCGCGCCGGCGCCTCGGCCTCGGAGCGCCGGTACACGCAGCGCACCTCGGGCGCGCCCAGGCGCCGCGCCACGCGCAGGCAGTCCATCGCGGTGTTGCCGGCGCCGATCACGATCACGCGTTCGCCCAGCGCGATCGGCGTGTCGCGGTACGGGAAGCGGTCGCCTCCCATCAGGTTCACGCGGGTCAGGAACTCGTTGGCCGAATAGACCTGGCCAGCGAACTCGCCCGGGATGCCGAGGAAGGCCGGCGCGCCCGCACCGGCGGCGACGAACACGGCGTCGAAACCCATCGCGCCGGTGAGCTGGTCGATCTTGAAGGTCTTGCCGATGACCTTGTTGGTCTCGAACTTCACGCCGGCATCGCGCAGGCGGTTGACTTCGCGGTCGATGATGTCGCGCGGCAGCCGGAACGACGGGATGCCGTAGCGCAGCACGCCGCCGACCACGTGCAGCGCCTCGTACACCGTGACCTCGACGCCGAGCTTGACCAGGTCGGCCGCCGCGGCCAGGCCGCCCGGGCCCGAGCCGACGATCGCCACCCGGCCGGCGCCGTCGTGCTGCGGCACCTCTGCCGCGCGCGGGCGCGCGTTGTCGCCGACGAAGCGCTCGAGCCGGCCGATCGCCACCGGCTCCATCTTCGCCTTGACGAGCACGCACTGCGCTTCGCACTGGCTCTCCTGCGGGCACACGCGGCCGCACACCGACGGGAACGGGCTCGAGTCGTAGATCGCGTCGACCGCGGACTCCAGGTCGCGCAGCAGCAGGTGGCGGATGAAGCGCGGGATGTCAATGCGCACCGGGCAGCCTTCGATGCAGGTGGGCTTGATGCACTGGATGCAGCGCTCGCTCTCGCGCAGCGCCGCCGCCCAGTCGTAGCCGAGGTTGACCTCGTCGAAGCTGGCGGCGCGCTCGGCGGCGTCGCGCTCGGGCATCGGCACCTGCACGCGCTCGAGCGCCGAATACTTCTTGTAGGTGCGCTTGCCCTGCTTGACCAGCAGCTCCTCGAGGCTGCAGACGTGGTCGAGGTCGGCGTTGGCCTGCTGCTCCTCCTTCTTGAAGCGCTTCTGGCGCGCGAGCAGCTCCTTGAAGTCGATCTGGTGCGCGTCGAAGTCGGGGCCGTCGACGCAGGCGAAGCGGACCTCGCCGCCCACGGTGACGCGGCACGAGCCGCACATGCCGGTGCCGTCGACCATGATCGTGTTCAGCGACACCATCGTGCGCACGCCCGACGGGCGCGTGACTTCGGTGCACGCATGCATCATCGGCATCGGCCCGATCGCGACCACCAGGTCGGGGCGGTCGCGCTCGATCAATTCGGCCAGCGCCGCGGTCACGAAGCCGGGCCGGCCGGCGCTGCCGTCGTCGGTGCACAGGATCAGCTCGTCGGCCCAGGCGGCGAGCTTGTCGTCCCAGAACACCAGGTCCTGGTTGCGGAAGCCGACGATGCAGGTGGTGCGGTTGCCCGCCTGCTTGAAGGCACGCAGCTGCGGGTACACCGGCGCCACGCCCAGCCCGCCGCCGACGAACACCACGTGGCCCACCTTCTGCACATGCTGCGGCAGCCCGAGCGGGCCGACGAAATCGGCGAACTCGTCGCCGGCGGCGTAGCGGTCGCGCATCTCGCGCGTGGTGCGCCCGAGCGCCTGCACCACCACGGTGACGCTGCCGCGCTCGCGGTCGAAGTCGGCCACGGTCAGCGGGATGCGCTCGCCGGCTTCGTCCAGCCGCAGCATCACGAAGTGGCCCGGCTCGGCGGCGTTGGCGACGTCGGGTGCGTCGATCTCCCACAGGAAGGTCTGCTCGGAGAACTGCTCTCGCTGGAGGATTCGCGTCATGGCATCGAATGGATTGGGCCGCGGGGATTGGCCGGCCGAACGCCGGCCGCTTCGACACGGTCCGCCGCCGTGCAGGGCATCGCATCAGGCCGCCGCCGGGCGGCGGCGGCAGGGCCGGCGCGGCTCACCGCCCCGCCCTCGAGGCGCGTCCGGCAGCCGTCATCGCTGCACCCTGCTGCGCCCCAAGCCGTCGGTCATCGCCTGCTGCCTCGTGAGTGATCCGGGCACAGCATAGGACGCAGCCCGCGCAGCGGCTATGCAGGCGCACCCGCAGGCGAAGGCCTAAGTGCGGAACAATTGATGCAGCTCAAGTACATCTTCAAATCGGCGCACGCGCATCGTGCGCCGTGTCACCACGCGTGCAAGGCCGGCTGCGCTGCGGGCCCGGCCTGCCGAAGCGTCAGCGGCGCTTGGCCGCGCAACCGAGCGCCGCCCCGATCGGCGATCAGCGACAGGCGATCGGCGCAACCGCCGCGGCGGCCGCGGCATCCCGATCAGAGCAGCTGGAACGCCAGGATCGCGATGATCGTCGGCCCCAGCGCGGCGGCGAACAGCCCCAGCGGATGAATGGCACCCTGGTCGAAGTGCCCGCGCAGGATCGCGAAGCCGGCCGGGTTGGGGGCGTTGGCGATCACGGTCAGCCCGCCGCCGGTGACGGCACCGGCCACGAGCGCGAACTTGAACTCGTCGCTGAGCCCTTCGACCAGCGAGCCGAGGTAGGTCAGCGCGGCGTTGTCGGTGATCGCGGTGAGCGCAGTCGCACCGTAGAACACCGTGTTGGCGTCCATGCCGCGCAGCAGCGGCTCGAGCCACCACCGCTGCTGGCCGCCGAGCACCACCAGCCCGGCCAGGAAGAAGGCCACCAGCAGGCCTTCGCGCAGGATCAGCCGGTCCTGGAAGTGCGGGTAGGCGGTCGCCAGGCCCATGAAGAACAGGAACAGCCCCATGAACACCGCCGGATGGTGCGAGAACGCGACCACTCCGGCCAGGAACAGCACGTGCAGCACGATCACCCACGCGGGCAACCGGCCGCTGCCGCCGCTTTCGGTGCGCGGCAGCGCGGCCAGCTCGCGCCGGAACAGCACCGCAGCCGCCAGCGCATTGACGCCGACCGCGACCGCCGCCTTCCACCCGAAGTTCGCCAGCATGTGCCAGCTGTCCCAGCCCCACTTCGACGCGACCATCAGCACCGGCGGCGCGGCGAACGAGGTCAGCGTGCCGCCGATCGACACGTTGACGAACAGCACGCCGAGCGTCGCGTACTTGAGCTTCTGCGACACGCTGCCGACGCTGAACAGCCTGTCGCGCAGCATGATCGCGGCCAGCGTCATCGCCGCGGGTTCGGTGATGAACGATCCGAGCAGCGGCACGAAGGCCAGCGCCACGAAGTAGAAGGCCATGCTGCCGGCCAGCGGCACCAGGCGCGCGATCACGTCCACCGCGTCGCGTGCCAGCTGCAGGATCGCGCGGCTGCCGGCGACGACCATGATCACGAACACGAACATCGGCTCGGTGAAGTTGCGCGAGTCGAGGTAGGCGGTTGCCGCATCGCGCCCTTGCAGCGCCAGCATCGCCAGCATCAGCACCATCGCCCAGAAGCCGAAGACCACCTCGACCTCGCCCAGCAGGTGCCAGATGCCGGCGTGCTCGGGGTTGCGGTGTGCCAGTCCCTCGAAGAACTTCGTGGAGAAGGTGTGCACCACCGCCACCGCGAACAGGCCGGCGCCCACGACTTCGATGGTGCTCATGCTTGCCTTCTTCGACGAAGTTGTCCGCAGGGCCCGCGCGATCCGCGGTGCGCCCGCCCGGGAGCGGAACGGGCGCCGGCCCATTGTGCCCTGCCCCTTCGCACCGGCCCTGCGTCGATCCCGCATGGCCGGTCCGGTCTTGGCACCGCCGGCGCGCCGCCCCGAATCGATCGCGGCCAGGGCCTGCCGGCCGCCAGGCCGATGCGGCTGCGGCAGCGCCGCCGCGGCTGCCGGCCCGCAATCTTGCCCGGCAGCGCGACGCGAGGCAGACTTGCCGGAACCTCTCAGCCTCTCAGGCCAGCCTGCAGCGCACCGCCATGCCGACACGAGCCGCATCCGCCGGGTTCACCGGCAACCAGGCCGACCTGGACGAGTTCCTGCGGCTGTGCGCCACGCCGCTGCACAGCGGCGCGCGCGGCGAGGCGCTGGTGCGCTGGCAGATCTACAACACCGTGGCCGTGCCGACCGAAGCTGCGCGCCGGCGGCGCGAGCGGGGCGAAGTGCTGTGGCGCAAGGGCGACCACCGCTACGAGCCGCGCCGGGTCGACCTCAGCGGCGCGGACCTGGGCACGCTCAGCCTCGGGCGCGTCAAGCTGCGCGGCGCGATCCTCGACCGGGTGCAGGTGCGCGGGTTCTTCAAGGCCGCCGACTTCCGGGGCGCCCGGTTGCGCGCGGCCGACCTGCAGGGCGTGCAGTTTCTCGGTGCCGACCTGCGCGAGGCCGACCTGGGCGGGGCCGACCTGCGCGGCGCATCGTTCGAAGGCGCGCGGCTCGACGGCTGCACGATGGATGCCCGCACCCAGCTCGACGGGGCCGCCTTCGTCGGCGCGAGCCTGGCGCGCGCCCGGCTTGCGGGCGCCCGCCTCGACGGCTGCGACCTGCGCGGCTGCAGCCTGGTCGGCGCCGATCTGCGCGGCACGAGCCTGCGCGGTGCGCGCGTCTACGGCTGCTCCGCCTGGGGCCTGACGCTGGACGACAGTGCCGAGCGGCGGCGCACGCTGCATGCCGACCTGTCGATCGACCCGGCCGGCGGCCCGCTGCCGAGTGCGCCCAACCTGGAGCTGGCGCAGTTCATCTCCCTGCTGCTGCACAACCCGAAGCTGCGCGACGTGATCGACGCCGTCACCACGCGCGGCGTGCTGCTGCTCGGCCGCTTCACGCCCGAGCGCATCGCAGTGCTGCGCTCGCTGCGCGACGCGCTCGCGGCGCGCGGCTGGTATCCGATGCTGTTCGACTTCGAGCCGCCAACCCAGCGCGATACGCGCGAGACCGCCAAGGTGCTGGCCGGCCTGGCGGCGTTCATCATCGCCGACGTCAGCGACGCGTCGAGCGTGCCGCTGGAACTGGAGACGCTGGTGACCGACTACGCGCTGCCGGTGATCGTGATCGCCGAAAAGGGCCGGCGCGACTTCGCGATGCTGGACACGCTCTACGCGCGCGCGGGCGACCGGCTGTCGCCGCCGTCGCACTACACCGATGCGCGCCATCTGCTGGCCTCGCTGGGCATGCTCATCGACGAGGCCGATGCCACGCGCCAGCGGCTGGCGGCCGCGAAGAACCAGCCGCCGGCGTGGCGCGAGCTGCCGCCGGCGCCCTGAGTGCCCCCAGGGCCTGGCGGCGGGCGCGCGCATCGGCGCGGCCATCAAGGACAATGGCGGCCGCCGCGCCCGGGCGCCCGGCCCGATGCTGCCGCACCCGCACTGCGCATCCGCGGCCGGCCCGCGGCGCCAGGCGGGCAGCGTCCGCCGCCCACCCGCCTGCCGCACCGCGCCTTCATCGCCACCCGCTTCCTGCCGTGCCCCCCGCCTTCGCTGCCGCTGCACCGTCGCCGCGGATCACCCGCCATCGGCCGCCGCTTCGGGCCATCCGCCGCCGCAGGCGCCAACCGCCCCCGGCACCACATGCCGGCCGCACGAACGAAGAATGAATCGCGAGCAGGACCTGTCCGCGACGTGGGCTCGTCAGGCGCGCGGATTCGCTGTCGCCGTGGATCGCGGGTACATCGCTCGCGTCGGCAACACGCACTACCACGCGCGGAGCATCGAAGCTGCCATCGCCGGCGTTCGCCGCAAGCAACGGGTCGCAACTGGGGAGACTGTGGCGCGACGCTCGAGCTACTCGCTGACGATCGACGAATTCGTCCGGCGCTACCTGCGCTATGACATCACGGTGACTCTCGACGACGCCCGCGAAACCGGCTCGTGCGAGTTCGGCATCCGCTCGTGGTGTGACGCCGTCGGCCTTGACTACGAAGCCGCAGAAGCTCCGATGGCCGCGGTTCTCGCCGGGTTCCGGAGGATGCCGATGATCGAAGTGCGGCGCGCGGTGATGCATGCCGTTCGGGAACATCGGCGGCTGATGCGCAAGACACAGGCACTGGGCGGTCCCACCACCCCCGCGAACGCAGAGGAGGAGCCCTGTTGCGTGTGACGACTCCGCCCACGTCGAATGTGCAAGGGGTCTACCACCCGCGCATGAGCTGCTCCCGCACCGCCTGTGCATCCAGCACCAGCGGGGAACTCTCCCAGTCCGCGTCCTCCACCTTGCTGTACTTGGCATCGAAGGGGTTGCGGGTCGCCGCCGTGCGGTCGATCAGCCGCCGCGCGGCCTGCTCGTCGGCCAGCGCGATCTGCACCCACACGTCCTCCAGCGTGTCCGGGATCTGGCCGAACAGCTGGTGGATCGACGCCAGCCGGTCGGCCAGCACCTGGTGCACCCGGTCTTCCACCGACCCGCGGTAGCGCAGGTTGGCGATCCACACCTCGCTGCGCTGCTGGCCGATGCGCTGGATGCGGCCCTTGCGCTGCTCCAGCCGCGTCGGGTTCCACGGCAGGTCGATGTTGATCAGCGTGCCCAGCCGTTGCAGGTTCAACCCTTCCGAAGCCGCATCGGTGCCGAGCAGCAGCTTCAGTTCGCCGGCGCGCACGCGCGCCTTCAGCCACTCGCGCTCGCAGCGCTGGAAGCGCCCGCCGCTCCACAGGCCCGAGCGGTTGCTGCCGGCGTACAGGCCGATCTCCATGTCGGCGAACTCGGGCCGCTTCGCCAGCTCGTCGCCCACCCAGCGCGCCGTGTCGTAGTACTGCGAGAACAGGATGCACCCGCGGCCGATCCAGCGTTCGCCCACGTCGCTGCGGGTGCCGAGCAGGTAGCCGGGCACGGCGTCGAGCTTGGGATCGTTGCTGCCCCCCTGGCGCAGCAGCGCCAGGCAGCGCTCCAACGACGCCGCCTCCGCCTTCGTGAAGTCCTTGAAGTCCGACACGGCGGCGGCCGGCTGCCCGTCCGCGTCAGCGCCGCCGTTGCCGCCGTTGCCGCCGTTGCCGCCGTTGCCGCCGTTGCCGTCGTCGCTGTCGTCGTCGTCCTCGTCCGTCGGCTCGTCGGGCGTCGCCCCCAGCAGCTTCATCACCGTGCTGCGGCCGGCCTCGATCGAGCTGCCCAGCCGGCGCAACAGCAGCGTCTTGAAGAAGCCGGCACCGCGCACCCGCTGCTGCAGCAGGCGGCAGAAGTGCTCCGCCTCCCCGTAGGCGTCGCGCAGGTAGCCGCCCAGGCCGAGCGCATCGGCATCGTCCTCGCCGAACAGGCGCACCTGCACTTTCGGCAGGAACCAGCTGCCGGTCGCCGGGTTGACGGTCGCCTCGAGGTAGCCGCGCGTGCGCCGCACGATGCAGCGCAGCAGCGGGTTGAACTGCGCGCCGTAGCCCGGCAGCACGCCGTTGGCCAGTTGCACGCGCCGGATCGCCGGCGACAGCCGCTCCAGCATCTCGGGCGTGAACTGCCAGCTGCTGTCGTCTGCATCCAGGTTGCGGCGAATGCGGTCGAAGGCAGCGCCTTCCACGCGTGCCGGCAGCGGGTCGCGCACGTACTGCCAGCCGGCCACCACGTCCACCGGCACGCCGGCGTCGCCGGTAGCCACCGCGAGGCAGTGGCTCGCGCGGAACCACGGACTGGTGCGCGTCCAGCCGCCGAGCACGCCGTCGTTGCCTTGCGACAGGATGTCCAGCAGATCCCAGGCCTCCACCGGGTGCAGCTGCACCGGCGTGGCGGTGGCCAGCAGCATGCTCTTGGTACGCGGGCCGATCTGCTTCAGGAAGGCCATCAGCTTGTTCGGGTCGGCGCGCTCGTCGACCTCGTCGGGGCCGGCGTCCACCTTGGGCACGTTGCGGCGGCGGGCGCGATGCGCTTCGTCGACGATCACGCAGGCGTATCGGCGCGCCAGCAACTGCTGCAAGGCCTCCGGCTGGCCGCGCACCACCAAGCCCTGCGAAACCAGGCCGATGCGGCGCGGGCACCTGCCGAGCGCCTTGACGCCGTCGGACGGGTATTCGAGCTCGTTCTCGTCCACCCAGGCGCGGCCGTTCCAGCGCGCCGACGGCAGCTGCAGCAGCTCCATCAGCTCGCCCTGCCACTGCTGCAGCAGCGGCTTGGGCGCCAGCACCAGCACCGGAGCGCCGTCGGCGTCGTCCAGCGCCATCAGCAGCGCCGCCATCGCCAGCTGCACCGTCTTGCCCAGGCCCACCTGGTCGGCCAGCACCAGGCGTGCACCACCCAGGCGGTGGCGCTGCAGCGCCAGCTGGGCAAAGTACTTCTGGTGCGGCCACAGCCCCTGCTCGCGGCGGTACACCGGCGTTTCCACGGCCGCGGCCGCGGCGGCAGCCTGGGTGTCGGTAGTGGCCTGCCACTGCGGCGGCTCGATCACGCGGCGCACGGCGATGCGCCGCACATCCTGCGCGATGAACGGGCACACGCTCAGGTCCATCGCGCGCGGGTCGTTCCACAGCGCGTCGAACTCCTCCTGCACCCAGGCCACCGCGTCGGGCGAGTCGTCCTCCCACAGCAGCTCGTAGTTCAGCCGCCAGGCCGAGGCGCTTTCGTTGACGCTGCCCAGGAAGGCCGTGGCCGTGCCGTCGGCGCGGCGGATCACGCCCGCCTTCCCGTGGACCAGGCCGAAGGCTTCGTCGGGCAGCACGCGCACCTCGACGCGCCGGCTGGTCAGCGCCTCGTACAGCGCCCGGTAGCGCGGCAGCGCCGCCGGCGGTGCCGCCTCGGGCTGTCCAGCGCACCAACTGCGCCGCAGTGCCGCCTGCGCGGCGGCCGCGGTCACCAGGTCCTGCGGGTCGAGGTCGGAGTTGCAGACGATGCGCACCGGCCCCTGCACCTGCTGCAAGGCTTCGCCGGCCACTTCGAACAGGCTCGAGCGGAAGTAGCCGGCAATGCGGTCGTAGGCCACCGCACCGGCCAGGCGCTGGCCGAGCACCGTGCAGTCGAGACGCTGGCGGCGGCTGGAGTGCCGGTTCAGCACGGCAAGGCGCGGGCCCCGGCGCTGGGTGGCCTCACTCGTCGCCGGCCACGGGCGTGCGCACCGGCACCCTGTCGAGCACCGCCGCCAGCGCAGCCGGGTCGGCGCGCTCGGCGCGCTGGCGCAGGTAGGTCTCGGCGGTGATCGCGGCGATCTTCTCGGTCACCGCGCTGGCCACGAACTGATCGACGGCAACGCCGTCCTGCGCCGCCATCTCCTGCAGGTGGCGCTGGATCGACTGCGGCAGTTTCAGCGTGATGGAGGTCATCGCAAACGCTCCAGAAGTTGCTTGGGGTTCAGCACCTCGATGCCGAATTGTGCCGCGGGCCCGAAGTCGCGCCCGTTGAACGTGACGATGCACCGGGCGCCGGCCGCGACCGCCAGTTCGAGCACCATGTCGTCCTTGGCATCGCGAAGCATCGGGCGCCACAGGAAGTGGATGCGCTGGTGGTCGGCCAGTGCGCACAGGTTGTCGAGCACGGCATCGATGTCGCGCCCGCTCAGGCCCAGCGCTTCGGGATCGCGGCGCAGCACGTCTTCGTACTCGAACAGCAGCGGCGTCGACAGCACGATGCGCACCCGCGCGGCGGCCACGGCGCGCAGCAGGCGGTGCGACTGGCCGCTGGCCGAATACAGGCCGGCATAGAGCACGTTGGTGTCCAGCACCACGCGCGGCGGCGGGGCCACGGCTTCAGGCATGGTCGTTGCGCAGCCGGCCGGCGAGGATGCGCGCCGCCTGCGAATCGGCGGCCCATTCCTCCATGCCGGCGGCGTTGGCCAGCAGCGCCAGCCATTCGAGCAGGCCGACGAAGCGTTCGCGCCGCATCCAGTAGCCTGGGCCGAAGGTGTCGCGCAGGTACTGGCGGCCGGGCTCAGGGTTGGCGTCGGCGGCCGCGGTCTCGCGCAGCGCGAACAGCAGGTGGCGCAGCGGCGACGCGGCGAACGGATGCGGCGCGCCAGTGGCGGCGCGCCCGCGGCGGGCCGGCAGCACGGCGGCCGCGCCGTCGCCACCGCCGACGGGTGCCAGCACCGCAGCGCCGAAGCCGCTGGCGGTGCGCATGCGCGCGCCGTTGGCCTTGTCGCTTTCCAGCAGCGGCCTGATGTCGGTGACGCCGAAGCCGCGCGCCAGCTCCTCGTACATGCCCTGGCGGCGTTCGCCGCGGCTCTCGATGTCGAGGGCGCGCAGGTAGTAGCGCTCGGCCAGGTTCAGGTCGCGCCACGCGCCTTCGAGCCCGCGCGGGATCAGCGTGTCGCAGGCGATGCCCACCGCGCGCTCGATCACCGCCTGGAAGTCGCTCTTGTCGCCCTTGGCACGCACCGCGAACACCTCGTGCTCGACGTCGCGGCCGTCCAGGCTGCCGTACTGCGTCAGCACCTTCAATGCGGCGGCATAGGCCGCGAGCTGGTAGTCGGCGTCGTTGAAGTTGGGCTCGCCGCCCTCGTCCAGCGCCTGCATCGAGGCGAGCTGGCGCTTGACCTCGTCTTCGACCAGCGGATACACCTCGTCGAGGAAGCCGGACTCGCTGCCGATGCGCTTGCGCAGCACCAGACACACCGTGCCCTGCACGTAGTTGCCCTTCTTGATGCCCGATGCCTCGGTCTCGGTGCTGATCGTCCAGGCGGCGGTGGCCTTCAGCCCGGCGGCCCACAGGATCATGCCGAGGTCGGCCCACACCGCCGGGTTCTGGTGCGTGAACATCACCAGCTGCATGCCGCCGTCGGGCATGTGGGCGGCGAGGTTGCGGTAGATCTCGACCATCGAGCGGCGGAAGTCGTCGCCGTCGCCGCGCACCGCGAGTTCGGCGCGGGCGTCGGGGACCCATTCGGGGAACGCGCGGGCGAGCTGCTTGTCGTACCAGGCGAGGAAGAAGTCGCCGAGCTCGTGGTAGTTGACGGCGTCGGCGTAGGGGGGGTCGGTGAGCCAGAGGTCGCAGTTCGCTTTGACGTCGCGTGCGTCAAGCACTGCAACATCGCCGGTTAGTTGACCGTCGACAACCCCCGCAAATGAAGCCTGGGAAAAAACCAGCGTGGTCAGCGGTCGAGTCGAATAGTTGAAGAGAGTGTTCAGCGCTTGGTTCAGGAAGGTATTCTTTCCACGGCCCATCTGGGTACGACTCGACAGCCAACAGCTCAGCCGAGAGTTCCAGTCCGCGAATCTGCTGACACTCAGCATCGCCGCTGCCAATGACTCCTTCGTGCCCGTAGCCGTTAGCTGACTCATGAGCAGCCCATGAACCAGTAGCTGTCTCGGCGTGAACAGGTGATGCCAATGCGTCCAGCCACGCGTGCGAATCGGCTCTTCGGTCTTGTCGCCTCCCGCTGGAATGGCCTTCGAAGGAATGAAGCCCTGCCGCTGCCAGTCGACAAAGCGCTCGCGCAGCAGCGCCAGCACCTGCTCCTCGCGCGCCAGGTCGTCGGTATCGGGCGCGGCGTAACGGCGGCGGCCGTCGGCATCGACCCAGCGGATGCAGTACAGGCGCTCCTGGAACATGTCGCCCGGGCGCGGCACGAGGTCGTCGTTGGTCCAGCGGCGCAGGCCGTCGGGGCCGCGCAGCGCCTCGACGCTCCAGCTTCGGTTCGGGTTGAAGGGGTCGACCACGCGGCTGTCGACCACGGTTGCGCCGTTCTTCGCCTTGTGGCGCTTCAGTTCGGCGTCGCCCACGGTGGCGATCTCGGGCCGCAGGCGGTCCGATCCCGGTACGCGGTGCCAGCGCGCGATGACCCCGCTGTACTCGTCGACCAACCAACTCGGTGACAACGGGATGTAGTAGTTGCAGCCCTCGGGCTTGACCTCGACGCAGTACACGAAGGCTTCTGCGCGCTCGCCGCGGGCGTTGTGCTCGATGCCCCACTCGGTCACCTGCCGGTCAGCGGCGGCCAGCGCCTCGGTCTGCACGCGCATCACCTCGACCTGCACCTCGGGCCCGCCGCCCAGCAGATTCAGGCTCGCCCAGGTCAGCAGCCCGGCGACCGGGTTCAGGTCGGAGCCGAAGGCGTCGCAGCCGATGCGCGCCGCCTCGAAGGGGATCGAGCCGCCGCCGCAGAATGAATCCCCCACGCGTGGGCGGTGGCCGAAGGCGCGCCGACCCAGCTGGTCGACCAGCTCGGGCAGGCTGGCCGCGCTGGTGCCCAGGTGGTCGTTGACGCTCGCCCAGGCCTCGACCGAGGGGCCGGCGGCGTTCTCGGGCCGCGCGCAGTGGGCGATGCGCTCGGCATAAGGCAGCGCGTCGAAGCCGGCGCGGCCCAGCCTGCGCTGCACGGCAGGCTTGCAGCGCGCCCAGGCGCCGTCGTCGTCCATCGTCAGGATCTGCAGGAAGACCTTGCGGTCCTTCTTCGCGTCGGCCGACGCCGGCATCAGCATGCCGACGATCGCCGCGCGCACCAGCACCAGCGGCTTGCGGCCCCACCACTTGCCCAGGCCGGTCAGCGTCTGGCTGGCCCCGGCCTTGCGCTCCTTGTAGCTCTCGGCCGACAGCCGTGCGATCGGGAACTGGGTTTCGATGAACGCGGGCATGGGGCGACGGCGATCAGAGGTTCAGCGACAGTTGCGAGTGGCCCAGCAGCTCGCGCCGGGCTCGCGGCGACATGCCCTCGCCCTTGACGAAGGGGTTGTCGGCCAGCGCGGCCCGCAGCGCCTTGCGCCAGCCGATGCCCTTTTGCAGCGCCTGGCCGGTGGTGGCGACGGTCATCGTGTAGAGCCACCAGCGCTCCTCGGGCGCGAGCGCTTCCCAGTTGCGCAGCGCGTTCGGGATGTCGGCGGGCGGCGCGTCTTCCACCGCCCAGCACAGCACGCACAGCTCCTTGCCCAGCGACGCGTGCAGCGGCACCGGCCGGGCCGGGTTCTTGACGAACTTGGCCACCGGCAGGCCGTTGGCGCGCAGGCGGCGGTTGGCCTCTTCCCAGAAGGCAGGGGCCAGCGCCAGCCAGCGGGCGCGGTCGATCAGCACGCGCAGCGCAAGGTCGGCCGGGTTCAGCGGCGCGCTGTGGCGTTCGCCCAGGCCGTCCAGGTCGGCGCCGCGGTGCTCGGAGATGCAGACCATCGCGTCCAGGGCCGCGCCCTTGGGCACGTCGACCAGGAAGCCGTGGCGCGCCTCGTCGGGCAGGAAGCCCAGGCCGACGGCCGTGCGGCCGGCGGCGCCCTGGCGGCGGGTTGCGGGGCTCACCATGGCTCAGTCCTGCTGCACCTTGGCCATGTCGAAGGGCTGGTGGGTGGCGCGCAACCAGTCGAGCAGCGCCTGCCCGGTGGTGAAGGCGAGCGAGCCGACCGTCATGCGCAAACCGCCGGGGCCGACGATGTCCTGCAGCTTGTCGGCAGCCTGCTTCAGGCTGGCGGCGGAGTAGCCCGAGTCGAGCGCGCCGGAGTATTCGACGTGCTGCAGCCCGTCGGCGCTTTCGGCGCTGAGCTGCAGGTCGTGCGCGATCACGGTGGCGGCTTCGTCCAGGCGCTGGATGAAGTCCCACACCGCGCCGGCGTCGTCGAGCTTGGCGCGCTGTGTCCAGCGGGCCGGCCGGGTGGGGTCGAGCCTGGGCCCGTCACCGCCAGGCTGCGGGATCGGGATGCGCAGCACCTCGGAGTTGAGGCCGAAGGCGCCGGCCACGGCGATGGCGCTCACGATCCGGCTGCCCGCGGGCACGCGCAAGCCGCCGTCGTAGGTGGCTGCGCCGACATGGGTGGGCGCGGAGCCGTCGGTGGTGCAGCGGATCTCGATGCCGGCGGCGCGCGGCAGCGCGCGCAGCTCCACTTCGAAGTGGTCGCCGCGGTTGTGCAGCCGGTACTTCAGCCGGATGCGCGCCGACCATTCCTTGACCGGGCTGACGCGGGCGGGGTCCGCCGGGTCGTGCGCCAGGAAGCGGTAGCGCAGCGCCGTAGCCTCGAAGCGCGCCGGCACGGGCACGGGGCTGGAGGCGGGCGTCGGGTCAGCGTCGCCGGTTTCGAAGACGACGGCGGGCGCATGCAGCGGCTCGACCTTCAGCCAGGTGCGGCCGTCGCCGTCGTCGTCCACCGAGAGTTCGCGTACTTCCACCGACGGCGCGGGCGGCGGGAACGGGCCGCGGCGCACGTGGTTGCCCTCTTCGCGCCACAGGCCGCGGCGCAGGCATTCGGCCTTCAGGTCGTCCAGCGCCGAGGTCTTGTGCAGCGGCCAGTTGGTGTTGACCGCGGCGTTGCGCTTGAAGTCCGACCACAGCACGACCTTGGTCTCGACGCTGCCGAAGAGCCGGGCCTCGGCGCGCGAGCGGAAGGCGTCGTCGTCGAACTTGACGGTGAACTTCTGCGCGCCTTCGAGCGTCTGGCGGATCGTGGCTTCACCGCTGCGGTTGCCGGCAAAGGCCAGGTCGACGCCGGTGGCGCGCAACGCGGTGTTGATGCTGGGGTAGACGATCTGGTCGAAGGCCTCCTTCAGCGCGGCGTTGAACTGCAGTGCGATGCGGTCACGCAAGGCGTCGAGTGCGCGCCATTGCGGGTCGTCGGCGGGGGTCTGTTCCTGGCGCAGCTCGTCTTCGATGCTCTGCAGTGCGCGAGTCTGGCGGGCCGAGTCGATGACCTTCTGGAAGGTGTCGCGCGAGCCGGTGAGGAACAGCACGCGGTTCTTGTACTGCTGCTGGCCCCACCAGCCCTGCCAGTCGGCCGAGATCGGCAACTGGTTGGCCTGCCCGCCGGGGCGCACGACGACCAGCGTCGTCTTCTCCTGCTCGAGCTGCACCTCGTCGGGCGGCGGCAGCACCTTCACCATCTGGTAGCAGTCGCGCAGACTGGCGGCGAAATGCTGCTCGAGGTGCTCGCGCAGCATGCGATCCACCGTCTCGGCGTGCAGCGACAGGGCGGTGGCGCGCAGCTTGGCGGCCAGGTTCTGCTGGTTCTTGAAGTAGAGCCGCCCATCGGCCGAGTTGTGCAGATACCAGGCGCGCGTGGCCAGCTTGTCGAGCACGTTGGCCTTGAAGGTGGACAGGTCGCGCCCCGGGCGCTGCAGACAATCGACGAGCTGGTATTCGCGCAGGCCGTGGATGGCGCCGGGGGTGGTGGACAGCGACGCGACGAGGATCAGGCGGGCCGCGTCGGAGGCGTCGGCATTGCCGTTGGCGAGGTCGATCTGCTCGGCTTCGGCGTCGCCGCCGTGGGCGATGTCGTGCGCGATGGCTTCGCTCAGCGACGGGTTGATGGTGCGGATTTCGGAGGCGATCTCGTCGACGTTGAGGTCGATGTCGTAGGGGTGGATCAGGTCCCTGCCTTCGGCCTTGCCGGTCTTCCACAAGTCGGCTACCACCATCTGCATCAGGCGGATGACGCCGCGGGTCTGCTGGAAGCCCTCGTTCTCCTTGAACTTGCCGACCAGCTCGCGCAGGTCGGGGTGGAAGGGGTAGGCATCGACCAAGCGCGAGAACAGCGACTCGGGCGCGGTGGTGGTGAGGTTCATGCGCACTGCCTCGCGCAAGGCATCGCGGTAGGCGCCGGCAATGCGCTCGACCTCGGCTGGAGGCGCCACCGCCGAGAACAGCCGCTTGCGCAGGATGTGGTACAGCTCGTCGCCGTTGGGGTTGACCGGCGTGATCGGCACCGCGATGCGCCGGGCCTCGGCGCTGATGCCCTGCACCGCGCGGCCGAACGCTGCCTGCAGGCTGGCCTGGCCGACGGTGAAGTTGGTGCCGGCCAGATCGGACAGCACCAGGCAGACGTTGTCCATCTCGGCGACGGCGACGAACAGGTTGGCCAGCGCGGTGGTGGTGACGACGCCCAGATCGGCATTGCCCACCGGCACGGCGACCGCGTATTCGAGGTACGGCGGCAGCTCGTCGAGGAACAGCACCAGCGGGTCGCCGCCGAGCAGCTGCTTCCAGGCTTCGGGGCCCGGCGCGCTGAGCAGCGGCGACACGTAGCGGGCGAACTGGCCGGCCTTGCCCAGCTGCTCGGCGATCGAACCCCAGATGCCGCCCGGGGCGTCGGTGCTGCGGCCGTTGAAGCCGACGACCCGGCAGCGGCCGAGCCTGGGCGCGGGGTCCTTGTCGCCCAGCACGCGGCGCCGCAGCTCGGCGTCCTTGGCCAGCAGGCCCAGGCCGATCATGCTGTGCGTCTTGCCGCCGCCCATGGCCTGCGACAGCAGGAAGACCGATGAGCCCGCGCCGTTGCCCGACAGGTGCCTGAAGGCGCGGTCGACCAGCGCGACCATGCCGTTGGTGAAGTAGTTCTCGTCGAAGAACTCGCCGCCATGCACCTTGCCCTGGAGGAACGTGTCCAGGCTGAGGACCGTTGCGCGGCGGTCAGCGGCGAAGACCGAGTCGCGGGGGGTGCAGTGGGTTTTGAGTGTCATCAGGCATCGAGGGCAATGGTCAGACGGACTGCAGCGGTCCCAGGGTGCCGCCGAGCTTCGTGATGGTGCCGGCGGATCTCATGCTGCGCAGCCATGGACCGCCGGCGCCGCGTACTGTTGAGGGATCACTTCAGCCGACGACGAGACAGGGGCGAAACCACGGGCCTCATCCGCATGCCAGAGCCCGTCGACCGCGAATCGGGCCTCACCGGCGCACGGCCGCTGCATCGCGAAGTTGCCGCCACCAAGCCGACGTGGCGCTTGCTTCGGATGCCTCCCTTCGCAGCCGACGGATTGTGCCGCCTGAAGCTTGACGACCGGCGTTGCCCGCGTGTGCCGAATTGCTCGCGCCGATGCGGTGGCCGGCGTCCATCCCGGCCTTCCGGCCGAGGAAGGCCGCGAAGTCCTTCCAGCTTGCGTCGTCCGCCCGCGTGTCGAGCAGCCTGTCGCAGAGACGCTGCATCGCCTACTCGACCGCGTCGATGGTGTTCGCCCGTGGACCCCGCTTCACACTTGATCGATAGTCTTCGAGTCATTGCTCGGGCAAGGCGTGCATTTCGCTCCGGCGGAAGGTCGTTGCCGATGATCAGGCCAGGGTAATGCCCAACTGTCGTCGATACCACTCTCGCGCCGACCCTGCGAAGGAATGCGTATGACTACTTGGTGCGGGTGACCTGCACACCGAAGCCCACAGGTGCGCCCTCGTGGGCATCAAGGACAATGCATGATCTGCCGTCGGGGCTTGGTCTGCTGGTCGATGCATCCGCCGGTCACGTCGGCAACTGGCTTGTGCTCGATGATGAGCACCGCTCGCCGCCCGTATTGCGCACCGCGCTTTCATCGCCACCCGCTTCCTGCCGTGCCCCCCGCCTTCGCTGCCGCTGCACCGTCGCCGCGGGTCGCCCGCCATCGGCCGCCGCTTCGGGCCATCCGCCGCCGCAGGCGCCAACCGCCCCCGGCACCACATGCCGGCCGCACGAACGAAGAATGAATCGCGAGCAGGACCTGTCGGCCCACACGCCGATGATGCAGCAGTACCTGCGCATCAAGGCCGAGCATCCGGCGACGCTGGTGTTCTACCGGATGGGCGACTTCTACGAGCTGTTCTACGACGACGCGCGCCGCGCGAACCGGCTGCTCGACATCACGCTGACCACCCGCGGCAGCAGCGCCGGCGAACCGGTGGTGATGGCCGGCGTGCCCGTGCATTCGGTCGAGAGCTACCTCGCGCGGCTGCTCGCGCTCGGCGAGGCGGTGGCGGTGGCCGAGCAGGTGGGCGATGTCGCCACGGCCAAGGGGCCGGTGGAGCGCAAGGTCACGCGCATCGTCACGCCGGGCACGGTCACCGACAGCGAGCTGCTCGCCGAGCGCGCCGACACGCTGCTGCTGGCGCTGCACCTGCAGCGCGGCCGCATCGGCCTGGCCTGGCTCGCGCTGGCCGGCGGCCGCCTGGGCATGGCCGAGTGCAGCGAGGCCGAATTCGCCGGCTGGCTGGCGCGGCTCGACCCGGCCGAACTGCTGTTCGACGGCAACCCGCTGCCGCCGGCCGCGCTGGCGCTGCGCGCCGCGCGCACGCCGCGCCCGGCCTGGCAGTTCGACACGGCGCTGGGCCTGCGCAAGCTGTGCGCGCAGCTGAAGGTCGCGTCGCTGGCCGGCTACGGCGCGCAGGCGCTGGCCGCCGCGCAGGCCGCCGCCGCGGCGCTGCTGAGCTACGCCGAGCACACCCAGGGCCAGGCGCTCGCGCACGTGACCCGGCTCGAGGTCGGCCGCGGCGGCGACCTGCTCGAGCTGCCGCCCACCACCCACCGCAACCTCGAGCTGACGCAGACGCTGCGCGGCGAGCCGGGCCCGACGCTGCTGTCGCTGCTCGACACCTGCGCGACCGGCATGGGCAGCCGCTGCCTGCGCCACTGGCTGACGCACCCGCGGCGCGATCGTGCCGATGCCGTCCAGCGCCACGCCGCGATCGCGCGGCTGGCCGATGCCGGCTTCGACGCGCTGCGCGCCGCGCTGCGCCGCGTCAGCGACGTGCAGCGCATCACCGCGCGCATCGCGCTGCGCCAGGTGCGCCCGCGCGAGCTGGCGGGCCTGCGCGCCACGCTGCTGGCGCTGCCGGCACTGCGCGCCGCCGCGCCCGCGGGCAGCGCGCTGCTCGACGCGCTGCATGCGGCGCTGCAACCGGCGCCGGCGATTGCCGAAGCGCTCGCCGCGATCGCCGACGAGCCGGCGGTGCTGCTGCGCGACGGCGGCGTGATCGCCGCCGGCGTCGATGCCGAGCTCGACGAGCTGCGCGCGATCGGCCAGAACTGCGACGCCTTCCTGCTCGAGCTCGAGCAGCGCGAGCGCGCGCGCACCGGCATCGCCAACCTGCGCGTGCAGTACAACAAGGTGCACGGCTTCTACATCGAGGTCACCAGTTCCAACCTCGACCGCGTCGGTGCCGACTACCGGCGCCGGCAGACGCTGAAGAACGCCGAGCGCTTCATCACGCCCGAGCTGAAGGCCTTCGAGGACAAGGCGCTGTCGGCGTCGGAGCGCGCGCTGGCGCGCGAGAAGTGGCTGTACGAGCAACTGCTCGACGCGCTGCAGCCGCACCTGGCAGATCTGGCGGCGCTGGCCGACGCGCTCGCCGCGCTCGACGCGCTCGCGGCGCTGGCCGAGCGCGCCGCCACGCTCGACTGGTGCCGGCCCGAGTTCGTCGCGCACCCGTGCATCGACATCGAAGCCGGCCGCCACCCTGTCGTGCAGGCGCGGCTGGCCGAGACCGGCGCCGGCCCCTTCATCGCCAACCACTGCCGGCTCGACGCCAAGACGAAGCTGCTGGTGATCACCGGGCCCAACATGGGCGGCAAGAGCACCTACATGCGCCAGGTGGCGCTGATCGTGCTGCTGGCGGCGATGGGCTCCTACGTGCCGGCCGCCGCCTGCCGGCTGGGGCCGATCGACGCGATCCACACCCGCATCGGCGCGGCCGACGACCTGGCCAACGCGCAATCGACCTTCATGCTCGAGATGACCGAGGCGGCGGCGATCGTGCACGGCGCGACCGACCAGAGCCTGGTGCTGATGGACGAGATCGGCCGCGGCACCAGCACCTTCGACGGGCTGGCGCTGGCCTCGGCGATCGCCTCCCACCTGCACGACCGCAACCAGAGCTTCACGCTGTTCGCGACCCACTACTTCGAGCTGACCGAATTCCCGGCGAAGCACGAGCGCGCGCTCAACCTGCATGTGGGCGCGGTGGAAAGCGGCCACGACATCGTGTTCCTGCACCAGATCGAGCCCGGCCCGGCCAGCCGCAGCTACGGCGTGCAGGTCGCGCGGCTGGCGGGCATGCCGCCGGCACTGATCCGCCGGGCGCGGCACACGCTCGAGGCGCTGGAGCAGCAGGCGCAGGCCGGCCATGCGCAGATCGACCTGTTCGCGCCGCCGCCGGCCGCAGCCGAAGCCGCGCCGTCGGCGCTGGAGGCGGCGCTGGCGCGCATCGACCCCGACACGCTGACGCCGCGCGACGCGCTCGAAGCGCTGTACCGGCTCAAGTCCCTGCAACGCACCAAAGCCCCATGACTGCGCCACTGCACCCGTCCGACCGAACCGAGCCCACAGCCGCGGCCCACGCCCCGGCCGGCACGATCGTCTTCGCCCACGCCAACGGCTTCCCGGCGGCGACCTATGGCGTGCTGTTCGACGCCTGGCGCGCCGCCGGCTGGCGCGTGCTGGCGCCGGCCAAATTCGGCCACGACCCGCACTACCCGGTCAGCGGCAACTGGCCGCGGCTGCGCGACGAGCTGATCCACTACATCGAGCGCGAGGCCGGCGGTGCGCCGGTGCAGCTGGTGGGGCACTCGCTCGGCGGCTACCTGAGCCTGCTGGCCGCCAGCCGCCGGCCCGACCTGGCTGCCGGCGTGGTGCTGCTCGATTCGCCGCTGGTGGCCGGCTGGAAGGCGCACGGCCTGCGCGTGGCCAAGCTCACCGGGCTGATGCGGCGCGTGTCGCCGGCGCAGGGCTCGCACAAGCGGCGCACGCACTGGCCGTCGGCGCAGGACGCGCAGGCGCATTTCGCAGGCAAGCGCGCGTTCCAGCGCTGGGACCCGAGGCTGCTGCACGACTACGCGCACCGCGCCACCGAGCCCGATCCGACCGGCGGCGTGCGCCTGGCGTTCCGGCGCGAGGTCGAGACGCGCATCTACCTGACCGTGCCGCACCACCTGCCGGCGCTGCTGCGCCGCCACCCGCCGCACTGCCCGATCGCCTACCTCGGCGGCACGCGCTCGCACGAAGGCCGGCAGATCGGCCTGGCCGCGACCCAGGCGCTGACCCACGGCCGCGCCGGCTGGATCGAGGGCTCGCACCTGTTCCCGATGGAGCAGCCCGAAGCCACCGCGCGCGCGGTGCTCGAGCTGATCGGCACGAGCCGGGGCTGAAACTCAGCGCGTGCGCCGCCGCCCGGGCTGCAGCCCCGCATGGGCGCCGTGCGGCGCGGGCTCGCCGCGCACGGCGGCTGCCGATTCGAGCGTGTCGATGATCGGGCACTCGGGCCGGTCGTCGCCGTGGCAGCAGTGCACCAGGTGTTCGAGCGTGGCCTTCATCGCCTGCAGCTCGGCGAGCTTGGCGTCGAGCTCGACGATGTGCGCCTGCGCCAGCGCCTTGACCTGCCGGCTCGGGCGCTCGCGGTCCTGCCACAGGCCGAGCAGCGCACGGATCTGCTCGATCGAGAAGCCCAGGTCGCGCGAATGGCGGATGAAGCGCAGCGTGCCGATCTCCTTGTCGCCATAGAGCCGGTAGCCGGCGTCGGTGCGCGCCGCCTGCGGGAACAGGCCGACGCTCTCGTAGTGGCGGATCATCTTCGCCGACACGCCCGAGGCCTTGGCGGCGTCGCCGATGTTCATCGGGTTCATCGTCCTCGTCCTCAGGTGGTGGCGTGGCGCGCTTCGGCCGCGGGCGGGTGCGACGCGGGCGGCGCGTCGGTGGTCGCGCGCCAGCGGCGCAGCGTGAGCGCGTTGGTCACGACGCTGACGCTGCTGAAGGCCATCGCCGCGCCCGCGATCACCGGGCTGAGCAGCCCGAGCGCCGCCAGCGGAATGCCGAGCGTGTTGTACGCGAAGGCCCAGAACAGCCCCTGCTTGATCTTGGAATAGGTGCGCCGCGACACGTCGAGCGAATCGGCGACGAGCCGGATGTCGCCGCGCATCAGCGTGATCGCCGCCGTCTCGGTGGCGACGTCGGCACCGCCGGCCATCGCGAAGCCGACCGAGGCCGCGGCCAGCGCCGGCCCGTCGTTCAGGCCGTCGCCGACGAAGGCCACCACCGCGCCGGCGTCGCGCAACTGCTGCACCACCGCCGCCTTGTCGCCGGGCAGCACCTGGGCGCGCACGTCGTCGATGCCGAGCTCGCGGCCGACCGCTTCGGCCGCGCCGCGGTTGTCGCCGGTCAGCATCACGGTCTTGATGCCGAGCTGGTGCAGCCGCGCGACCGCCTGCTTCGCGCTGGGCTTGACGGTGTCGCCGAAGGCGAGCAGCCCGAGCAGCTCGTAGGCCTGCACCGGCCGGTGCACCAGCCACGACACCGTCCGGCCCTGCGCCTCGAGCCGCGCCGCCGCGTCGGCCAACGCGCTCGCATCGACGCCCAGCTCCTGCAGCAGCCGCGTGCTGCCGAGCGCGACCGCGCGGCCGCCGACCTCGCCTTCGACGCCCCGGCCCGGAAGCGCCCGCGCCTGCCGCGCCGCCGGCACCGCGATGCGTTCGGCGCGCACCCTGTCGAGCACCGCGAGCGCCAGCGGGTGCGTGCTCGTGCGCTGCAGCGCGGCGGCCAGGCGCAGCACCTCGGCACGCTCGACGCCCGGGGCGGCTTCCACCGCCGCCAGCGCCGGCTTGCCTTCGGTCAGCGTGCCGGTCTTGTCGAAGGCGACCACGTCCACCGCGTGCGCCAGCTCGAGCGCCTGCGCGTCCTTGATCAGGATGCCGTGGCGCGCGGCCACGCCGGTGCCGACCATGATCGCGGTCGGCGTCGCCAGGCCGAGCGCGCACGGGCAGGCGATCACCAGCACCGCGACCGCGTTGATCAACGCCTGCGCCCAGTCGCCGCTGGTGGCCGCCCAGCCGACGAAGGTGACCAGCGCAATGCCCAGCACCACCGGCACGAACACGGCGCTGACCTGGTCGACCAGCCGCTGGATCGGCGCCTTCGCCGCCTGCGCCGATTCGACCATGCGGATGATGCGCGCCAGCGTCGTCTCGGTGCCGACGGCGGTGGTGCGCACCAGCAGCAGCCCTTCGGCGTTGACCGATCCGCCGGTCACCTTGTCGCCGCCGTCCTTGGCCACCGGCAGGCTCTCGCCGGTGATCAGCGATTCGTCGATGTGGCTGCGGCCCTCGACCACCTCGCCGTCGACCGCGACGCGGTCGCCGGGGCGCACGACGACCAGGTCGCCGACGCGCAGCTGCTCGACCGGCACGTCGACCTCGGCGTCGCCGCGGCGCACGCGCGCCGTCGTGGGCTTGAGCGCGTTGAGCGCGCGGATCGCGTCGGCGGTCTGGCGCTTGGCGCGGCCCTCGAGCCACTTGCCGAGCAGCACCAGCGTGATCACCGCCGCCGAGGCCTCGAAGTACAGGTGCGGCGTGCCGTGCCCCGTGTGCGCGAGCAGCAGGTACAGCGACAGCCCGAAGGCGGCGGACGTGCCGAGCGCGACCAGCAGGTCCATGTTGCCGGTGCCGGCGCGCACCGCCTTCCAGCCGGCGCGATAGAAGCGCGCGCCGAGCCAGAACTGCACCGGCGCGGCGAGCGCCAACTGCACCCAGCCGCCCGGCATCCAGTGGATGCCGAAGGGTTGCAGCAGCATCGGCAGCACCAGCGGCAGCGTCAGCACCGCGGCCACCGCCACCGGCCACCATTCGGGCAGGCGCTTCACGGGCGCGGGGGTGGCGTCGGCAACATCCTTCACGCCGTAGCCGGCCTTCTCGACCGCCGCGCGCAGCGCCGCCGCCGGCACCGTCGCCAGCGCCTGCACGGTCGCGCGCTCGGTCGCGAGGTTGACGACCGCGCCCGTCACGCCCGGCACCTTCAGCAGCGCGCGCTCGACGCGCCCGACGCACGACGCGCAGGTCATGCCCTCGATCTGCAGCGTCGTCTCGGCGCTCGCCACCTCGTAGCCGGCCTTGCGCACCGCGGCGGCGAGCACGTCCGCGGTGACGCCGGCCGCAGCCTGGACCGTGGCCTGCTCGGTCGCCAGGTTGACGCTGGCCGACTCGACGCCGGGCACCGCCTTCAGCGCCTTCTCGACCCGCGCGACGCACGACGCGCAGGTCATGCCGCCGATCGGCAGCCGGATGGCATTCGTCTCGGAGCTGGTGGTGGTGTTCATCGCGTTCCCCGAATGGCAACAGTGCAACGTGCGAAAATCTTCGGGCTTCCCATGCTGGCAAGGTCAACACGGCCCGCCGCTATTCCGCGATTGGCGCAAGGTTATTGGCGGCATGGCCTTGACCTTCCCACTGTGGCAGGGGCGACAGTGTCGCCGCCTCCAACCCTTCGTGCAGGAACCTCCGATGTACGCCTTCGAAGTCCAAGACATGACCTGCGGCCATTGCGTGAACGCCATCACCCAGGCGCTCACCGCCGTCGACCGCGACGCCAAGGTGCAGATCGACCTGGCCGGCCACCGCGTCGAGGTGGAGTCGGCCGCGGCCACCGCCAAGGTGCTGGCCGATGCGATCCGCGAAGCCGGCTACACGCCCAAGCGCGTGTTCGCCGCGACGGTGGCCGCCGCGGCCGAAGGCGGCGGCTGCTGCGGCAGCTGCGGCTGAAGCCGACGCTCGCGTCGGATCTTCGACCGCCGGGGCCGCGGCACCCGGCGCGGCACCCGCCGCGGCTTCAGGCCGCGGCGCGGGGCAGGCCCAGCCGCCGCGGCGACAGGTAGTCCTGCCGGTAGGCCTCGAAGGGCATCGTGTCGGCAGCTTCGATCTGCCGCTGCTGCGCGAGCGACTGCGCGGCCAGCGCCGCGTAGCGCTGCTGCGCCTCGTCGGACCAGGG
>JAFEFZ010000242.1 GCA_018240325.1 Pseudomonadota bacterium
GAGTCGGCCTGCCGGCCGACGGACCGTGGTGTCTCCCTCGCGCCAGCTGCACGCTGGAGGCCTGCGCCGGCCGCAAGGCCGGCCCAACTGTCATGCTGGAGCCCCCTCTTGGAGGGGGCTCGGGGGAGCCGTGTGTACGGGCCTTGGCCCGAAGCGGCCTGCGGCCGCTTTGGGCCGACAGCGGCCGTAGGGCGCCTGGCGCTTGATGTGCCGCGCAGCCGATCCGCTCTGTCCGCAGCGCCCGGCCCGCATGGGTGGCGGCACCCGTCAATAGATCAACCGATCCGGCCGCAGGTCGCGCAGGATCGTGGTCGCGATCTCCTCGATCGACTTGTGCGTCGACGACAGCCAGGCGATGCCCTCGCGCCGCATCATCGACTCGGCCGCCTGCACCTCGTGGCGGCAGTTGTCGAGCGACGCATAGGTGCTGCCGGGCCGGCGCTCGTGGCGGATCTGCGCCAGGCGGTGCGGATCGATCGTCAGGCCGAAGCACTTGTCGCGGTGCGGCGCCAGCGTCGACGGCAGCGCGCCGCGGTCGAAGTCCTCGGGAATCAGCGGGTAGTTGGCGGCCTTGATGCCGTGCTGCATCGCCAGGTACAGCGAGGTCGGCGTCTTGCCGCAGCGGCTCACGCCCACCAGGATCACGTCGGCCTGCGCCAGATTGCGCGCCGACTGGCCGTCGTCGTGCGCCAGCGAGAAATTGATCGCGTCGATGCGGTCGTGATACTCCTCGCTCTTGGACACGTCGGGGAAGCGGCCGATGCGGTGGTTGGACTTGACGCCGAACTCGGCCTCGAGCGGCTCGACGAAGGTGCCGAACATGTCGAGCACCATGCCCTTGCACGCGGCGCCGGTCAGCACTTCGCGGATCGCGTCGTCGACCAGCGTCACGAACACGATCGGCCGCCGGCCTTCGCGCGCGGCGATCTCGTTGATCTCCGCCAGCACCGCGGCCGCCTTGTCCGCCGTATCGATGAAGGGCCGGCGCACATGCCGCGGCCGCGCGGGAAACTGCGCGAGGATCGAGTTGCCGAAGGTCTCGGCGGTGATGCCGGTGCCGTCCGAGACGAAGAACACGGTGCGATGGTTCATGGTGCGGGCTTCGCGGGCGAGCGCCGATGATAGACAGGGCCGGGCCGTAGAATCGCCGCCCAATCGCCCCAGCAACGACGCCCCTGATGGATCACCGCGGCCGGCCACAACCCGAAGCAGACGCTGCCGCGCGTCGATCGCGCGCGTGCATGGGGACACCGGCTTATTCGTTGCGCGGAGTCTTCCCATGGCCACCCTGGATCCGGCGACCGCCCTGGTCGTACCGTTTGAAAACCTGAGAATGACCGACGTCGAGGCGGTCGGCGGCAAGAACGCCTCCCTCGGCGAGATGATCAGCCAGCTGGCCGCCTCCGGCGTGGCCGTGCCGGGCGGCTTCGCGACCACCGCGCACGCGTTCCGCCGCTTCCTGGCGCAAGACGGGCTCGATGCGCGCATCGCGCATCGCCTGGCCGGCCTGGACACCGACGACGTGCGCGCGCTCGCCGCGGCCGGCGCCGACATCCGCGGCTGGATCGAAGCCACGCCCTTTCCCGGCGAGCTGCGCGACGCGATCGCGCAGGCCTTTGCGCGGCTGGCGGCCGACGACGCGCAGGCCTCGTTCGCGGTGCGATCGTCGGCCACCGCCGAGGACCTGCCCGACGCCTCCTTCGCCGGCCAGCAGGAGACCTTCCTGAACGTGGTCGGGCTCGAGCAGGTGCTGCACAAGACCCGGGAAGTGTTCGCGTCGCTGTACAACGACCGCGCGATCAGCTACCGCGTGCACAAGGGCTTCGCGCACGGCGACGTGGCGTTGTCGGCCGGCGTGCAGCGCATGGTGCGCTCCGACCTCGGCGCGTCGGGCGTGATGTTCACGATCGACACCGAATCGGGCTTCGAGGACGTGGTGTTCATCACCTCGAGCTTCGGCCTGGGCGAGACGGTGGTGCAGGGCGCCGTCAACCCCGACGAGTTCTACGTGCACAAGCCGACGCTGCGCGCCGGCAAGTTCGCGATCATCCGCCGCACGCTGGGCAGCAAGCTGCTGCGCATGGAGTTCGCGACCGAGGCCGAACGCGCCGCCACCGGCCGGCTGGTGCGCACCGTGGACAACGCGCCCGAGCAGCGCAACCGCTATTCGCTGGCCGACGCCGACGTGATCGCGCTGGCGCGCTACGCGCTGGTGATCGAGCAGCACTACGGCCAGCCGATGGACATCGAGTGGGGCAAGGACGGCCGCGACGGCAAGCTCTACATCCTGCAGGCGCGGCCCGAGACGGTGAAGAGCCTGGCCAAGGGCAAGGCCGAGCAGCGCTACCGGCTCAAGGGCGACCGCAGCAAGAACGTGGTGCTGGCCGAGGGTCGCGCGATCGGCCAGAAGATCGGCACCGGCCGCGCGCGGCTGATCCGCTCGCCGGCCGAGATGGACCGGGTGCAGGCCGGCGACGTGCTGGTCACCGACATGACCGACCCGAACTGGGAGCCGGTGATGAAGCGCGCGGCGGCGATCGTCACCAACCGCGGCGGGCGCACCTGCCATGCGGCGATCATTGCGCGCGAACTCGGCATCCCGGCGGTGGTGGGCTGCGGCGACGCCACCGAGCGCATCGCCGAAGGCGCGCTGGTCACCGTGTCCTGCGCCGAGGGCGACACCGGCTACGTGTACGACGGCCTGCTCGAGACCGAGGTCAGCGAAGTGCGGCGCGGCGAGATGCCGTACTGCCCGATCAAGCTGATGATGAACATCGGCAACCCGCACCTGGCCTTCGAGTTCGCGCAGCTGCCCAATGCCGGCGTCGGCCTGGCAAGGCTCGAATTCATCATCAACAACGCGATCGGCGTGCACCCGAAGGCGATCCTCGACTACCCGAACATCGACGCCGAGCTGAAGAAGGCGGTCGAGTCGGTGGCGCGCGGCCACGCCAGCCCGCGCGCGTTCTATGTCGACAAGCTGGCCGAGGGCATCGGCACGATCGCCGCCGCCTTCTGGCCCAAGCCGGTGATCGTGCGGCTGTCGGACTTCAAGAGCAACGAGTACCGCAAGCTGATCGGCGGCGGCCGCTACGAGCCCGACGAGGAGAACCCGATGCTGGGATTCCGCGGCGCGTCGCGCTACGTCAGCCCGGAGTTCGCCGACGCCTTCGCGATGGAGTGCGAGGCGCTCAAGCGCGTGCGCCACGACATGGGCCTGGTCAACGTCGAGATCATGGTGCCCTTCGTGCGCACCGTGCCGCAGGCGCAGCGCGTGACCGCGATGCTCGCCGAGCGCGGGCTCAAGCGCGGCGCGGGCGGCCTGCGCGTGATCATGATGTGCGAGGTGCCGAGCAACGCGATCCTGGCCGAGCAGTTCCTCGAGCACTTCGACGGCATGTCGATCGGCTCGAACGACCTGACCCAGCTGACGCTGGGGCTGGACCGCGATTCCGGCCTCGAGCAGTTGGCCGAGGACTTCGACGAGCGCGACCCGGCGGTCAAGGCACTGATCTCGCGCGCGATCAGCGCCTGCCGCGCGACCGGCAAGTACGTCGGCATCTGCGGGCAGGGGCCCAGCGACTACCCGGACTTCGCCGACTGGCTCGCGGCCGAGGGCATCGCGTCGATCTCGCTGAACCCCGACACGGTGGTCGACACCTGGCTGCGGCTGGCCGCGCGCTGACGCCGCCGCGCCTGCGTCCGTCGCCGGGCGCGGGCAGGGGGCGGGGTTCATGCCGTGGGGGGTGCCCGCGACGCGCGGGCCGCGTGGCGCGTTGCGATGGGCTGCACCACAATCGCCGGCGATGGCCGAACCCACAACCCCAGCCCAGGCCCGGATCGACGCCCGCGCGCTGTGGCGGCGCACCCGGCGCATCACGCTCCGGTGGCTGGGCGTGTGGGCCCTGGTCGTGCTGGTGGTGCCCTGGTTCGCGCGCGACCTCGACCGGCTGCTGGCCCCAGCGTGGCAGCCCGTGATCTGGATCGCGATGCTGATGGCGCTGCCGCTGTTCCTGCTGATCATCGTCGCCTACACGCGGCGGATGGAGCGGCTGGAGGCCGAATTCCTCGCGCAGCGGCGCGCGCCGCCGCCGTGAGGTCGGGGCCCGGGGGCGGCTGACGCAGCGGCCGCGATGGACGCCGACCGGACCTTCGAGCGGGCGCAGGGCCCGGCGCTGCCGCCGGCCGCGCTGGCCGGCCTGCACCGCCGCTATGCGTGGTTCACGCTGGCGATGCTGGCCTTCATCGCGGCGATGGCGCTGATCGAGCGCATCGGCGCGCCGCGCAGCTGGATCGGCACCGCCTTCCTGGTGTCGACGGTCGGAGTCTATGCCGGCATCGGCTTCTTCGGCCGCACGACCCGCGAGATCGACTACTTTGTCGCCGGCCGGCGCGTGCCGGCGATCTACAACGGCATGGCCACCGCCGCCGACTGGATGTCGGCCGCGTCGTTCATCGGCACCGCCGGGGTGCTGTACCTGCAGGGCTTCGCCGGCCTGGCCTACATCCTGGGCTGGACCGGCGGCTATTGCCTGCTGGCGCTGCTGCTGGTGCCGTACCTGCGCCGCTTCGGCGGCTACACCGTGCCCGACTTCCTGGGCGCGCGCTACGGCGGCCACGCACCGCGGCTGGTCGGTGCCGGCGCCGCGGTGCTGATCTCTTTCGTCTACCTGGTCGTGCAGATCTACGGCGTCGGCCTGGTGGCCGCGCACCTGACCGGCTTCGGCTTCGAGCTCGGCATCCTGATCGGCCTGGGCGGCGTGCTGGTGTGTTCGTTCCTCGGCGGCATGCGCGCGGTGACCTGGACGCAGGTCGCGCAGTACGTGGTGCTGATCGTCGCCTACCTGGTGCCGCTGGCGATCCTGTCGGTCAAGCAGACCGGCGACGGGCTGCCGATGGCCGGCTACGGCGAACTGCTGGCGCGCATCGCCGTGCACGAGCAGGCGTTGACCGACGATCCGCGCGAGCGCGACGTCATCGCCGCGCAGCAGGCGCGCGCGGCACAGGCCGATCGCCGGCTGCTCGACGTGCCCGCGGCGATGCAGGCCGAAGCCGATGCGCTGGCCGCGCGCGTGGCGTCGCTGCGCGCGCAGAACGCACCGCTGGTGCTGATCCACCGGGCCGAGCGCGATCTGGCGGCGCTGCCGCGCAGCGCCGACGAAGCCGCGCGGCGCTACCGGCAGCAGCGGGCCGAGGCGCTCGACCGCGCCCGCCCGCTGGGCGGCCTGCCGCCGCAGACGCTGCCGCATGCGGCGGGCGACCCCGAGGGCGGTGCCGCGGCGAGCGCCGCCTACGGGCACGCGCGCCGCAACTTCATCGCGCTGATGCTGTGCCTGATGCTCGGCACCGCCGCGATGCCGCACGTGCTGGTGCGCTTCCAGACGACGCCGTCGGTGACGCAGGCGCGGCGCTCGGTCGCCTGGTCGCTGCTGTTCATCGTCGTGCTTTATCTGGCCGCGCCCTGGCTCGCGGTGCTGGTCAAGCTCGAAGTGCTGCAGCAGGTGGTCGGGCAGCCGATGGACCACCTGCCGGCGTGGCTGTCGCGCTGGGCCAGGCTCGATCCGGCGCTGGTGTCGATCGAGGACATCAACGGCGACGGCGTGCTGCAGCTGGGCGAACTGCGGCTGGCGGGCGACCTGATCGTGCTGGCCGCGCCCGAGATCGGCGGCCTGGCCTACTTCGCCACCTGTCTGGTCGCCGCGGGCGGGCTCGCGGCGGCGCTGTCCACCGCCGACGGGCTGCTGCTGACGATCGCCAACGCGCTGTCGCACGACCTGTACTACCAGGTGCTGAACCCGAGGGCGCCGGCGTTGCGGCGCGTGCTGCTGTCCAAGCTGATGGTGATGCTGGCCGCGCTGCTGGCGGCGAGCGTGGCGTCGGCGCGCAATACCGCGATCCTGCCGCTCGTCTCCAGCGCCTTTTCGCTGGCGGCCTCGGCCTTCTTCCCGGCGCTGGTGGCCGGCATCTTCTGGTCCCGCGCGAACCGTGCAGGCGCGCTCGCCGGCATGGCGGTCGGGCTGGGCGTGTGCGGGTACTACATGGCCACGACCACGCCGGCGTTGCGGCAGTTCTTCGGCGTGGCCTGGCCGCTCGAGCGCTGCCTGTGGTTCGGCATCGACCCCGAGGCGGCCGGCGTGTTCGCGGTTCCGGCCGGGGCGCTGAGCCTGGTGCTCGCCAGCCTGGCCACCAAGCCGCCCGCAAGCGAGCAGCGCGCGCTGGTCGAGCGGCTGCGGCGGCCGCTGGCGCCAGGCCACTGAGCGGCTGCCGCGCCCCTTCGGGCAGCGCGATCGCAGCCGCCTCGTGGGGCCGAGCCGCCCGCAGCGGCCGGCTCGACGCGCTGGGCTGCTGCGTCATCGGCAGCCGCCATGCGGCACGCTGCTAGAATCGCCGGTTCCCTTGCCGCCCCCCAGCCGGAATACATCCGGCATCGACGCAACCTCGGGGCGGCTTCCATCACGGAATCCACAAGGAGTCTGCATGCGTCACTACGAAATCGTGCTGCTGATCCATCCGGACCAGAGCGAACAGGTGCCGGCCATGCTCGAGCGCTACAAGACGCTCGTCACCGGCGGCGGCGGCAAGGTCCACCGCGTCGAGGACTGGGGCCGGCGTCAGCTGGCCTACCAGATCCAGAAGCTCGGCAAGGCGCACTACCTGTGCCTGAACATCGAATGCGGCGCCGAGGTGTTGGCCGAGCTCGAGACGGGCTTCCGCTTCAACGACGCGGTGCTGCGCCACCTGACGATCGCGCGCGCCGAGGCGATCGCCACGCCGTCGAACATGATGAAGGCGGTCGAGCGCGAGGAATCGCGCCGCGCGCCCGCGCCGCAGGCCAGCGCCGCCTGACAGAGCCTGCGCCGGCCTGCCCGCCGTCAGCGCAAGAGCCGCGCGCTTGAACCGCCTGCTGCTGGATGCCAGGCTGGTCGAGCGCAGGGCGCTGCGCTACACGCCGGCAGGCCTGCCCGCGCTGGACTTCGAGCTGCAACACGAATCCGAACTGAGCGAGGACCGACAGGTGCGCAAGGTATCGCTGCAACTGCGCGCGGTGGCGCTGGGCGCGGTGACGCCGGCTGTGCAGGCGATGTCGCTGGGCACGGCCGGCAGCTTCGCCGGGTTCCTGGCGGCCGCGCGCAACGGCCGCGGCGTCGTGTTCCACGTGACCGAGGTCCAGGCGCAAGGCGCCGAAGGCTGATCGGCACCCGTCCCGAATCCTCCTCTTCCATCCTCTTCCGGTTTTCAGGAGTTCCCCATGCCCCCACCCCGCGGCAAAGGCCGTTTTTCCAAGGACAAGCGTCCGAAGCGCAACCAGCAGTCGCTGCTGTTCCGCCGCAAGCGCTTTTGCCGCTTCACCGTCGCCGGCGTCAAGGAAATCGACTACAAGGACATCGACGTGCTGCGCGACTTCATCGGCGAGAACGGCCGGATCACCCCGGCCCGCCTGACCGGCACGCGCGCCTTCTACCAGCGGCAGCTGACCACCGCGATCAAGCGCGCCCGCTTCCTCGCGCTGCTGCCCTATACCGACAAGCACAAGGTCTGACGCGAAGGCACGACATGCAGATCATCCTGTTGGAAAAGATCCCGAACCTCGGCGACCTGGGCGACATCGTCAAGGTCAAGGACGGTTTCGCCCGCAACTACCTGATCCCGAACCGGCGCGCGCGCCGCGCGACCGAGGCCGCCATCCGCGAATTCGAGGCTCGGCGTGCCGAGCTCGAGAAGACCGCTGCCGACAAGCTGGCGGCCGCGCAGTCGCTCGCCGAGCAATTGAGCGGCAAGGTCGTGCGCATCGCGCAGAAGGCCGGCGTCGACGGCCGGTTGTTCGGCTCGGTGACCAACGCCGACATCGCCGAAGCGCTGGGCAAGCTGGGCCTCGCGGTGCCTAAAGCGCAGGTGCGCATGCCGCACGGCCCGCTGAAGGCGGTGGGCGAGTACCCGGTGACCGTGGCGCCGCATGGCGACGTCGCGGCCGAGCTGACGGTGCAGGTGGTGGCCGAGACGGCCTGAACGCCGCCGTCCGGCGCACGACGAAGGCCGGCCTTGCCGGCCTTCGGTCTTTGTGGGCCGGGCGTGCTCCCCGCCATTCCCACCGCTTGCCCACAGCCTTGCCCACAGCCGCGGTCCATGGCCGCGCCTATCATCAGCCGCATGCCTGCCGTCTTCGAATCGCCTGAACGTGGCGCCGCCGATGCCGAAGTCGCACGACTGCGCGTGCCGCCCAATTCCGTCGAGGCCGAGCAGAGCGTGCTCGGCGGCCTGCTGCTCGACAACCTGGCCTGGGACCGCGCCGCCGACCTGCTGAACGAGGCCGACTTCTACCGCTACGAGCACCGGCTGATCTTCGCGGCGGTCGGGGCGCTGATCGGCGCCAGCAAGCCGGCCGACGTGATCACCGTGTTCGAGCACCTGCAGACGCTGGGCAAGGCGCAGGATTGCGGCGGCCTGGC
>JAFEFZ010000243.1 GCA_018240325.1 Pseudomonadota bacterium
GCGAAGGCGGCGCCATGACGGCGGCGGTTCCCGCGCCGGCGCCGATCACGATCCTGCTGTGCGCGCTCGGCGGTGAAGGCGGCGGCGTGCTCGCCGACTGGCTGGTGGCCACCGCGCGCGCCTGCGGCCACGCGGTGCAGGGCACCTCGATCCCGGGCGTCGCGCAGCGCACCGGCGCCACCACCTACTACGTCGAGATCTATCCGCGCCCCGATGCCGAGCTGCGCGGCGCGAAGCCGGTGTTCGGCCTGTATGCAGTGCCCGGCGGCGTCGACGTCGTGGTGGGCAGCGAACTGCTCGAAGTGGTGCGGCAGACGGCGGCCGGCATGGTCAGCCCCGACCGCACCGCGGTCATCGCCTCGACGCGGCGCACGCTCACCACCACCGAGAAGATGCCGCTGGGCGACGGCCGCCTCGACCCGCAGCATCTGCTCGAGGTGCTGCACGCACAGGCGCGCGAGCTCGAGCTGTTCGACATGGCCGAGCTGGCCGCCCAGAACGGCACGGTGATCAGCGCGGTGATGCTCGGCGCGCTCGGCGCGTGGCTGCAGGCCAGCGGCCGCCTGCCCTTCGCGCGCGCCGCCTACGAAGGCGTGATCCGCGAAGGCGGCAAGGGCGCCGACGCGAGCCTGCGCGGCTTCGGCGCGGCCTGGGACCGCGTCGCGGCAGCCGCGTCGCAGCGGCGCCAACTGATCGAGCTGGCGCAGGAGATCGCGCGCACGCCGCCGGCGGCGGCCACCGCGGTGCCGGCGCAGATCGCCGCGATCTTTCCGCCGCAGGCGCACGCGATCGTCGCGCTCGGCCACGCACGCGTCGTCGAATACCAGGACGCGGCCTACGGCAAGCTGTACCTCGAGCGGCTGCAGGCACTGCTGCAGGCCGAGCGCGCGGCCGGCGCGACGCAGGCCGACGCAACGGTCGAAGCCGCACGCTGGCTGGCGCTGTGGATGGCCTTCGACGACATCGTGCGCGTGGCCGACCTGAAGAGCCGCAGTGCGCGCATCGCGCGCGTGCGCAGCGAGACCAGCGCAGCCGACGACGAACTGCTGCGCCTGTACGACCATTTCAAGCCCGGCATCCCCGAGATCGCCGGCCTGCTGCCAGCGGCGATCGGCACGCGGCTGCAGCGCTGGGACCGCGCCCGCATCGCCCGCGGCCTGGAGCCCTTCGCGGTGCCGATCAAGCTGCCGGTGCACCGCCTGCACGGCCTGCTGGCGCTGCGCGTGCTGGCGTCGCTGAAGGGCTGGCGGCGGCGCGGCGCGCGCTTCGCGCAGGAGCAGGCGCTGATCGAGCACTGGCTCGACGGCATCGCGCGCGGCTTGCGCGAACATGCGGCGCTCGGCCTCGAAGTGGCGCGCTGCGGCCGGCTGATCAAGGGCTACGGCGCCACCAACGAGCGCGGCCGCGACAACCTGCTGCACGTGCTCGACCACCTGGCGCTCGACGCGGCGCGCGGCGATGCGGCGGCACGCGCCGCGGCGGTGCAGGCCGCACGCGAAGCCGCGCTCAGCGACGAAGCCGGCAGCGCGCTCGACCGCACGCTGCAAAGCCACGGCGCGCCGGCGCGGCCGCTGAAGGAGCAGCCGATCCGGCTGATCCGCCGAGCCGGCAGCCCGACCAAGGCGCGCTGAGCAACCGTCTCGAGGTGCGCGGTTGCCGTCAAGGAAGCGCCGGGCCGACCCAGGCTTCCTTGATCCCCGCGGCGCGCAGCCAACGCTGCGGCGCGCGCTGCGCGAGCGGCAACCGTCACTGCGGCGCGCGCTGTGCGCCGGGGCCGGCGGCGGCCGCCTCGTCGTCGATCGCCTGCTGCACCGCCCGGTAGAAGGCCTCGCGCGCCTGCTTGGCCTCGCGATCGCTGGCGCCGCCGGCCCAGTTGGCGCTGGACGCGATCACCAGCCGGCGCTTCGGGTCGATGAAGATGCCCTGGCCGAAGATGCCGCGCGCGGCGAAGCTGCCGTCGGCGTAGGTCCACCACTGGTAGCCGTAGCCGCGGCCGGGCTCGCCGATCGGCGTGCGCTCGGTGGTTGCTTCGGCCAGCCAGCCGTCGGGCGCGATGCCGCGGCCGCCGACGCGCGCGCCGTCGAGGATGAACTGGCCGAAGCGCGCGAAGTCCCGGGTCGCGGCCTGGAGGCAGCAGCCGCTGATCTCGCGGCCGCTGCGGCTGAGGATCCAGGTGGCCTGCTGCTCCATGCCGGCCGGGATCCACACCTTCTTCGACAGGTAGTCGGCGAGCGGCTCGCCCACGGCCTGGCCGAGCAGCACGCCGACCAGGTTGGTCTCGCCCGTGCTGTAGTTCCACACCGTGCCGGCGGGCGCTGCGCGCGGCAGCCGGCGCAGGTAGCTGACGAGCGCATCGACCCCGGGCTCGGGCTCGTGGTTGTTGAAGCGCGACACGTCGGAGTTCGGGTCGTCGTAGTCCTCGTTCCAGCGCACGCCCGAGGTCATCGTCAGCAACTGGCGGATGCTGACCTCGTCGTAGGCCGAGCCCTTCATCTGCGGGAGGTAGTCGCTGACCTTGTCGTCCATGCTGCGGATGTGGCCGTCGCGCAGCGCCGCGCCCACCAGCGTCGAGGTGATCGACTTGGCCACCGAGAAGCTGGTCCAGCGGCCGGACGCGTCGAAGCCCAGGCCGAAGCGCTCGAGCCGCAGCCGGCCGTCGTGCAGCACCACGAGGCCGGCGGCGCGTTGCCCGGCCAGGTAGGCGTCCAGGTCCAGCGGCAACGCCAGCGGCGGCCCCGGCGGCAGCGGCGAAGGCTTGTTGCCGGCCGGCACCACGCGCGACTTGGCCAGGATCGGCAGCCGGTCGAGCGCGCGGAAGGCCGCGTCGCGCTGCGCCTGGTTCCAGAACAGCAGGTCGCGGTCGGTCGGCAGCGTCGCGATCAGCCTGCGCGTTTCCTTGTCCAGGCTGAACCAGCCGACGCCGCCCGCCACCGCCGCTGCGCCCAGCAGCGCCAGGATCACCCTTTTCAGCTTCACACCGATGCTCCGTCTGTCATGGCCCGCGCGGTCGGATCCAGGTGCCGCACCGTACGGCGGTCGGCCGGCTGCAAACGACGGGACGAGCGCATCTGACGCCGGCCGCGTCTTCCGCACTAAGATGCGGCCGGGTCACACCCGCCACCCTGCCGCCGTGCCGATGCGGCGACAGGCCCCACCATCACCGGAGCCCCGCGATGCAGATTCGGGCCATTTTCGTCCACACCGTCCGCTACAGCACGCTGGCGCTGTGCGCAGTCGGGGTACTCGCGAGCCTGGCCTGGATGGCCGCCTTCGGCCGCGGCTGGGGGGTATGGTTGCTGTTCGCGGTGTCGGCGGCGCTGCTGGCGCTGGGCGTGCACGATCTCGTCCAGGTGCGTCACGCGATCCTGCGCAACTACCCGATCCTCGGGCACATGCGCTTCGCGCTCGAATTCATCCGCCCGGAGATCCGCCAGTACTTCATCGAGGGCGACGTCGAGGCCGGCGAACCCTTCACGCGCGCACAGCGCACCGTGGTGTACCAGCGCGCCAAGGGCGTCCCCGACGTGCGCCCGTTCGGCACCCGGCTGGACGTCGGCGCCAGCGGCTACGAATGGATCAATCATTCGCTGCAGACCACGCACATCGACTCGCACGACTTCCGCATCTGGATCGGCGGCGAGCCGGGCGTGCCGCGCGAAGGCGTGTCGCCCTGCACGCAGCCGTACAACGCCAGCGTGTTCAACATCTCGGCGATGAGCTTCGGCGCGCTGTCGGCCAACGCGATCCTGGCCCTGAACCTCGGTGCGAAGCTGGACGGCTTCGCGCACGACACCGGCGAAGGCGGCATCAGCCGCTACCACCGCGAGCACGGCGGCGACCTGATCTGGGAGATTGGCTCGGGCTACTTCGGCTGCCGCAACGACGACGGCAGCTTCAGCGAAGAGCGCTTTGCCCGGCAGGCGGCCGACCCGCAGGTCAAGATGATCGAGATCAAGATCAGCCAGGGCGCCAAGCCGGGCCACGGCGGCATGCTGCCGGGCGCGAAGGTGACGCCCGAGATCGCCGCCGCACGCGGCATCCCGGTGGGCCAGGACTGCGTGTCGCCGTCGGCACACAGCGCGTTCTCCACCCCGATCGAGTTGATGCACTTCATCGAGCGGCTGCGCCGGTTGTCGGGCGGCAAGCCGGTCGGCTTCAAGCTGTGCATCGGCCACATCTGGGAGTGGTTCGGCATCGTCAAGGCGATGCTCGAGACCGACATCACGCCCGACTACATCGTCGTCGACGGCGCCGAAGGCGGCACCGGCGCGGCGCCGATCGAGTTCGCCGACCACATGGGCGCGCCGGTGCAAGAAGGCTTGAACCTGGTCAGCAACACGCTGATCGGCGTGAACCTGCGCCATCGCATCAAGATCGGCGCCGCCGGCAAGGTCATCAACTCCTTCGACCTGGCGCGCATGTTCGCGCTCGGTGCCGACTGGTGCAATTCCGGGCGCGGCTTCATGATGGCGCTGGGCTGCATTCAGGCGCAGGTCTGCCACACCGGGCACTGCCCGACCGGCATCACGACGCAGGATCCGCTGCGCGAGCGCGCGCTGGTGGTCGCCGACAAGGCGCCGCGCGTCGCGCAGTACCACGCCAACACGCTGCATGCGCTGAAGGAACTGCTGCAGGCCGCCGGGCTGATGCACCCCGACCAGCTCTACACGCACCACATCGTGCGCCGCATCGACGCCACGCGGGTGCGCCTGCTGTCGGCGATGATGCCGACGATGCGCTTCGGCGCGATCCTCGACGACCTGGAGCACCAGCACAACATCTACCGGCTGTACTGGCCGCTGGCCGACGCGCACAGCTTCGCGCCGCACCCGCCCACGGCCGAGGATCTGGCGGCCAGCCCCGGCATCCGCCCGACCATCGCCGGCCGCCCGGCGTCGGCGGTGCAGATCGCCGAGGAGCTGACGCGCAAGCGCAGGCCGACGCCGGCGCCGGTGAGCCACCTGGTGCCCGAGCAGGCCAAGACCTTCCGTTCGCCGCCGGGTTCGCCCTCGCAAGTGCCGCCCGACTGGATCCGATCCGGCAACGATCTGCTCGCCGCCGGCGCGATACCGGGCGAGCGCGAAGCCGAGGAGAGCGTCGGGGCGGCCTCCGACAAGGATTCGTGACGCGCGCCACCGGAGCCGCCGGCGACCTGGCACGAGGCACGGGTTGCCGCTGAAGCGACCCTGCCTGCCGCTCGGTCGGATTTCGAACCGAAACGGGTCGATGGGTGCTCGACACTTCAGGTGTCGCGGCCCGCGCGAAGCGCGGTGGAGCCCCACGGGATGGCGCACGCAGCCAAGCCTGGCCCTGGATGGGCGACGCGGGCACGCCGTTGTGCACGCCGTGCGCCTGCGCGCGCCAGGACATGGTCGGGCGCCTCGATCGGATGGGGCTGCCGAGCGGCAGCCCCGGCGTCAGAGCACCAACAGCGCCCGAAAGTCGTTGACGTTGGTGAAGGTCGGCCCGGGCACGACCAGGTCGCCCAGCGGCGCGAAGAAGTTGTAGGCGTCGTTGCGGTCGAGAAAGTCCTGCGCCTTCAGCCCCAGCGCCGCGGCGCGCGGCAGGGTGTCGGGCGCGACGATTGCGCCGGCGTTGTCCTCGACGCCGTCGATGCCGTCGGTGTCGCCGGCCAGCACCCACACGCCGGCCTCGCGCTGCAGCGCGATCGCGCAGCCGAGCAGGAATTCGGTGGCGCGGCCGCCGCGCCCGCCCTTGGCCTTGACCGTGACCGTGGTCTCGCCGCCCGACAGGATCACGCAGGGCCTGGCGAAGGGCTCGCCGCGCCGCGCCACCGCGCGCGCCAGCGCCGCGTGCACCTTGCCGACTTCGCGGCTCTCGCCTTCGATCTCGTCGGACAGGATGTGCGCGGCGATGCCGGCACGCCGCGCCAGCTCGGCCGCGGCTTCGAGGCTTTGCTGCGGCGTGGCGATCATGTGCAACTGGTGCCCGGCAAAGCGCGGGTCGCCGGGTTTGGGCGTCTCGAAGGCGCCGCTGTCCAGCCCCGCGCGCGCGGCGGCGGGGATCTCGATGCCGTAGCGCCGCAGGATCGCCAGCGCGTCGGCGCAACTTGTCGGGTCGGGCACCGTCGGGCCGCTGCCGATGACCTCGGGGGCGTCGCCGGGCACGTCGCTGATCAGGAGCGTGACCACCCTGGCCGGCGCACAGGCCGCCGCCAGCCGCCCGCCCTTGATGGCCGACAGGTGCTTGCGCACGCAGTTCATCTCGTCGATCGCCGCGCCGCTCTCGAGCAGCGCCTTGTTGATCGCGCGCTTGTCGTCCAGGCTCAGGCCCGGTGCCGGCAGGCTCAGCAGCGCCGACGCGCCGCCGCTGATCAGGCACAGCACCAGGTCGTCCTTGCTCAGCCCCTGCGTCAGCTCGAGGATGCGCTGCGCCGCCTCGCGACCGGCTGCGTCGGGCACCGGGTGCGCCGCCTCGACCACTTCGACGCGGCCCGGGTTGGCCTTGTACGCCGGGGGCACGTGGTCGTAGCGCGTGACCACCAGCCCCGACAGCGGCTGGTCCTGCGGCCACAGTGCGTCGACGGCCTGCGCCATCGCGCCGCCGGCCTTGCCGGCGCCGAGCACGATCGTGCGGCCGCGCTTCGGATCGGGCGGCGGCGGCAGGTACGGCGCGGTGTTGTGCAGCGGCAGCGCGCGCTGCACCGCGGCGTCGTACAGCGCGCGCAGGAAGCCGCGCGGGTCGGCTGCAGGGTCCAGGCGCACGCTGCTCATCTGCGGCTCCTCAATTGGGCTGCTGGCCGATCTCGAAGCCGGACAGCTTCTCGAGCGCGCGCACCAGGCCCGAGTGGTCCCAGGCGGCGCCGCCGTGGGCCACGCAGGCACTGAACAGCTGCTGCGCGGTGGCGGTCGCCGGCAGCGCCAGGCCGAGCTGGCGCGCGGCGGTCAGCGCGAGGTTCAGGTCCTTCTGGTGCAGCGCGATCCGGAAGCCCGGGTCGAAAGTGCGCTTGACCATGCGCTCGCCCAGGATCTCGAGGATGCGCGAGGTGGCCAGCCCGCCGAGCAGTGCCTGGCGCACCTTGGCCGGGTCGGCACCCGCCTTGGCGGCGAACAGCAGGCCTTCGGCCACCGCGTTGATGGTCAGCGCAACGACGATCTGGTTGGCGACCTTGGCGGTCTGGCCGTCGCCGACCGCGCCGACCAGGGTGATGTTCTTGCCCATGAGCTCGAACACGGGCTTGACGCGCTCGAACACCGCCGGCTCGCCGCCGCACATGATCGACAACGTGGCGTTGCGCGCGCCGACGTCGCCGCCCGAGACCGGCGCGTCGAGATAGCCGCAGCCCAGCGCCTGGATCTTCTGCGCGTATTCCTTGGTCTCGACCGGCGAGATCGACGACATGTCGACCACCACCTTGCCCGGGCTCAGGCCGGCGGCGACGCCGTCCTCGGCGAACAGCGCCTTGCCGACATCGGGGGTGTCGGGGACCATCGTGATGACGATGTCGGCCTGCTGCGCGACTTCGCGGCCGCTGGCGCAGGCCTTTCCGCCGGCGGCGACGAGTTCCGGCGGCACGCTGCCGCGGGTGTGCAGGTACAACTGGTGGCCGCCCTTGATCAGGTGGCCCGCCATGGGCGTGCCCATGATGCCCAATCCGATGAAGCCGATCTTCATTGAGCTGTCCTTTGCAATCGTGGTTTCAGTAGGCGCCCGCCGGCGCGGCTGCCGGCGACGCGCGCATCTCGCGCAGGATCTGCTGCGCGCCGGCGGCAATCAGCCGCGCGTCGGAGCTGACGGTGACGAAGCGGAAGCCCTTGGCGATGCGCGCCAGCGCGACCTCAGGCACGCCGTTGTGCACGCCCGCCTTCACGCCATGCGCGGTCGCGCGTTCGAGGATGTGCGCCATCGCCTGCGCGACCTTCGGGTCGACGTCGTCGAAGACCGGGCTGCAGCCGAGCGCGAGCGACAGGTCCGACGGGCCGATGTAGATCGCATCGAGCCCCTCGACCGACAGGATCGCGTCGAGGTTGTCGAGCGCCTGCGCGGTCTCGATCATCGCGAAGACGACCACCGTGTCGTTGGCATGCTGCGCATAGTCGGCACCGCCGTAGTACAGCGCGCGCACCGGGCCGAAGCTGCGTGTGCCGCGCGGCGCGTAGTGCGTCCAGGCGACGAGCTTCTGCGCATCTTCGCGGGTATTGACCATCGGGCAGATCACGCCGTAGGCGCCCGCGTCGAGCGTCTTCATGATGATGCCCGGCTCGAGCCAGGGCACGCGCACCACCGGCACCGTCGGCGTCGTCGAGATCGCCTGCAGCATGCCGACCATCGCCGGGTAGTCGATGACGCCGTGCTGCAGGTCGATCGTCAGGCTGTCCCAGCCCTGGTGCGCCATGACTTCGGCGGCAAAGCCGTTCGGGATCGCGAGCCAGCCGTTGACGACGGCCTTGTCTTCGCGCCACAGGGTACGCAGGCGGTTCTCTCTCATCACGAGTCCTTTCGCAACAGGGTCAATGCAACAGGGTCAGCGCTGCAGTGTCAGCGCACCAGGCACGGGCGCTTCGGGTCGAACTTCCAGCCGGGGATCAGGTACTGCATCGCCACCGCATCATCGCGCGCGCCCAGGCCATGCTGCAGGTACAGCTGGTGCGCGCGCTCGACCGCGGCCATGTCGAGCTCGACGCCCAGGCCGGGCCGCTGCGGCAGGCCGACGAAGCCGCCTTCGATCTTGAGCGGCTCCTTCGTCAGCCGCTGGCCGTCCTGCCAGATCCAGTGCGTGTCGATCGCCGTCACCCGCCCCGGCGCCGCGGCGCCGACGTGGGTGAACATCGCCAGGCTCACGTCGAAGTGGTTGTTCGAATGCGAGCCCCAGGTCAGGCCCCAGTCGCGGCAGGTCTGGGCGACGCGCACGCTGCCGGCCATCGTCCAGAAGTGCGGGTCGGCCAGCGGGACGTCGACCGACTGCAGCGCGAGCGCGTGCGCCATCTGGCGCCAGTCGGTGGCGATCATATTGGTGGCCGTCGGCAGGCCGGTGGCGCGGCGGAACTCGGCCATCACTTCGCGGCCGCTGAAGCCCTCTTCGGCGCCGCACGGATCTTCGGCGTAGGCGACGACGCCGCGCATGCGCTCACCGAGCCGGATCGCGTCGCGCAGCAGCCAGCCTCCATTCGGGTCCAACGTGACGCGTGCTTGCGGGAAGCGTTCGTGCAACGCGGTCACCGCATCGACCTCGACGTCGCCGGCGAGCACGCCGCCCTTGA
>JAFEFZ010000244.1 GCA_018240325.1 Pseudomonadota bacterium
CGCGAGGTCAGCTGGACCTCCGCGAGCGGCCATTGAACATGCGATCTCGCTGCCGGGTCGATGACTGCTACGCGACCGACACCGCGCATTGAGGCCGCGTCGGCGAGTGGCGGCAACCGCTGCAGCCCGCACGGAAGCCGCTGCAATAAGGCTGCTGACGCTGCGGGTTCTTCGCCTGTGACACATTGGTCCGCATGCGCTGCGGCATTGCGTCGCGAGTCGCGTCGCGCGTGCAGGGTGCTTGCGCTTTGCGGGCGGTCGGTGCGGCTGCGGCGTATGCCGCCGCGCGGCACACGTAGTCTTGTCAAGGAACGGTTCAGCGATGCCCCCGCGCTCGGCGCCGCCATCGATCGGCGCATCTCCACCGGCCGATGCCAGCAGCGGTGACGCGGCGTTGACGCGGGTCTTTGTCGCCTACACCGTCACTGCCACGCTGTGGCTGTTGTTTGCCACCGCGATCGGCCTGCTGCTGGCGTTCAAGTTCGGCGCGCCCGATTTCTGGGCCGGCGAGTACTTCAGCTTCGGCCGTCTGCGCCCGATCCACACCAACGACACGTTCTACGGCTGGGCCAGCATCGTGCTGGTGGGGCTGGCGTACTACGTCGCGGCCCGCAGCTGCGGCACGCGGCTGTACAGCACGCGGCTGGCGTGGATCGGCCTCGCGCTGTTCAACCTGGCGGCGATCGCCGGCACCGTGGCGCTGGATCTTGGCTACAACTGGGGCGACCTGGAATACCGCGAGTGGCCGTGGCCGGTGCGCCTGGTCTTCCTGGCGGCGCTGCTGGTGACGGCCTGGAACCTGATCGGCACGGTCGCGCGGCGCACCTCGGACGAGATCTACCTGTCCAACTGGTACACCATCGGCGCGGTGCTGTGGACCTGCGTGATCGCCATCGTCGCGGTGCTGCCCTGGTACCAGCAAGGCCTGGGCATGATGGCGATCTCGGGCTTCTACATGCACAACGCCGTCGGCATGTGGTTCACGCCGCTCGCGCTGGGCCTGTTCTACTACGCCATCCCGAAGGTTCTGAGCCGGCCGATCTACTCGTACGCGCTGGGCGTGCTGGCGTTCTGGACCAACCTGATGTTCTACCCGCTGCTCGGTGCGCATCACTTCCTGTTCAGCCCGCTGCCGTGGTGGCTGCAGACGGTGGCCATCGTGTGCAGCGTCGTGATGCTGGTGCCGGTGTGGGGCGGCAGCGCCAACTACCTGTTGACCATGCGCGGGCGCTATCGAGACATGATTCACTCGTACCCGCTGATGTTCATCTTCGTCGGCGTGATCGGCTACCTGTTCGGCTCGACGCAGGGCACGGTGGAGGCGTTTCGCTCGCTGCAGGCGATCTGGCACTTTTCCAACTTCACGGTCGGACATTCCCACGCCACGATGTACGGCTTCATCAGCTTTGCAGCGTGGGGCGGGGTGTATGCGCTGCTGCCGCTGGCCACCGGCAAGAACGCCGGGCGCAAGGGGCTGGCCATGCACTTCTGGATGGCGCTGGTCGGCAGCTTCGTCTACGTGATCGCGCTGTCGATCGGCGGCACCTTCCAGGGCATCAACTGGGTCCAGGGCAAGCCCTTCATCCAGTCGGTGGTGGACATGCAGCCGTACTACGTGTGGCGCGGCGTCGGCGGCGCGCTGATGTTCGTTTCGCACCTCGTGTTTGCCTGGAACGTCTGGCGCATGACCTTCGGCGCGCGCGGCGACGCCCGCTCGCCGATCCTGCCTGCCGGCCGCGAGGCGACGGCATGAAGCAACTGGTGCTGATTGCCGGCGGCCCGCTGCTGCTGTACGTGGTCATCGTGCTGCTGATCGCGGTGATTCCGGCAATCGAGCTGTCGCGGCTGCCGCCGGGGCCGGGGGTGGTGCCGCTGACGCCGCTGCAGGCGCAGGGGCGCGCGGTGTTCGCGTCCAACGGCTGCGCCTATTGCCACACGCAGCAGGTGCGCCCGCTGGCCGAAGACCAGGTGTTCGGCCGGCCGTCGGCGCCGGGCGACTTCGCCTACCGCACGCCCACGCTGGCCGGATCCCAGCGTACCGGGCCCGACCTGACCAACGTGGGCGTGAGCAAGGCGAGCGACGTGTGGCAGTACATCCACCTGTACGACCCGCGCGCGGTGGTGCCCGAGTCGATCATGCCCAACTTCAAGTTCCTGTTTCGCGTGATGCCGGTCGCGCCCGCAGGCGAGACGGCGGTGCCGGTGCCCGCGGCCTTCGCGCCCGCGTCCGGCGTGGTGGTGCCGACGTCCGAAGCCAAGGCCTTGGTGGCCTACCTGCTGTCGCTCAAGCAGGCGCCGATTCCTGGATTCGAGGCGGCCGGTGCGGCGCCGACGGCCCAGACGGCCGCGCCGGCTGCATCGGCATCGGCATCGGCTTCGACGGCGGCGGTCGCAGCCGCAGCCGGGGGCTACCGCTTCGATGCCCCCCGGGGCCAACAGCTTTTCAGCGCCAACTGTGCGGCCTGCCACCAGGCCAGCGGCGCGGGCGTGGCCGGCGCATTCCCGCCGCTCGTGGGCAACCCCGCCGTGAATGCCGACGATCCGGCCACGCACCTGCACACCATCCTGTACGGAGCCCACGGCGTGGTGATCGACGGCAAGACCTACGCCAGCCCGATGCCGCCTTTTGCCGGCCAGCTGAGCGATGCCGACATCGCCGACATCGCCAACCACGAGCGCAGTTCGTGGGGCAACCGGGCCGCGCCCGTGACGCCGGCGCAGGTGGCGGCGATCCGGGCCAAGGGCCGGTGAGCGGAGCGTGCCGTGCATGAAATGATGGTTTCGGCCCCGCTGTGGGGCATGGTGCTGGTCGCAGGTGTTGCCGGCGTGGCCGCGCTGGCCTGCATCGTTGCCGCCGTGCGCCTGCTGCTGCGCCCCGGCGAACGCGATCCACGCCATGTCAAGTACCAGATCCTGCGGCCCGATCGATGACGGCGAGCACCACCATGCCGACTTCCAAGCCCCACGTGCGCATCTACATCGACGACGATCCGCAGCCGCTGATCGACCGCGAACTGCCGACCGCGCTCGCGCTGGACACGCGTACGCTGGCCGACGGGCCGCACCGGCTGGTCATCCGCGCAGAAGACCAAAGCGGTGCCGAAGGGGTCGAGGAGATCGCGTTCCAGGTGCAGAACGGCCCCGGCATCCTGGTCTCGGGCCTGCGCCCCGGCTCGCTGCGGCGCGGCACGGTGCACCTGACGGTGGACGCGTTCAGCACCGACGACCCGTTCGACCCGCGGCGCGCCGAGGCGCGCTCGTCGGTGCCGGTCTGGGTCTGGGTGCTGTGCCTGTTCGTGCTGGCGTGGGCCGTGTGGTACGGCGCGCGCATGTGGGACGTGCCCGAGCAGTTTGCCCATACGCCCACCTTCGGCCCGCCGCCTGCGACGGCGCCGGCCCGTTGAGGGCCCCCGGGGCGGCTCGATTCGCGGGGTGGCGCCGGCCGGGCGGCTCGCGCGGCGCGAATCGGGGCCGATTTCGTGCGGCACAGCAGCATCCGGCTGGAGCCTTGATCCCAGCAGCGGGGCTACGTCCGGAACCCGCAGCGCAGGGCTTCCGGGGAAGCGCCGCGCCGGCCGCAGCCGCGCCCTGGGCCGGCGGCGCGGCGGGCGCGCGCAGGCGGGTCCTGGCGGCGCTCAATACAGCCGCACCGCCGTGTCGAAGTGCCACGTGCGGCGGATTTCGACCACGTCGTAGTCGCGTGCCAGCGCCGGCGGGAACGGCAGGTACGGCCGTTGGGCTTCGACGATCCGCCGCACCGCTTCGTCGATCGCCGCCACTCCGCTGGCGATCACGAAGGTCACCGATTCCACCGAGCCGTCGCTGCGGATGGCCACCGTGACCAGCGGGCGGGTATGCGGCTGCGCCGTTGCCTCGCGCAACTGCTCGAGGTTCGGGTTCAGCTCGATCCGGCGCGCCCAGGCTTCGGCGTAGCGCACCAGTTCGGCGTTGGGATCGGCGCGGCCGAACAGCCGGGCCCGGCGTGCGCCGCTGGCTGACGGATCGCGCCGGGGCGGCGGGCGCGCCGCCGCTGCCTCGCGCCGCGCGGCTTCTTCGTCGAGCTGGCGGCCCATCGCGCGGCGCCGGGCTTCGCGCCGTTCGTCGTCCTGCCGCGCCGCGTCGGCCCGTTCGGACTCGAGCCGCGCGGCTTCAAGGCGGGCCGCCTCCTGCCGCGCTGCGTCTTCGCGGGCCGCCGCCGCGCGCGCTGCCTCCTGGCGCCCGGCCTCCAGGCGCGCGGCCTCGGCGTGCTCGGCGTCGCGGCGCGCGGCTTCCTGGTGGGCGGCTGCGTCGCGCGCCGCCTCCTGGCGGGCTGCCTCCTGCCGTGCTGCTTCTTGCCGCGCTGCTTCCTGCCGCGCTGCTTCTTGCCGTGCCGCTTCTTGCCGTGCTGCTTCCTGCCGTGCTGCTTCCTGCCGTGCTGCTTCTTGCCGTGCCGCTTCCTGCCGTGCCGCTTCCTGCCGTGCTGCTTCTTGCCGTGCTGCTTCTTGCCGTGCTGCTTCCTCGCGCGCTGCTGCCTGCCTGGACGCTTCGGCGCGCTCGGCCTCCTGGCGGGCCGCCTCCTCACGTGCCGCCTCTTCGCGGGCGGCCGCCTGTCGCGCCGCCTCCTGGCGCTCGGCCAGCAGCCGCGCAGCCTCGGCGCGCTCGGCTTCACGGCGCGCGGCTTCCCTTCGGGCCGCCTCGGCGCGCACGGCCTCCTGACGGGCTTCCTCTTGTCGAGCGGCCTCCTCGCGTGCTGCTGTCTGCCGGGCGGCCGCCTGGTGCTCGGCCTCCTGGTGCTCGGCCTCCTGGCGCTCGGCCTCCAGCCTCGCAATCTCGGCGCGTTCGGCTTCGCGCCGGGTTGCCTCCAGGCGGGCAGCTTCTTCCTGTCGGGCTGCCTCCAGGCGCGCAGCTTGCTCCTGCCGGGCGGCTTGTCGGCTCGCGGCTTCCTGCCGCCGCTGCTCCTGACGGATGCCTTGCTCGTGCTCGGCCAGCAGGCGCTGCGCCCGCAACGGGGCTGCGCGTCGTGCGTCGTCGGGCTCATCGGCGGCGCCCGCTTGGGTCGCCCCTTCGCCCTGCGGCGGCACGGCCGTGTCGGCATCCGGCTGCAGCGCAGCCTCGGGCTCCTGCGCGGGATCGCGCGGCGGTCGCTCGGGCCCGGCAGCCACGGCCTGCGATGCCTCTTGCGGGCGCTGCGCGCCGGCCGCCGCAGGTTCGGGCGGCGGCAGTGCAACGGGCGGTTGGTCGGCGGCGCGGGGCGGCCCTATCGCGCTCACGGTCGGCGCGGCAGCGGCAGCGGGCGAGGTGGCCGTGGCCTGCGGTGCGCCAGCGCCAGGCGCAACCGGCGCGTCGGCGGCGCGGGTTGCGGGCTCGGCGGGCACCGAGGCCAGCCCGGCCGCTGCCGGCCCCGCCGACGCCGGCTCGGCACCTGTCGGCTCGGCTGCTGCCGGCTCGGTCCCTGTCGGCCGGGCCGATGCCGAGTCGGTCGATACCGGCACCGCCGATCCCGGCTCGGCGGATGGCACCCCCGGCGGCTGCTCGGCCGCGGGCGGCGGCGGCGTGAGTACCACCTGCAGCTCGGGCGCCTCGATGCGCCGTTGCTGCCAGGGCAGGCCGAAGCCCGGCAGGCCGATGCCGTTGCCGCCGAAGGTCAGGCTCGCCAGCAGCGCGTGGACCAGCAGCGACAGCGCCAGCGCCCCCGCCAGGCGCTTGCGTTCGGGCCTCATCTGCCGGCGCCGTTGCCGCTGCCGGCGCGGCATCGGCCACCGGCCTGCCGGCGGGCACGCGGCCGGGTCCGGCGGGGCGGGCGCGCGTCACGCGCCCGCCGGGGCCGCTGGTCGAGCATCGTCCGCCGCATCCGGCCCATTGTGATCGCGACCGCCTTCGCGTCCGGTGCGTGCGCGCGCGCGGCCGGGATCGCCCAGCCGCCGGCTTCGCGGGCCGGCGGCGGCCAGGCGCCGGGCCTCGCGCTGCGGCACCTACGCGTGGGGCGACAAATGCCCCAGCGGCAGCGCCGCACCCGCCTTGACTTCGCCCAGCGAGAAGCTGGTCTGCAGATCCTTGAAGTTGGGCAGCTTGAACAGCGTGTCGCGCGCCCAGCGCGAATAGGCGTCGAGGTCGGTGCACATCACCTGCAGCTCGAAGGTGCCGGCGCCGCTGATGTAGTGGCAGGCCACCACTTCGGGCAGCGCGCGGATCGCGTCCTCGAGCGCGCGCGTGGCCTCGGCGTTGTTGCGTTCGGCGTCCACGCGCACGAAGGCGAGCACGCCCAGCCCGATTCGGCGCCGGTCGATCTCGGCGCGGTAGCCGGTGATGTAGCCCTGCTGCTCGAGCCACTTCACGCGCCGCCAGGTGGGCGCCGCCGACAGGCCGATGCGCGCGGCCAGCTCGGCGTTGCTCAGGCGGGCGTCGCGCTGCAGCTCGCCCAGGATCGCGATGTCGTAGCGGTCCAGGCCGGCGCCGTGGGCGTCGTCGGCGGGCTCGGGTGCGAGCCTTGGGGTTTTCCCTGGTTTGCCGGCAGCGGCAGCTTTTCTTTCGCGAATCGGCATATGCGGGCAAGATCGTTGCCGTGAGTATCGACCCTGCGGCAAACAAAGAAAAGACTTCAACGCGCACAACTCCTAAACTGCCGCACCCGCTGTGCACCGATCGCCAACCGCCAGGAGTCATCGCCGCATGAATGCCCCGCTGCCCGAGTCCGTCCGCAAGGCCCTCGAGAGCTACACGCTCGACGACAAGTACACCGTCGCCGCCGGCCGCGCCTTCATGAGCGGCGTGCAGGCGCTGGTGCGGCTGCCGATGCTGCAGCGCCAGCGCGACGCGCGCGCCGGGCTGAACACCGGCGGCTTCATCAGCGGCTACCGCGGCAGCCCGCTGGGCGGCTACGACCAGGCGCTGCTGGCCGCCCGCAAGCACTTGGACGAGCACCACATCGTGTTCCAGCCCGGCGTCAACGAGGAGCTGGCCGCCACCGCGGTGTGGGGCTCGCAGCAGCTCGACCTGTTCCCGCAGCACCAGAAGTACGACGGCGTGTTCGGCATCTGGTACGGCAAGGGCCCGGGGGTGGACCGCAGCGGCGACGTGTTCAAGCACGCCAACATGGCCGGCACCGCGCGCCACGGCGGCGTGATCGCGGTGGCCGGCGACGACCACGTCAGCAAGAGCAGCACCGCCGCGCACCAGAGCGACCACATCTTCAAGGCCTGCGGGCTGCCGGTGTTCTTCCCCAGCAGCGTGCAGGACATCCTCGACATGGGGCTGCACGCGATCGCGCTCAGCCGCTTCTCGGGCGTGTGGGCCGGCATGAAGACGATCCAGGAGGTGGTGGAGTCGTCGGCCTCGGTGGCGGTCGACCCCGATCGCGTGCGCATCGTGATGCCCGAGGACTTCGCGATGCCGCCGGGCGGGCTGCACATCCGCTGGCCCGACGCGCCGCTCGAGCAGGAGGCGCGGCTGTTCGACTACAAGTGGTACGCGGCGCTGGCCTACGTGCGCGCCAACCGGCTCAACTACAACGTGGTCGAGGGCCCGCACGACCGCTTCGGCATCATCGCCAGCGGCAAGGCCTTCAACGACACGCGCCAGGCGCTGGCCGACCTGGGGCTGGACGACGCCGCGCTGCGCCGCCTGGGCATCCGGCTGCACAAGGTCAACGTGGTGTGGCCGCTGGAGGCGACGATCACGCGCGAATTCGCGCAGGGGCTGCAGGAGATCCTGGTGGTCGAGGAGAAGCGCCAGGTCATCGAATACCAGCTGAAGGAGCAGCTCTACAACTGGCGGCCCGACGTGCGCCCGCACGTGCTCGGCAAGTTCGACGACCCGGAGGGCGACACCGCCGGCGGCGAGTGGAGCATGCCCAACCCGAGCGAGAACTGGCTGCTGCGCGCCAAGGCCGACCTGACGCCGGCGATCATCGCCAAGGCGATCGCCAAGCGGCTGAAGAAGCTGGGCGTGCCCGACGACATCGCCGCGCGCATGGATGCGCGGCTGGCGATCGTCGCCGCGCGCGAGCAGCAGCTGACGGCGCTCAAGACCGACACCGGCGACCGCATCCCCTGGTTCTGCAGCGGCTGCCCGCACAACACCAGCACGCGCGTGCCCGAGGGCAGCCGCGCGGTCGCCGGCATCGGCTGCCACTACATGTCGGTGTGGATGGACCGCAGCACCAGCACCTTCACGCAGATGGGCGGCGAAGGCGTGCCCTGGGTCGGCCAGGCGGCGTTCACGAACGAGCGGCACATCTTCGCCAACCTCGGCGACGGCACCTACTTCCACAGCGGGCTGCTGGCGATCCGCCAGGCAATCGCCGCCGGCGTGAACATCACCTACAAGCTGCTGTACAACGACGCGGTCGCGATGACCGGCGGCCAGCAGGTGGGCGAGCGGCCCGAGGGCCACAGCGTGCTGCAGATCCAGAAGAGCCTGACGGCCGAGGGCGTCAAGAAGCTGGTGATCGTGACCGACGAGCCCGAAAAGTACACCGGCGTGGCGCTCGAGCCCGGCGTGACCGTGCACCACCGCGACGAGCTCGACCGCATCCAGCGCGAGCTGCGCGAAGTCGCCGGCACCACGGTGATCATCTACGACCAGACCTGCGCCACCGAGAAGCGCCGCCGCCGCAAGCGCGGCAAGCTGGCCACGCCGGCCAAGCGCGTGGTGATCAACGAGCTGGTGTGCGAAGGCTGCGGCGACTGCAGCGTGCAGAGCAACTGCCTGAGCGTGGAGCCGGTCGAGACCGAGTTCGGCCGCAAGCGCCGCATCAACCAGAGCACCTGCAACCTCGACTATTCCTGCGTGAAGGGCTTCTGCCCGAGCTTCGTCACCGTCGAGGGCGGGCAGTTGAAGAAGCCCCGGCGCGAGAAGAAGGGCGACCTGTCGGCGCTGCCCGCCATCCCCGAGCCGCGGCTGCCCGATGCCGAGCGCGCCTGGGGCATCGTCGTGGCCGGCGTCGGCGGCACCGGCGTGATCACGATCGGCCAGCTGCTCGGCACTGCCGCGCACCTGGAAGGCAAGGGCGTGGTCACGCAGGACGCCGGCGGCCTGGCGCAGAAGGGCGGCGCCACCTGGAGCCACGTGCAGATCGCCAACCGGCCCGAGGCGATCCACACCACCAAGGTCGACACCGCGCAGGCCGACCTGGTGATCGGCTGCGAGGCCATCGTCACCGCCGGCAAGACCACGCTGGCGGTGATGCAGCAGGGCCGCACCTACGTGGCGATCAACACCCACGGCACGCCGACCGCGGCCTTCGTGAAGAACGCGAACTGGCAGTTCCCCGGCGGCAACTGCGAAGCCGTGGTGCGCGCCGGCGTCGGCGACGCGCTGGTCGGCGCCTTCGACGCCGAGCGGGTGGCGCTGCAGATGCTGGGCGACTCGATCTACACCAACCCGCTGATGCTCGGCTACGCGTGGCAGCAGGGGCGCATCCCGCTCACGCGCGAATCGCTGCTGCGCGCGATCGAGCTCAACGGCGTGCAGGTCGAGCTCAACAAGGCCGCCTTCGAATGGGGCCGGCGCTGCGCGCACGACCTGGCCGCGGTGCAGGCGCTGTTCCAGGCGGCGCAGGTGATCGAGATCGTGAAGAAGCCGGCGCTCGACGAGATCATCGCCCGGCGCGTCGAGTTCCTGACCGGCTACCAGGATGCCGGCTACGCGGCGCAGTACCGCGCCTTCGTCGACAAGGTGCGCGCCGCCGAAGCGCCGCTGGGCGCCGGTACCGCGCTCACCGAGGCGGTGGCGCGCTATCTGTTCAAGCTGATGGCCTACAAGGACGAGTACGAAGTCGCCCGGCTGCACACCGACCCGGCCTTCACCAGCCGGATCGCCGAGATGTTCGAGGGCGACTACAAGATCGTGCACCACCTCGCGCCGCCGGCCACCGCCAAGCGCAACGACCAGGGCGAGCTGATCAAGCAGCGCTACGACCAGGCCTGGGTGCGCAAGGCCTTCGGCGTGCTGGCCAAGTTGAAGGGCCTGCGCGGCGGCGCGCTCGACTTCTTCGGCCGCAGCGAGGAGCGCCGCACCGAGCGCGCGCTGATCGACGAATACCGCCGCTGCATCGACGAGCTGCTCAGCGGCCTGAACGCCGGCAACCTGGCGCTGGCCGCGCAGATCGCGCGCATCCCCGAAGAGATCCGCGGCTACGGCCACGTGAAGGCGCGCCACCTGGCGGCGGCGCGCAGCAAGTGGGACGCGCTGATGGCGCAGTGGCGCGGCGGCGGCACGCAGCGCCGCGTGGCCTGAAGGCGCGCAGCCAGCCGCAGCGGATCGGCCGGTGACGCGCGCCTGGCCGGCACTGGCGGCGGCACGCGCCTGCGATGCGGCGGCGCGCGTGCCCTTCGTCGTCAACGGCCGCAGCGTCGGCTCGGTCGCGCGGGCACACCTGCCGGCGCTGCGCGAAGCGGCGCCCGGCTTCGGCTTCGACGGCATGGCGCTGCACGGCGAAGGCAGCCCGGCGGCGCTGTCGGCGATGCTGGCCGAGGCCAACGCCGCGCTGCGCGCCGCCGGGTTGATCCTGGCGTGGCGCGACGAGCCTTTCGCGCTGTATGACCCGGCCACGCTCGCGCCGCTGGCGACGATGGAGCGCGCCGCCTGCCGCTTCTGGGGCACGCTGACGCTCGGTGCCCACTGCACCGGCTGGGTCGCCGATGCCGCCGGCCGGCCCGAGCGGCTGTGGATCGCGCAGCGCTCGGCCACCAAGGCCACCGACCCGGGCTTGTTCGACAACCTGATCGGCGGCGGCGTGCCCGCCGGCCAGAGCCCGGCCGACGCGCTGCGGCGCGAAGGCTGGGAAGAAGCCGGCCTGCGGCCCGCGCAGATGGGCGGCGCACGCGCCGGGCCGGTGCTGCGGCTGCAGCGCGACATCCGCGAAGGCCTGCAGCACGAATGGCTGTACGCCTTCGATCTGCAGCTGCCGGCCGATGTGCAGCCGCACAACCAGGACGGCGAGGTGGCGGGCTTTCGCTGCCTGCCGGTTGGCGACGCGGTCGCGCTGGCCGCCGGCGACGCGATGACGGTCGACGCCGCGCTGGTGACGCTGGATTTCGCGCACCGCCACCGGCTGCTGCCGCCGCGCGACGCGCAGCGGCTGGGCGCGCGGCTGCAGGCGCTGCGGGCGGCCGCGCCGCTGCCGGGCGGCTTCAGCGGCGCCGAATGGTGCGGGCAGTCCGGCTGAACCCGGCGGCCGCGGGTGATGCGGCACACTTCGCGCGGCACGCATTCTGAATACGGGAGCCCCATGATGATCAAGACTCTGCTGGCCGCGGCTTTGGCCGGAGCGGCGCTGAGCGCGCAGGCCGACGTCGCCACCTACACGCTCGACCCGACCCACACCTTCGTGATGTACGAGATCAGCCACTTCGGCACCTCGACCAACCGCGGCCGCTTCGAGAAGAAGGAAGGCTCGGTGCAGCTCGACCGCGCGGCCAAGACCGGCAAGGTCGAGGTCAGCTTCGACCTCGCGTCGGTCCACACCGGCGTCGACGCGCTCGACAAGCACCTGCAAAGCGCCGACTTCTTCGACGCCGCCAAGTACCCGACCGCGAAGTTCGTCGGCGACAAGTTCGTCTTCGACGGCGACAAGGTGGCCGCGGTCAGCGGCCATCTGACGCTGCGCGGCCAGACGCAGCCGGTCACGCTGAAGGCCACCGCCTTCAACTGCTACCAGAACCCGATGTTCAAGCGCGAGGTCTGCGGCGGCGACTTCGAGGCCACGATCAAGCGCAGCCAATGGGGCGTGGACTGGGGCCTGAAGATGGGCTTCCCCGACGAGGTGCGGCTGGTGGTGCAGGCCGAGGGGATCCGGCAGTAACGCGGCCGGGCCGGTGGCGCACGGCCGGGCTGGGCGGCGCGCCGGCACTGCCGTGCTCGCCGCGGCGCTGGCCGCCGGCAGCGTGCATGCCGAGCCGGCGGTGTACCTGCTCGACCCGGACCACAGCTTCGTGACCTTCGAGGTGCTGCACTTCGGCACCTCGACGATTCGCGGCCGCTTCGCCGGCATCGACGGCTTCGTCGAGCTCGACCGCGACGCACGCCGCGGTTCGGTGTCGCTGCGCCTGCCGCCGGCCGACGTCGATACCGGCGTGCCCGCCTTCGACGCGCGGCTGCGCGGACCCGACCTGCTGGCCGTCGAGATCTACCGCTGGGCGTACTTCGTCGCCTCGCGGGTGATCTTCGACGGGGCCGCCGTGGCGGCGGTGCACGGCGAGCTGACGCTGCGCGGCGTCAGCCGCGGGCTGGAGCTGCGCGCGCTGCGCTTCGGCTGCTACACCCACCCGCTGCTGCGGCGCGAAGTCTGCGGCGGTGATTTCGAAGGCGAGCTGCGGCGCAGCGATTTCGGCGCCGGCTTCGGCGTGCCCTACGTCGCCGACCGGGTGCGGCTGCTGGTGCAGGTCGAAGGCATCCGGCGCTGACCGATCTGCGGCATTCGGTCACGCCGGCCGGGCGGTGCGGCTCCAGACCGCGCCGGCGCGTGTCGATACCGCAGGCGAAGCGTCGGCCGCCGGCCGATGCGCCGCCATGCCGTTGCCGCCATGAAAGTCCGCGCCACCCCGACCCAGACGCCCGACGATGCGCGTCGCTGGACTGCGTCGATGGTCGAAGCCGTCCCCAGCCGCCTGCCGGCGCCCGATCCGGTGCAGCGGCTGCTGGCCGAGCAGCGGCGCCACTCCACCCGGCTGCGGCTGCTGCTCAGCGCGGCTGCAGCCGTGCTGGTGCTGCTGCTGGCCGCCATCCTGTTGACCTGAGAGGCTGAGAGGCTTTCGCCCATGCCCGAAAGGCGCGCCTGGGTCCGGGTGCCGCCCGCATGCCCGAGGGGGCAGGCGAGGCGGGGCGGCGCGGCGTTCACTGCCCCTGCCGACGCTTCGTCGGCGGCAGCGGCAGCCCGTCGGGGCGGGTTGCACCGTGTCGGCCGGCGCTGGCGGCGCCGGCGCGGTCTGAGGCAGCATCGGCCCCTTGGCAGCAACCGCCGCGCCGATGGGCCCGCCCACTTCTCCAGATCCCCCCGCAGCCGCCGGCAGCCTGCCCGCCCGCGTGGGCGCGGCGGCCGCAGCGGGTTTGCGCGCCTACGCCACCTGGCTGGCCGGCATCAGCTGGAAGCGCTTCACGCTGCTGGCGCTGCTGCTGCTCGTTGCCGCTGCGCTGCTGCAGGACCTGCTGCCGCGGCGCGCCGTCGAGCGCAGCGCGAAGGCGCGCACGGTCACGATCGACGAGCGGCGCGCGGCTTCGGCCGGCGAGCGGGTGTCGATCGACATCGATGCCCGCGGCGTGCGCATCCGCAGTTCGGGGGCGCCGGCATCGGCGGCCTCGGCGGCGGCGCCGGGTGATGCCGGCACGCGCGTCGATCTGCATCTGCCCTCGGGCCTGAGCAAGCGCGCGCGCGCGGCGATCGACGCCGCGGTGCAGGAGGCGCGCGAAGCCGTCGATGAAGCCGTCGCCGAAGACCGCGCCGAGCGCGGCGACGAAGCCGTGGACGCCGGCGCGCCGGCCACGGCGATCGCGCTCGGCCCGAAAATGGCCGCGCCCGAGTGGCCGATCGACCTGGCGATGCTGCTGATCGTCGCGTCGATGATCCTGAAGGTCACCTACAAGGCGCGCATCCAGGCCGAGGCCCGGGCGGCGCTGGCCACCGAGACGGCCGAAGCCGAGACGCTCAAGCGCCAGGTGGTCGAGGCGCGGATGGCGGCGATGCAGGCGCAGGTCGAGCCGCATTTCCTGTTCAACACGCTGGCGTCGATCGACCACCTGATCGAGACCGACCCGCCGCGCGCCTCGACGATGCAGAAGAACCTGATCGCGCTGCTGCGCGCGACGATGCCGAGCCTGCGCGAAACCCGGCCCGGCGCGGCGCGCACGCTCGGGCGCGAGCTCGACGTGATCCGCCCGTACCTCGAGATCCTGAAGGTGCGCATGGACGAGCGGCTGCACGCCACGATCGACGTGGCCGACGGCCTGCTGTCGGCCGAGTTCCCGCCGATGATGCTGCAGGGCCTGGTCGAGAACGCGATCAAGCACGGGCTGGAGCCCAAGGCCGAAGGCGGCGCGCTGACGGTGCGCGCGCTGGTCGTGCACGGCCGGCTGGCCGTGAGCGTGGCCGACTCCGGCCTGGGCTTCGGCCGGGCGGCCACGGCCGGCACCGGCGTCGGGCTGGCCAACCTGCGCGAACGGCTGGCGCTGCTGTACGGGCCCCGGGGCACGCTCGCGATCACCGAGAATCCGGGCGGCGGCACGGTGGCGACGATCACCGTGCCCTATCGCAGCCTGGACGAAGCCGGCGCTGCCTGAAGCCGCCGCGATGACCGACCCGAACCCGACGACCGCCCGCGCGCTGATCGCCGACGACGAGCGGCTGATGCGCGCACAGTTGCGCGCGCGGCTGGCCGAAGCCTGGCCCGCGCTGCAGATCGTGGCCGAGGCGGCCAACGGGCTCGAGGCGGTGGCGCTGACGCACGAGCATCGGCCCGACATCGTGTTCCTCGACATCCGCATGCCGGGCCTGACCGGGTTGGAGGCCGCACGCCGGATCGTGCAGCTGCCCGGGCCCGACGACGCCAGCCTGCCCGAAATCGTGTTCGTCACCGCCTACGACGAGCACGCGCTGCAGGCCTTCGAGCAGGGCGCGGTGGATTACGTGCTCAAGCCGGCGCAGGCCGAGCGGCTGCGCACCACCGCCGAGCGGCTGCAGCGCCGGCTGGCCGAGCGCGGCACGCCGGCCGAGGCGCCGCCGCCGCTGCAGCAGTTGCTGCACCGCCTGGCCGCCCGGCTCGAGCCCGGCCGCGCCGCACCGCCGCTGAAGTGGATCCAGGCCGGCGTCGGCCCCGAGATTCGGATGATCGCGGTGGACGCGGTGCTGTACTTCATCAGCGACGACAAGTACACCCGGGTGCAGACCGCGGACATGGAGGCGCTGATCCGCAAGCCGATCAAGGAGCTGGTCGAGGCGCTGGACCCCGAGCGCTTCTGGCAGATCCACCGCTCGACGCTGGTCAACGTGCAGGCGATCGCCGGCGTGGCCCGCGACGATCGCGGCCGGCAGATCGTCAGCGTCAAGGGCCGGCCCGAAAGGCTCGAAGTCAGCCGCAGCTACGCCGGGCTGTTCAAGGGGATGTGAGCGCCCGCTCGCGCGGCAACCACGACGCGATGCACCACTGCGCCAGCCAGTAGCTCAGCAGGATCCACAGCCCCGACAGCGGCAGCGCGAGCGCGAACTTGTTGATCGCCAGCAGCGTGTCCGACACCAGGAACAGCGCGCCGCCCGCCGCGAGCACGCGGCCGCGCGCGGCGTCGGCGCTGCCGCGGGTGTGCAGCGCCACCACCGCGGCCTGCGCCGCCATCGACGCCAGGCAAGCCACGTAGGCCAGCACCGGCAGGCGCAGCGCCGCCGGCAGGTCCGGCCACAGCCGCCACAGGATCAGCGCCGCGAGCAGCGCATAGCCGGCGAAGGGCGCCGGCCGCGCGGCCAGCCGCGGGCCGCCGCGGGTGAAGGCCCACAGGTACGCCAGGTGGGCGAGCAGGAAGCTCACCAGCCCGGGCAGGAAGCCCTGCTGCGGCCACAGCAGCGCCACGTCGCCGGCCAGCGACAGCACCAGCCCCGCCAGCACCCAGCGCCGCCGCGCCGGCACGGCGCTGCCGCGCGGCCAGGCATGGCCGATCACCAGCAGCGTCGTCAGCGGCTTGAACACGAAGTTCAGCCACGGCGCGTCGAATCCCCAGGGGGCGGACAGGATCGTGAGTGCGGCGCTCGCGGCGGTGAGCAGGGCCAGAGGCGGCAACGGCATCGATGGCGAAGTTCGGCAGGGTCGGGCGGCAGGCGGGCGGCGGGCGGCGGGCGGCGGGCGGGCGGGCGGGCGGGCGGGCGGGAGATTGTGGCCGCACGCACGATCGGCGCGCAGCGGCGCAGAATCTCGATTCCGCCATCGGCCGGCCGCAGTTCGGGCTGCGGCCGGCACCCCGGCGGAGAAGGGCGAACCCATGAACCGCATCCGGCCGACGAAGTTCGCGCACGTCGTCTACCGCACGCGCCGTTTCGAGCAGATGCTCGACTGGTACTGCAAGGTGTTCGACGCGAAGGTGCAGCACCGCGACCCGGCGCTCGCCTTCCTCACCTACGACGACGAGCACCACCGCTTCGCGTTCGCCAACCTCGGCGTGCTGCAGCCGCAGGGCACGCAGACCGAGAAAGAGGGGCTCGTCGGCGTCGACCACGTCGCCTACACCTTCGCGTCGCTCGACGACCTGCTCGACCACTACGCGCAGTTGAAGGCGCTGGGCGTCGCGCCGTACTGGTGCATCCACCACGGCATCACGGTGTCGATGTACTACGCCGACCCCGACGGCAACCAGATGGAGTTCCAGGTCGAATGCTTCGGCGACGCCGAAGCGGCCAACGCCTTCATGGCCGGCCCCGGCTTCGCGCAGAACCCCATCGGCGTCGAGTTCGACCCCGACGAGCTGTTGGCGCGCCGGCGCGAAGGCCCGGTCGGCGGCTTCCTCGCCCGCGCGGTGCACCAGCCGGTATCGCCGATCCGCGGCGCCTTCGGCCGGTCGGCCTAGCGCGGGGCGGGCATGGCGATGACAGCGCGGCCGGCATCGCGACGCGGGACTGCGGCGGCAGCCTGCCCTGGCGCGGCAGCGAGCGCCGGCGCGGCGCGGCCGGCGTGCCCGCGGCATGCCGCCGCAGCGGGATAGCCGGATGGCCGCGATCGAACGCAAGCTCGCCGCCCTCGGCCTGCAACTGCCGCCGGCATTGCAGCCGCCGCCGGGCGTGGCGCTGCCGTTTCGCTTCGTGCACGTGGTCGGCAACCGCGCGCTGATCTCCGGCCACGGGCCGCAGGCGGCCGACGGCACCACGGCCGGCCCGCTGGGCAAGCTCGGCCGCGAGCTCGACGAGGCGCAGGGCCATGCGGCGGCGCGCCTCGTGGGCCTGTCGATCCTGGGCAGCCTGCAACGCGCGCTCGGCGACCTCGACCGCGTGCGCCAGTGGGTGCGGGTGTTCGGCATGGTCAACTCCGCGCCCGGCTTCAACCGCCAGCCGGCGGTGATCAACGGCTTTTCCGACCTGATCCTGGAGCTGTGGGGCCCCGAGGCCGGCGCGCATGCGCGCAGCGCGGTGGGCATGGCCGGGCTGCCCTTCGACATCCCGGTCGAGATCGAGGCCGAGGTGCTGATCGCGGAGTGATGCGATGCGCATCGCGCTGCTCAGCGACATCCACGGCAACCTGCCGGCATTGCAGGCGGTGGTGCGCGACCTCGACCGGCGCGGCGTCGACGCGGTCGTCAACCTGGGCGACGCGCTGTCGGGCCCGCTGCTGCCGCTGCCGACCGCCCGGTTCCTGATGGGGCAGGACTGGCAGCACCTGGCCGGAAACCACGAGCGCCAGGTGCTCGCACCCGGCCCCGGCGGCCGCGGCCCCGAGGATGCGTTCACGCACGCGCAGCTCACGCCCGAGGTGCTGGCCTGGATGGCGGCGCTGCGGCCGAGCCTGCACTACAGCCGCGATCTGTACCTGTGCCACGCGACGCCGCGCAGCGACCTGGACTACCTGCTCGACACCGTGCTGCCCGACGGCAGCCTGCGCGCCGCCACCCACGCCGAGCTGGCCGAGCGGCTGGCCGGCATCGACGCGGCGGTGGTCGCCTGCGGCCACACCCACCACCCGCGGATCATGCGCAGCGCCAGCGGGCAACTGCTGGTCAACCCGGGCAGCGTCGGCCTGCAGGCCTACGAGTGGGACCGGCCGCACCCGCACCGCGTCGAGAACGGCAGCCCCGACGCACGCTATGCGGTCGTCGAGCGGGTGCACGGCCGCTGGCAGGCCGAGCTGATCGCGGTGCCCTACGACCACGAATCGATGGCGCTGCTGGCCCAGGCGCGCGGCATGGACGACTGGGTGCACGCGCTGCGCACCGGCTTCATGGCAGGCGACGGCGACGCCGCAGGATAGAGTCGGCCGCCGCCGCGAAGGGGCCCGGCGGCGGCGCCGACCGCACATCCGGGAACCATCGGATCCTGCGACTATCATATTGCACTGCAACATCGAGGAAGCTTCTCATGCCCAGCCCATCGCGCAAGACGGTACCGGTTGACCTGGCCCTGCAGGGCGGCGGCTCGCACGGCGCCTTCACCTGGGGCGTGCTCGACCGCCTGCTCGAGGAGCCCTGGCTGAAGATCGAGGGCATCTCCGGCACCTCGGCCGGCGCGATGAACGCCGTGGTGATGGCCAGCGGCTTGCAGCAAGGCGGCGTGGAGGGTGCACGCCAGGCGCTCGCCGACTTCTGGCAGGCAGTGTCGGAGGCCGGGCGCATGAGTCCGGTGACGCGCAGCCCGATGGCGATGATGAGCGGGCGCTGGACGCTGGGCGACTCGCCGATGTACATGGTCGCCGAGATGACGCAGCGGATGTTCTCGCCGTATGACCTGAACCCCTTCGGCTTCAACCCGCTGCACCGGATGCTGACCGAGCGGGTCGATTTCGCGAAGCTGGCTTCCGCGCCGGTGCAGCTGTTCATCACCGCCACCAACGTGCGCACCGGCACCGGCCGGGTGTTCCGCAACGCCGAGATCACGCCCGACGTGATGCTGGCGTCGGCCTGCCTGCCGACGATGTTCCAGGCGGTGGAGATCGACGGCGAGCACTACTGGGACGGCGGCTACGTCGGCAACCCGACGATCACGCCGCTGGTGCGCGAGACCGACGCCAACGACACGATCCTGGTGCAGATCAACCCGATCGTGCGCCCCGAGCTGCCGAAGACGGCGCGGGCGATCATGGAGCGGCTCAACGAAGTGGCGTTCAACTCGCCGCTGGTCAAGGAGCTGCGCATGATCGCGCTGCTGACCAAGGTCGCCGACTGCGGCGACACCGAAGGCGCGCGCTGGGCGCGCATGCGCATGCACCGCATCGCCTCCGACCGCGTGACCGAGGTCGATTCCAGCTCCAAGCTGATCACCGAGTGGCAGTTCCTGACCGGGCTGCGCGACGAAGGGCGGCGCAGCGCCGCGCTGTTCCTCGAAGCCCACGGCGCCGACCTGGGCCGGCGCTCGACGCTGGATCTCGACGCGATGCTGGAGACCTGCTGATCATGGGGTTGCTCGGCATCCTGCTCGGGCTGGCGCTGCTGGTCGGGCTGGCCTATCGCGGCTGGAGCGTGCTCGGCCTGGCACCGCTGGCCGCGCTGGTGGCGGCGGCCTTTTCCGGCGCGCCGCTGCTCGCGCACTGGACGCAGACCTTCATGGTGTCGGCGGCCGGCTTCGTCGCGCAGTTCTTTCCGCTGTTCCTGCTGGGGGCGCTGTTCGGCAAGCTGATGGACGACAGCGGCTCGGTCTCGGCGATCGCGCAGTTCATGACGAAGAAGCTCGGTGCCGGCCGCTCGATCCTGGCGGTGGTGCTGGCCGGTGCGCTGGTCACCTACGGCGGCGTCAGCCTGTTCGTCGCGATGTTCGTGATCGCGCCGATGGGCCAGGCGCTGTTCCGCAGCGCCGGCATCCCGAACCGGCTGCTGGCGCCGGCGATCGCGCTGGGCACCACCACCTTCACGATGACGGCGATGCCGGGCACCCCGGCGATCCAGAACGCGATCCCGATGCCCTTCTTCGGCACCACCGCCTTCGCTGCGCCGGGGCTGGGGATCATCGCGTCGGCGGTAATGCTGGCCTTCGGGCTGTGGTGGCTCGCGCGCGCCGAGCGTGCTGCGCGCCGCGCCGGCGAAGGCTTCGGCGGCGCCGCCCCGGATGCCGCCGCAGACGCCGCGCACGACCCGGTGGTGCGCGAGCTGGCCACGATCGCGCAGTCCTTCGACCCGGCCGAGGCCGAGCACGGGCAGCGCAGTGCCGTGCTGCCGGGCATCGGCGTGGCGATGCTGCCGCTGGTGGTGGTGATGGTCGTCAACCTGCTGATGTCCACCGTCATCCTGCCGCGCGTCGACACCAGCTTCCTGGCCACGCCCGAGTGGGGCGAAACCTCGATCGCCGCCGTCGGCGGCGTGTGGTCGGTGATCGTCGCGCTCAGCGCGGCGATCGTGGTGCTGTACGTGATCAACCGCAGCCGGCTGCCGGTGCTGCGCGACACCGTCGATGCCGGCCTGAACGCGTCGGTGCTGCCGGTGATCAGCGTGGCCAGCCTGGTCGGCTTCGGCGCGGTGGTCGCCGCGCTGCCGGCCTTCGATGTGGTCAGCGACTGGGTGCTGGGCATCGAGGGCGGCCCGCTGGTCGGGCTGGCGCTGTCGACCAACGTGCTGTCGGCGCTGACCGGTTCGGCCTCGGGCGGGCTGACGATCGCGCTGGGCGCGCTGGGCGAGACCTACATGCAGCTGGCGGCCGACTACGGCATCGACCCGGCGCTGATGCACCGCGTGGCCGCGATCGGCGCCGGCTCGCTCGACAGCCTGCCGCACAACGGCGCGGTGGTCACGCTGCTGGCGGTGTGCGGCTCCACGCACAAGGAAAGCTACTTCGACATCGTGATGGTCGGCATCGTCAGCGCGTTGCTGGCGCTGGTGACGGTGATCGTGCTCGGGTCGATGTTCGGCTCGTTCTAGCGCAGCCGGCGCAGGCGGCGGATACTGCGGCCGCCGGCACCGCACCATGAAGATCCGCAACCTGCTCCTGATCGGCTTCGCGCTGATGTCGGCGGCGCTGGCGCTGTTCCTGCCGGCAGTGCCGCAGCCGCTCGCGTACCACGACTTCGCCGACCAGCATGCGGCGCACGGCATCGCGAACTTCGACGACGTGGTGTCGAACCTGGCCTTCGCGCTGGCGGGCCTGGCGGGGCTCGTCGCGGTGCTGCGGCCGCGCAGCTGCTTCGCGGCGCCGGTGGAGCGGCTGCCCTACGGCGTGTTCTGCATCGGCCTGCTGCTGACCGCGGCCGGCTCGGCCTACTACCACCTCGCGCCGACCAACGACACCCTGTTCTGGGACCGGCTGCCGATGACCGTCGCCTTCATGTCGCTGGTGTCGGCGCAGCTCGTCGACCGGGTCAGCGTGCGCGCCGGGCTGCTGGCATTGGTGCCGATGATGCTGGTGGGTGCGGGCACGGTGCTGTACTGGATCGACACCGAACACCGGGGGCACGGCAACGTCGTGCCCTACGCGGTGCTGCAGGCCTTCGCCGTGTTCGTGCTGCTGCAGCTGGCGCTGCTGCACCCGTCGCGCTACACCCACGGCAACGCGATCTACGCGGTGTTCGCCGGCTACGTGCTGGCCAAGGTGTTCGAGCAGTACGACCGCCAGATCTTCGAGCTGACCGGCGTGGTCAGCGGCCACACCCTCAAGCACGTGGTGGCCGGCATCGCCGGGGTGCCGGTGATCTGGATGCTGTGGCGCCGCCGGCTGGTGGCGCCCGACAGCGCGCCGGTCGCGCAGGGCCGGCCGCCGGGATCGCTCAGATCACACCGTCCTTCTGCATCGTCGCCACGATGAGCTGCACGAACTGGTCGATCAGCTGCGTCGTGGTGCCCCAACCCGTGGTGGTGGTGGTGGCCGCCGACCACAGCACCACCGCGCTGGCCGCATCGAACACGCGGGTGTCGGCGTGCACGTTTTGCGTGGTCGTGACCTGAGGCGGGATCGTGGTCGCCCACATCGTGTTGTAGTAGCCGGCGAAGCCGCCCCAGCCCGGCCCCCAGCCGCCGCCCCAGCCCCAGCCCGGGCCCCACGCCGGCCCCATCACCATGCCGGGCGACACGTTCACCTGGGTGCTGACGTTGATGATGCGCGTGACCAGCACGTGCGACACCTTGGCTTCGGCGACCGCGCGCCGCAGCCGGTCCTCGGCGGCGGGCCCGTCCTCGGGCAGGAACCTGTAGGACTGCAGCGCCTGCACGCCCAGCGCGCCCAGCGCGGCAGCCAGCCGGTCTTCGGTGAGGCGGCGGTTGGTGGTGTCGCGCACGGCGGCCATCACCATCAGGCTGCGCAGCGGCGGCTTGCCCGCGAATTCGGGGTTGATCCACTGCGCATCCACCGTCGTCGGCGCGGTCGAGCAGCCGGCCCCCAGCAAGGCGGCGCCGGCCAGCGCGGGCAGGAGGCGGGTCAGGCGCAGCGACATGGGGGGCTCCGGTTCGGGGTGCGGCGCCGGCCGCCGCGGCCGCAAGCTTAGCGCGGGCGCCGGCCGGCTGCACCGGCTGCGCGCGCGCCCCACCCATGGGACGCGGCCGCACGCTCGATATACTGCCGCGCCCTCGACCCCCGCACCTGGAGGAAGCCGCCCATGCGCTACGTGCACATCGCGATCATCGTGCTGCTGACGCTGCTGGTCCTGACCTTCAAGCTGCAGAACCTGCAGTCGGTGACGGTGCAGTTCTTCGCCTTCAGCCTGACGATGCCGGTGACGCTGCTGCTGTTCGGCGTGTACGTGCTCGGCATGTTCACCGGCGGCGCGCTGTGGAGCCTGCTGAAGCGCTCGTACCAGGGCAGCTTCCCGCCGAAGTAGGCCGGCTGGACCGGCCGCGCGCCGCGGCCGTCAGCCGCCGTCAGCCGCCGGCAGGCGCCGGCTGCGCGCGTGCCGCGAGCTCGGCGCGCAGCCGCTTGAGCCGCTCGCGCGGGTCTTCCTTCGCGCCGCCTTCGTCGAGCTTCATCTCGGCGATGAAGCGGCTGGGCACGCCGGCCACGGTGTCGCGGCCCTTCTTGCGCCGGCGCAGCGTGCTCACCACCAGGCTGCGGCGCGCGCGCGTGATGCCCACGTACATCAGCCGCCGCTCCTCCTCGATGCGCTGCGCCAGGCCGGCCGCATCGGCGCCGTCGTCGTCCGCCTTGAACGGCAGCAGGCCTTCGTTGACGCCCGCCAGCACCACGTGCGCCCACTCCAGCCCCTTGGCCGCGTGCAGCGTCGACAGCGCGACCGCGTCCTGCTCGGCGCCGCGCTCGGCCAGGCTCGCGATCACGCCGATCGTCTGCGCCACCTGCAGCAGGGTCTGCGGCTCGCTGCGCAGGCTGCCGCCGTCGTGGCCGAGTTCGCCGCCGCAGCGGCGCGCGACCCAGTCGACGAAGTCGAGCACGTTGCCCCAGCGCGCCGCGGCGAGCTTGTCGCCGTCGCCGGTGTCGTGCAGGTGCTGCTCCCAGCCGATGTCGGCCAGCCAGCCGAGCATCAGCGCGCGCGCCGCCTCGGCGCCGCTGCAGTGGCGCGCGCGGTGTTCGAGCTCGTTCACGCCGCGGCCGAATTCGTGCAGCGCCGCCAGCGCCTTGGCGCCGACCAGGCTGCCCAGCGCCGGCGAGAACAGCGCCTCGAACAGGCTGGTCTTCCACTGGCCGGCGAATTCGCCGAGCCTGGCCAGCGTGGTGCTGCCGATGCCGCGCTTGGGCGTGGCCACCGCGCGCAGGAAGGCCGGGTCGTCGTCGTTGTTGACCAGCAGGCGCAGCCAGGCGCACAGGTCCTTGATCTCGGCGCGGTCGAAGAAGCTCTGGCCGCCCGACACGCGGTACGGGATCTGCGCGGCGCGCAGCTTCTGCTCGAACACGCGGGCCTGGTGGTTGGCGCGGTACAGCACCGCGAAGTCGCTGAACTTCAGCGTCGCGTCCTGGCCGCGCAGCGCCTGGATGCGCGCCGCCGCGCGCTCGGCCTCGTGCTCCTCGCCGTCGCACTCGAGCACGCGCACCGGCTCGCCGTCGCCGAGCGCGCTCCACAGCGTCTTGTCGTACAGCTTCGGGTTCGCCGCGATCACGTGGTTCGCGGCGCGCAGGATGTGGCCGGTCGAGCGGTAGTTCTGCTCGAGCTTGATCAGCGCGAGTCTGGGGAAGTCCTGCGGCAGGCGCTTCAGGTTGTCCAGCGTCGCGCCGCGCCAGCCGTAGATGCTCTGGTCGTCGTCGCCCACTGCGGTGAACATGCCGGCGCGGCGGTCGTCGGGGTGCGCGACCAGCGCCTTGAGCAGTTCGTACTGCACCGCGTTGGTGTCCTGGTATTCGTCGACCAGGATGTGGCGGAACTGCTGCTGCCACTTGCTGCGCGCGTCGGCGCTGCGCGCCAGCAGCGCGAGCGGCAGGCCGATCAGGTCGTCGAAATCCACCGCCTGGTACGCGGCCAGCCGCTGCCCGTAGAGCTGCATCACGCGCGCGGCGACGCGCTCGTCGTCGCCCGATGCCTGCGCCGCGGCCTGCTCGGCATTCAAGCCCTGGTTCTTCCAGCGGCTGATCGTCCACTGCCAGCGCCGCGCGAGCGCGTTGTCGCTGCAGCCGCCCACGTCGCGCAGCACGCCGAGCGCGTCGTCGGCGTCGAGGATCGAGAAGCGGTCCTTCAGCCCCAGCGCCGCGCCGTCGCTGCGCAGCATGCGCACCCCGAGCGCATGGAAGGTGCTGATCGCCAGCCCCCGCGCCGCGCGCGCGCCCACCAGGCCCTGCGCACGCTCGCGCATCTCGGCCGCCGCCTTGTTGGTGAAGGTGATCGCGGCGATCGCCTGCGGCTCGACGCCGTCGCCCAGCAGCCGCGCGATCTTGTGCACGATCACCCGCGTCTTGCCCGAGCCGGCGCCGGCCAGCACCAGGCAGGGCCCGCCGAGGTGATGCACCGCCCGCAGCTGCGCGTCGTTCAGGGTGGGCGGGGCGTCGGGCATCGGCTGGGGCGGCGGGAGGGGCGCGCATCATAGCCACGGCGGCGCGTGCGGGCCGGCGGCCCCGGGCGCCAGCCCCGGGCGCAGCGTGCGGGCGGCGGGCGGGGCGGCCGGCGCCGCCCGTTGCGGCTACC
>JAFEFZ010000245.1 GCA_018240325.1 Pseudomonadota bacterium
TGCCGCCCTGGCGTCGTTGCAAATCCTCGCGATGCCACTGGGCATCGCTGCGGTTTGCGCCTAGCCAGGACGACAAATCCATCGGTTTTCTTAAGTGCTGCACAGAGTGGAACACTGCACTAGCCGAGCGCCGCAGCGCGGCCGGCCGCGACGGGGCCGAAGCAGCGCCGCATCCAGGCCGGCACGCGGCCGCGGGCGGCGCCCGCTGCGGCCCGCACGGCAAGGGGCCGATCAATGCCGGAAGTGGCGCACGCCGGTGAACACCATCGCGATGCCGCGTTCGTCGGCGGCGGCGATCACCTCGTCGTCGCGCACCGAGCCGCCGGGCTGGATCACGCAGGCCGCGCCTTCGTCGACGACCACGTCCAGCCCGTCGCGGAACGGGAAGAAGGCGTCGCTGGCGACCGCCGATCCGGTCAGCGTGAGCCCGGCGTTGCGCGCCTTGATCGACGCGATCCGCGCCGAGTCGATGCGGCTCATCTGCCCGGCGCCGATGCCCAGCGTGGCGCCGCCGCCGCAGAACACGATCGCGTTGCTCTTCACGTACTGCGCGACGGTCCACGCGAACATCAGGTCGTCGAGCTGCGCGTCGGTGGGTGCGCGCCGGGTCACCACGCGCAGCCGGTCGCGCGCGAGCACGTGGTGGTCGGCGCTCTGGATCAGCAGCCCCGAGCCGACGCGCTTGACGTCGTGCGCGTTGCGGCCGCGCTGCCACGGCGTGCCTTCGCGCTGTACGCCGTCGAGCGCGATCTGCAGCAGCCGCAGGTTGGCCTTGGGCGCCAGCAGCGCCAGCGCCGCGTCGTCGAAGGCGGGCGCGATCAGCACCTCGACGAACTGCTTGTGCTCGCCGATGCGGCGCGCGGTGGCTTCGTCCAGCGGCCGGTTGAACGCGACGATGCCGCCGAAGGCCGATGTCGGGTCGGTGGCCCAGGCCTTCGCGTAGGCCTCGACCAGGGTCGCGCCCACCGCCACGCCGCAGGGGTTCGCGTGCTTGACGATCACGCAGGCCGGCTGCTCGAAGCACTTCACGCATTCCCAGGCGGCGTCGGCATCGGCGAGGTTGTTGTACGACAGCTCCTTGCCCTGCAGCTGGCGCGCGCTCACCAGCGAGCCCGGCGCCGGGTGCAGGTCGCGGTAGAAGGCGGCGCTCTGGTGCGGGTTCTCGCCGTAGCGCAGGTCCTGCAGCTTGACGAAGCGGCCGTTGCTCTGGCCCGGGTATTCGGCGCGGGTGCCGTCGGGCCGCAGCGACGACAGGTAGTCGCTGATCGCCGCGTCGTAGTTGCTGATGCGGTCGAAGGCGGCCACCGCGAGCGCAAAGCGCGTGGCCTCGCCCACCTGGCCGTGCTGCTGCAGCTCGGCGAGCACGCCGGCGTACTGCGCCGGGTCGGTCAGCACGGCGACGCCCTGCCAGTTCTTGGCGCCCGAGCGCACCATCGCCGGGCCGCCGATGTCGATGTTCTCGATCGCGTCGGCGAGCGTGCAGCCGGGCCGGGCGACGGTGGCCTCGAAGGGGTAGAGGTTGACCACGAGCAGGTCGATCGTGCCGATGCCGTGTGCGGCGAGCGCCGCCCCGTGCGCCGGCAGGTCGCGCCGTGCCAGCAGGCCGCCGTGCACCGCGGGGTGCAGCGTCTTGACGCGGCCGTCGAGCATCTCCGGAAATCCGGTGAGTGCGGCGACTTCGGCCGCCGGCAGGCCGGCTTCGGCCAGCAGCGCGGCGGTGCCGCCGGTGGACACCAGGCGCACGCCGAGCGCGTGCAGCGCGCGCGCGAATTCGACGATGCCGGTCTTGTCGGACACGGACAGCAGGGCGGTCAACTGGGGCATGGCGGATGGGGCCCGGGTGCGGGCATCGGGGCAGGCGGCCGGCACGGCGCGGCGCCGGCCAGGTTCAGTCGATCAGCTTGTGGTCCAGCAGCTTGCGCCGCAGCGTGTTGCGGTTGATGCCCAGCCATGCGGCGGCCTTGCTCTGGTTGCCCTGGGCCTGGCGCATCACCACCTCGAGCATCGGCTTTTCCACCGCCTGCAGCACCATGTCGTGCACCGCGTGCGGCTCGACGCCCTTCAGGTCCTTGAAATACTGTTCGAGGCTGGCGCGCACGCAGTCCTCGATCGGCTTGCTGTGGGTCATGCGCTGGCCCTCGCCAGCGCGTCGTTGGCGGCGTCGGCGGCCGCCGGCAGCCGCGGGTGGGCGTCGGCGAGCGCGTCGAAGTAGGCGGCGACCGCGCGCAGCTGCGCATCGGCCGATTCCAGCGCATTGACCGCGGCGCGGCAGGCGTCGCCGCCGGGCAGCGCGCGCAGCGTCCAGCCGATGTGCTTGCGCGCACTGCGCACGCCGGCGGCCTCGCCGTACAGCGCGTGGTGCTCGCGCAGCTGGGCGAGCAGCCAGTCGCGCACGTCGAGCGTGGCCGGCGCCGCGCGCAGCGTGCCGTGCTCGAGGTAGTGCGCGATGTCGCCGAAGATCCACGGCCGGCCGAGCGCGGCGCGGCCGATCATCAGCGCGTCGCAGCCGGTGGCGTGCAGCACCCGGGCGGCCTTGTGCGGCGAATCGATGTCGCCGTTGACCGCCACCGGGATGCGCAGCGCGGCCTTGACGGCGGCGGCGGTGTCGTACTCGGCCTCGCCCTTGTAGCCCTGCTCGCGCGTGCGGCCGTGCACCGCGACCAGCGCGATGCCGGCCGATTCGGCCGCGCGCGCCAGGCGCAGCGCGTTGCGCTCGGCGGCGCACCAGCCGGTGCGCATCTTCAGCGTGACCGGCACGCGCTGCGGCGCGCAGACGGCGACCACCGCGTCGATGATCGCCAGCGCCAGCGGCTCGTCGCGCATCAGCGCCGAGCCGGCCCAGGCGTTGCACACCTTCTTGGCCGGGCAGCCCATGTTGAGGTCGATGATCTGCGCGCCGCGGTCGATGCATGCACGCGCGGCGTCGGCCATCTGGGCCGGCTCGGTGCCGGCGATCTGCACCGCCGCCGGGCCGGCCTCGCCGCGGTGGTCGGCGCGGCGCAGCGACTGCGCGGTGGCGCGCAGCTCGGGCCGGGCGCTGATCATTTCGCTGACGGCATGGCCGGCGCCGAGGCGGCGGCACAGCGTGCGGAAGGGCCGGTCGGTCACGCCTGCCATCGGGGCGACGAACAGGCGATTCGCCAGCACGAAGGCACCGAGTTGCATGGGGGCGTGCACAGGGGCGGGCGGCGGGAGCGCGAGTATAGCGGCGGGCCCCGGCGCGGCCGCTGCCGATAATCGGCGCCGATGGAGGCCTGGGCACACGCGCTGATCGGCTGGCTGGCGCTGCCGAAGAACGGGCTGGGCACGGTCTTCCTGGTCTCGCTGCTGTCGGCCACGCTGCTGCCGATGGGCTCGGAGCCTGCGGTCTTCGGCCTGGTCAAGCTGAACCCCGAGCTGTTCTGGCCGGTGGTGCTGGTGGCCACCGCGGGCAACACGGCCGGCGGCGCGATCACCTGGTGGATGGGTTGGGGCGCCGAGCGCGCCTACGAAGCCGTGCGCCACCGCAAGCCGGCCGAGGCGCGCGCGCTGCAGTGGCTGCACCGCTTCGGCGCGAAGGCCTGCGTGCTGTCGTTCCTGCCGGTGGTCGGCGACCCGTTGTGCGCGGTGGCCGGCTGGCTGAAGCTGCCGTTCTGGCCCTGCGTGGGCTGGATGGCAGTCGGCAAGTTCGGCCGCTACGTCGTCATGACGGCCGCGCTGCTGTGGGTCTTTCCCGGTCGCTTCAGCTACTGACTGCGGGCAAGCCGGCAGGAATGCGCGCAGCCGCCGCTGCGCGGTCGCCGACAATCGGCGCGATCGAAGCCGACCCCGCCGGCGCGCCCTGCCGGCGCCCGCGCACGCCGATGCCCGCCACCCCCGCCTACGACGACCTGACCCGCACCTACGACCGGCTGCACCGGCTCGGCCACCTGCAGGCGCTGGCCGGCTGGGACCAGGCCGCCAACATGCCGCCCAAGGGCAGCGCCGCGCGCGCCGCGGCGCTGGCCGAGATGGCCGCGCTGCTGCACCGCATGCGCACCGACCCGGCGCTGGCGGCCGCGATCGAGCGTGCCGAACGGGAGGCGCTGGACGACCTGCAGCGCGCGAACCTGCGCGAGATCCGGCGCGACTGGCGGCACGCCAACGCGCTGCCGGAATCGCTGGTGCAGCGTCGGCAGCTCGCGGCGTCGCGCTGCGAGCACGCGTGGCGCGCGCAGCGCCCGGCCAACGACTGGGCCGGCTTCCTCGGCAACTTTCGCGAGCTGCTGGCGATCGCGCGCGAGGAGGCCGAGCGGCTGTCGCAGCAGCAAGGCCTGGCGCGCTACGACGCGCTGATGGACCGCTTCGAGCCGGGCATGCGCTGCGCGACGGTCGACCGCGTGTTCGGCGACCTGCGCCAGTGGCTGCCGGGGCTGATCGAGCGCGTGCGCGCGCGCCAGGCGCAGCAGACGGTGATCGCGCCGGTCGGGCCGTTCCCGCTGGCGGCGCAGCGGCGGCTGTGCGAGCGCGTGATCGGGCTGCTGGGCTTCGACTTCGACGCCGGGCGGCTCGACGTCAGCACCCATCCGTTCTGCGGCGGCGTGCCCGAGGACGTGCGCATGACCACGCGCTTTCGCGAGGACGATTTCCTCGGCAGCCTGATGGGCACGGTGCACGAGACCGGCCACGGCCGCTACGAGCAGAACCTGCCGCGCGCCTGGCTCGGCCAGCCGGTGGCCGAGGCGCGCTCGATGGCGGTGCACGAGAGCTGCAGCCTGGCCTTCGAGATGCAGTTGGGCAGCCACCCGGGCTTCATCGCGCGGCTCGCGCCGCTGCTGGCCGAGGCCTTCGGCGCGCAGCCGGCCTTCGAGCCGGCCAACCTGCAGCGGCTGATGACGCGCGTGCAGCCCGGCTTGATCCGTGTCGACGCCGACGAAGTCACCTACCCGGCGCACATCGTGCTGCGCTATGAGATCGAGCGGCCGCTGATCGAAGGCGCGATCGAGGCCGAGGACATCCCGGCGCTGTGGGACGCGAAGATGGCCGAGCTGCTGGGCCTGGACACGCGCGGCAACTGGCGCGACGGGCCGCTGCAGGACGTGCACTGGCCCGAGGGGCTGTTCGGCTACTTCCCCTGCTACACGCTGGGCGCGATGTTCGCCGCGCAGTGGTTCGCGTCGATCCGGCGCCGGCACCCGGACCTGGATGCGCGCATCCACGCCGGCGATTTCGCGCCGGTGTTCGACTGGTTGCGCGAGCAGATCTGGTCGCAGGGCAGCCGCTGGACCACCGACGAGCTGGCGCAGCGCGCCAGCGGCGAGGCGCTGAACCCGGCGCACTTCAAGGCGCATCTGCAGGCGCGCTACCTCGGTTGAGCTGCGGCCTGCGGCCGTACGCAGGCGCTGCGGCCGGCGGCCTTCGCGCGTGCGGGCGGCGCTGCCGCGGCTGCGCAGCCGAGGCCGGGCGTCGCCGCGGCCCCGGCGCCTGCGCGGATCGAACGGGTCAGGCGGCGCGCGCTTCGAGCGCGCGCTCCAGGTCGGTCAGCACCTCGTCCAGGCGCTTCAGCGCGCGCGCCGCGCGCGTGCGCCGCGGCGTGCCGCGCCCGACCAGCGTGCGCCGCGGGTCGTCGAGCACGGCGTCGTCCAGCCGCAGGCCGTGGCGCTCGAGCGTGGCCGCGAGCGTGCTGCGGCGCGAGCGCAGGTCGGCGCGGGTCTTCTGGTATGCGTGCTCGGCCAGCGAGCGCCGTTGCGCGTAGCCGAAGGTGTTGGCCAGGAACATCTCGGGGTCGCGGTGGTCGGGCTCGAACAGCACGATGTCGGTGTGCGGGTGGCTGCGCTCGTAGCGCTTCAGCCCCAGCTCCAGGCGCGAGTGGATCAGGCTGCGGAAGGTCTGGCTCAGCACCACCGGCAGCCCGCCGTCGACCAGCTTGGGAATGCGTGGCTCGCCGCTGGACAGCACGCGGTGCTGGCGCGAGTGGGTCGCGTCGAAGGGCACCAGCGGGTTCAGGCACAACACCAGGTCCAGCCCGCGGTCGAGCAGCACGCTGGCGTGCAGCGTCTTCTTCAGCGCGCCGTCCACGTACCAGCGGCCGTCCACCGGCACCGGCGGAAACAACCCCGGCAGCGCCGAACTCGCCGCTGCGGCGACCGAGATCGGCACGTGGTCCCAGCCCGGCTGGCCGAAGGGTGCGGCCTCGCCGCTGTCCAGGTCGGTGGCCACCAGCACCAGCTTGCGCTGGAGCTTGCGGAAGTCGTTGGTGCGGCCCTCGACCGCGAACACGCGCCGCATCTGCGCCTCGAGCGGCGCGTTGCTGAACACGCCGGTGGGCAGCGCGCGGCCGACGATCTCGAAGGCCGACAGCAGCTCGCGCCGCCCCAGCAGCAGGCGCAGGCCCGCCTGCACCAGCAGGCCGGGCACCGCGATCGCGCGGCGCAGGTATTCGCCCATCGCCGGACGCACGAAGTTCTGCGGCCGGATCAGGTCTTCGCGCGCACTGTCGTTCTCGATGAATGCGCTGCACAACTGGCGCGGCGTCATGCCGTTGGCCAGCCCTGCTGCCAGGAAGCCGCCGGCCGACACGCCCACGTAGCCGTCGAGCGCGTTGAAGTCGACGCCCGGCAGCGCATCCTGCAGCGCACACAGTGCGCCGATCTCGTAGATCGCGCCCAGCGGCCCGCCGCCGGCCAACGCAAGGCCGATCCGCGGCGCACGGCCGCGCTGCGCGCTGTCGGCAGGCATGTTCAGCCCGCCTTGCGTCGCGTGCGCTTGGCCGCAGCCGCCTCGTCTGCCGGCGCAGCGCGCTTCCTGGCCGCGGCCTTCTTGGGCGCCGCCTTGGCGGCGGCCGGGCTCAGCTGCGCAACGGCGGCGGCGAGCTGGTCGACCCGCTTGATCAAGGCGTCGATGTCCTTGGCGGTGGGCACGCCGAGCTTGTTCAGCGCCTTGGCGGTGCGCTGCTCGAAGATCGACTCGAGCTTGTCCCAGTGCTGGCCGGCGCGCGCGCTCACGTCGCCGGCCATCGCGCTCATGCGCCCGGTGACGTCGTTGATGCGCTCTTCGGCGGCGGCCTGGGTGCGGCGCTGCAGGTTCGCGCCTTCGCGCATCAGCGCCTCGAAGACCTTGGCGCGGCCTTCCTGGGCCTTGGCGAAGGCGCCCATGCCGGCGAGCCAGATCTGCTGCGCCGATTCCTTGACCGACTGCGCAAGCTGGTTGTCGAACAGCCCCGCGCCGATCGCATCGAAGCCGCTCGACTCCGAAGCCGGCTGCGTCTTCTTGTGCACCTTCTTGACCATGCTGTCTCCTGGTTGGCCGACGGCGCGCGCCACCGCGAAACCCGATGCTGCACGCCTCGTGTCCGAAGGGTACTGCACGCCGGCCGTGCACAGCCGTGCTCGACTAGGGCGCCGCCTCTACGCCGTGCACGGTGCGCAGCGGCCGCGTACACGCCGCCGTCAGGGCGCCTTGGCGATCGCGGTCACGGTGTACTGGCCGCCGACCTTGGCGGCGTCGAAGCGCACCCGGTCGCCGACCGCGACCCTGTCGAGCATCGCCGGGTCGGCGACGCGGAAGATCATCGTCATCGGCGGCATGTCCAGCGGCTTGAGCTCGCCATGACGCAGCGTGATCCTGCCTTGCGCCTTGTCGATGCGCTGCACCTCGCCCTCGAAAGCCTGGGCGGCAGCGCCGCCGGCGGCCAGCGCCAGCATCAACGCGGCAAGGCCTTGGTGGATTCGTGCCATGCCATCCCTTTCCGGTCGCGGCTGCGTCAACGATAGCGGGCGTAACTGCGGCTGGAGCCGTCGCGCAGCACCAGCAGCACGTCGTAGGCGTCCAGCCGCCCGCCGTAGGCCGGCCCGTCCATGCCGGGCGAGCCGACCGGCATGCCGGCCACCGCCAGGCCGATCGCGGCCGGCTTCTCGGCCAGCAGCCGGCGGATCTCGCGCAGCGGCACGTGGCCCTCGATCGCGTAGCCGCCGATGGTCGCGGTGTGGCACGACGCGTAGCGCGCCGGCAGGCCCGCACGCTCGCGCGCGGCCTGGTTGCCCTGGTCGTGCACGCGCACGCTCAGGCCGTCGCGCTCCAGCAGCGCGATCCAGTCCCGGCAGCAGCCGCAGCTCGGCGACTTCCAGACCTCCATCGCCGGCAGCGGCGCGGCGCGCAGCGGGCCTGCAGCCCAGGCCGCAACGGCGGCGCAACCGCTGCCGACGAAGCGGCGGCGGGTCGGTCGGCAATCGGCAGGGTTCATCATCGATTTCCTTTGCGGCGGCAGGCGGCGCGGCGGCCGGCACACGGTGCCGAGCCGATCGCTGCGGCCTGCGCCGCGGGCGTTGGACGCGGCGCGCGCGTCCGGGGTTCCGCGACGCGGCCTGTCCCGGCCAAGGGCGCCGGGCGCAGCCGGCCGGACGCGGGCAGATCGCGCGGCCAGCATAGCGCAGCGCGGCGGCCGCAGCGGGCCGAAGGGTCGGCGGCCGCCGCGCCCGCGGCCTGCGCCGCGGGGCGGCCGCCTTTCCTACAATCCGCGCCCAATTCCTCCACGACGCGGCCCGCTGTGCCGCCGCCCGACGATGACCCGCACCGCCGACGAGCTTCGCTTCGACCAGATCTCGCCGCGCGACAAGGCCGAAATCCTGGCGCAGGCGCTGCCCTACATCCGCAAGTTCCACGGCAAGACGATCGTCATCAAGTACGGCGGCAACGCGATGACCGATCCGGCGCTGCAGCAGGACTTCGCCGAGGACGTGGTGCTGCTCAAGCTGGTCGGCCTGAACCCGGTGGTGGTGCACGGGGGCGGGCCGCAGATCGACGAGGCGCTGGCGCGCGTGGGCAAGAAGGGCAGCTTCGTGCAGGGCATGCGCGTGACCGACGCCGAGACGATGGAGGTCGTCGAGTGGGTGCTCGCCGGCCAGGTGCAGCAGGACATCGTCGGCCTGATCAACGCCGCCGGCGGCAAGGCGGTGGGCCTGACCGGCCGCGACGGCGGGCTGATCCGCGCGCGCAAGCTCAAGCTGCGCGACGCCAAGGACCCGAGCATCGAGCACGACGTCGGCCTGGTCGGCGAGATCGAGTCGATCGACCCGGCGGTGGTGCGCGCGCTGCAGGACGACCAGTTCATCCCGGTGATCAGCCCGCTGGGCTTCGGCCACGACAACGAGAGCTACAACATCAACGCCGACGTCGTGGCCGGCAAGCTCGCCGAGGTGCTGCGCGCCGAGAAGCTGATGATGCTGACCAACACGCCGGGCGTGCTCGACCAGGGCGGCCAGTTGCTGACCAACCTGAGCGCGCGCGAGATCGACGCGCTGTTCGCCGACGGCACGATCAGCGGCGGCATGCTGCCCAAGATCGGCTCGGCGCTGGACGCGGCCAAGAACGGCGTGAACACGGTGCACATCATCGACGGCCGCGTGCCGCACGCGATGCTGCTCGAGGTGCTGACCGACCAGGCCTACGGCACGATGATCCGCAGCCATTGACGCACAGCCGCGATGCCGCTCGGGATCTCGGGCAACGGTGGGCCGCCCCCGGGTGCCTCGCCCGCCGGCAGCGGCAGGCCGGGCTTCGCCTCGGCCCTGGGGGCGCCGTCAGCGCATGTCGCCGAGCAGGCGCTGCACCAGCGCGAAGTAGCGGTCGTAGAAGGGCCCGGCGGGGATCGTCTCGGAGCCGACCTTGACCAGCGAATCCTCGCTCGACGACAGCGGCACCGAGATCGAGCCGAAGGGCCCGACGCCGACGCTGGTGTTGTTGGGCACCTTCTTCAGCACGTAGCGGTCCTGCTGCGCCGACACGTAGGCGGTGGCCAGCGTGCCGTCGCTGCCTTCGGGCACGCACACCACGTTGAAGCTGATCTCGATGTGCACCTCGTTCTCCGGCTGGAAGCGCTTGCTGCCCGAAACCGCATCGCCGCGCGCCGCGGTGATCAGGTAGCCCTGGCTGAGCAGGGCCCGGCGCGCTGCTTCGCAGGTGTCCGCCACGCCGGCGTCGAACAGGCGCGAGAAGGTCTCGTCGGGCTGGAAGCGCTCGCGCTGGTACACCGAAGGCGCTTTGTCGCCGGCGCCGGGCGCCAGCGTGCAGCCGGCGGCCGCGGCCGACAGCAGCAGCGCCGCGATCGGCCCGGCCGCAGTGCGCCGCAGGCTGCGTCGGCGATCGCGCCGAAGATCCATGTGCAGGTGTGGTCGTCGTCCGAAATGCAACAGCAGATTATCGGGCGCGGCCCGAAGTTCCCATCCCGATGAAGCCGGCCGCGCCGCTCGTCTGGCTGTTCGACCTGGACGACACGCTGCACGATGCATCGACCGCATCGATGCCGCGGCTGCGGGTGTCCTTCGGCGAGTACATCCAGCGCGAGCTGCAGCTCACGCAGGCGGAATCGGACGCGCTGCGCCGCCGCTACTGGCTGCGCTACGGCGCGACGCTGCTGGGCCTGGTCAAGCACCACGGCGTGGATGCGGCGCACTTCCTGCACCACACCCACCTGCTGCCCGGGCTGGAGCAGGCGCTGCGCAGCCATGCGCACGACCTCGCGGCGCTGCAGCGCCTGCGCGGGCGCAAGCTGATCCTGACCAACGCGCCGCGCGCCTATGCCGAGCGGGTGCTGGGCGCGCTCGGCATCCGCCGCTGCTTCGACGGCTTGATCAGCATCGAGGACATGCGCATGTTCGGCGCGCTGCGGCCCAAGCCCGACGCGCGCATGCTGCGCCGGCTGGTTGCCCGGCTGCGCGTGCCGGCCGCGCGCTGCGTGCTGGTCGAGGATACGCTGCAGCACCAGAAGGCGGCGCGTCGCGTCGGCCTGCGCACGGTGTGGATGCAGCGCTGGTCGCACGCTGCCGGCATGGGCCGCCTGAGCCGCCGGCCGGCCTACGTCGACCTGAAGGCGCGCAAGCTCGGCGCACTGGTGCGCCGATTCGGCTGAAGCCTGCCGGCATGCGTGCCGGAAGTCAGTGTTTACCTGCACGAGGCGGCTGCGGGCCCCTATGCCAGAATGCCCTTGACCCGGCCCGCAGCGGCCCATCGTGCCCCCGGCATCCTGAGCGCCCGTGACTTCCGACCCGCCTGCCAGCCCCGGCGACCTGCCCAGCGGTGTCGCGCTCGAGCCCTCGGCCGCGCTCGTGCCGCTGGGCACGATGCCCGCCGAGGCGGCCGCCGCAGCGGACCTGGCTGCGGCGCCCGCGCAGCCCGGCCCGGCCGCCGCGGCGGCCGAGACTGCCGGAACGGACGCTGCTGCCGAATCGGGTGCTCCGGCCGCGCCGCCGGCGTCTGCCGGCCAGGCCGGGGTGGTCGGTGCGGCCGAGCCTGTCGATCGATCCGGCCCGGCAGCTTCGGCCGATTCGGCCGAAGCTGCCGAGCGCGCCGCAGCCGCGCCGCCGGTGCGCGTGCGCAAGCGGCCCCGGCCCGGCGAGCGTCGCGTGCAGATCCTGCAGACGCTGGCCTCGATGCTCGAGCAGCCGGGCGCCGAGCGCATCACCACCGCCGCGCTGGCTGCACAACTGAAAGTCAGCGAAGCCGCGCTGTACCGGCACTTCGCCAGCAAGGCGCAGATGTTCGAAGGGCTGATCGAGTTCATCGAGGCCAGCGTGTTCACGCTGATCAACCAGATCACCGAGCGCGAGCCCGCGGGCGGCGAGCAGTCGCGCAAGATCGTCGGCATGCTGCTGCAGTTCGGCGAGAAGAACCCGGGCATGACCCGCGTGATGGTCGGCGACGCGCTGGTGTTCGAGAACGAGCGGCTGACGGTGCGCATGAACCAGTTCTTCGACCGGGTGGAGTCGCAGCTGCGCCAGAGCCTGCGCCTCGCGGCCGAGGCCGGCGGCTCGCCGACGCCGACGGTCGAGGCGCAGGCGCTGGCTTCGGCGCTGACCGCGCTGACGGTCGGGCGGCTGCAGCGCTACGCGCGCTCGGGCTTCAAGCGGCTGCCGACCGAGCACCTCGACCTGGCGCTGATGCGGCTCAGCGCCTGAGCGCGCCGCAGTTCGCGGTGCCCGGCGGCCGGGGCGCATGCGGCCGCTGCATACACTCGCGGCATGAATCCGCAAGCCCTGGAATCGCTGGTCGCGCGCGCCGAGTCGCTGCTGCTGCGGCTCGAGCAATGGCTGCCGCAGCCCGCGGCCGCGCCCGACTGGCAGGCCTCGACTGCGTTTCGCTGGCGCAAGCGCAGCGGCACCGGCGTGCTGCAGCCGGTGCGTCAGGTAGCGACGATCCGGCTCGATGCGCTGGTCGAAGTCGAGCCGCAGAAGCAGCGGCTGCTGCGCAACACCGCGCAGTTCGTCGCCGGCCGCGCCGCCAACAACGTGCTGCTGACGGGCGCGCGCGGCACGGGCAAGAGCTCGCTGATCAAGGCCTGCCTGAACGAATTCGCGCCGCAGGGCCTGCGGCTGATCGAGGTCGACAAGGCCGACCTGGTCGACCTGCCCGACATCGTCGACCTGGTGGCCGGGCGGAGCGAGCGCTTCGTCGTCTTCTGCGACGACCTGAGCTTCGACGAGGGCGAAGCCGGCTACAAGGCGCTGAAGTCGATGCTCGACGGTTCGGTCGCGCAGGCGTCGGACAACGTGCTGATCTACGCGACCAGCAACCGCCGCCACCTGCTGCCCGAGTACATGAGCGAGAACCTCAGCTACCGCCACACCGAGGACGGCGAGGTGCACCCGGGCGAGGTGGTGGAGGAGAAGATCTCGCTGTCGGAGCGCTTCGGGCTGTGGATCAGCTTCTACCCGTTCACCCAGGCCGAGTACCTGGCGATCGTCGCGCAGTGGCTGCGCGCTTTCGGCGTGGACGAGGCGCGCATCGCCGCCGCATACCAGGAGAGTCTGGTGTGGGCGCTGGAGCGCGGGTCGCGCTCGGGCCGGGTTGCGTACCAGTTCGCCCGCGACTTCGCCGGGCGGATGGCGTCGTGACGGCCGGGCGCGGACCCGTGGACGACGAGGAACCCCAGGTGTGCCGTCCGGTGGACGTCGAAGGGCAGGAGCCGCGCCGTGCGGTGGACGTCGAAGGGCGGGAGCCGCGCCGTCCGGTGGACGTCGAAGGGCAGGAGCCGCGCCGTCCGGTGGACGTCGCGGTGGGCGTGCTGATCGACGCCGAAGGCCGCTTCCTGCTGACCAGCCGGCCGGCGGGCAAGGTCTACGCCGGCTTCTGGGAGTTTCCCGGCGGCAAGCTCGAACCGGGCGAATCGGTGGAGCAGGCGCTCGCGCGCGAGCTGCACGAGGAGCTCGGCATCACGATCGGCGCCGTGCGGCGCTGGCGCGAGGCGATCGTCGACTACGCGCATGCGCGCGTGCGCCTGCATTTCTGCAAGGTGTTCGGCTGGCACGGCGAGTTCCAGATGCGCGAAGGCCAGGCGATGGCTTGGCAGCGGCTGCCGGTGCAGGTGCGCCCGGTGCTGCCCGGCACGGTGCCGGTGCTCCAATGGTTTGCCGCCGAGCAGAGCTTCGCCGGCGCGACCCACGCGGGCTGAGCGCGCCGCACGGGTGCCGGCTGCTAGTGCAGTGTTCCACGCTATGCAGCACATAAAACCGCGCCTTTGCCGCCCTGGCGTCGTTGCAAATCCTCGCGATGCCACTGGGCATC
>JAFEFZ010000246.1 GCA_018240325.1 Pseudomonadota bacterium
ACCAGCGGCTGCAGCACCGAAGGCCCGAGGAACACGCCGAGGTTGACCACGCTGGTCGCCATGCCCGACAGGCGCGGCGGGTTCACCTCCTTCGCGCAGGCCCAGGTCAGCGTCAGGCTGGCCGTGACCGCACCCATCGCCAGGCACAGCGCGTAGGTCGCCGCCGGCGCCAGCGCATCGGTGCCGAGCCAGATCCACCAGCCCAGCGCGTGCAGCACGGCGCCGCCGGCCATCAGCGGCTTGCGCCGGCCGATGCGGTCGGACAGCGGGCCGATCACCAGGCAACCCAGCGCGAAGCCGCCGAAGTACACCGTCAGGTGATGCGAGGCCACGGCCCGCGTCATGCCGTGCACCTGCATGAAGTAGGGCACCGCCCACAGCCCGGCAAAGGCGAAGAAGCTGCCGGCGACGCCGACGTTGACGAAGAAGCCCGGCCAGGTCCGGCGGTTCTTCATCACCGCCCGCAGCGCCAAGCGCCACGCGCCGCGGTCCGCTGTGAGCCCGGCGCCGGCCGGCGTGCCCTTGTCGCCGGGGCGATCCTAGACGAGGAACCACGACAGCACGCCGATCGCCAGCGACAGCACCCCGATCACGACGAACACGCCGCGCCAGCCGGTGCTCTGCGCCGCCCACGCCAGCGGCGTGCCGGCGGTCATCGTGCCGACGTTGCCGAGGAACATCATCGTGCCGGTCAGCGTGGCGAACCGGTTCTCGTCGTACCAGACGGCGATCAGCTTGAGCATCGCGATGAAGGCCACCGACACGCCCAGGCCCACCAGCGTGCGCCCGGCCAGCGCCGTCCCGAAACCCGGCGCCAGGCCGAACAGCAGCGAGCCGGCGCCGGCCACGACGCCGCCCAGCGTGAGGATCCGCCGCGGCCCGAGCGTGTCGGCGAGCACGCCGGTGGGGATCTGCATCACCGTGTACACGTAGAAGTAGGTCGCCGCCAGCACGCCGAGCGCAGCCGCGTTGGCGCCAAAGGCAGCCGCGAGGTCGTGCGCGATCGCCGCGGGCGCCACGCGGTGGAACATCGACATCAGGTAGGAGCCGAGCGCCAGCAGCATCACGAGCGCGCGCAGGCGCCGCTGGCGCGGCGAGAGTGCTGCAGGGTTCATGGACGGCCGGCCTCCCGCGTCAACGATGGGCCGCGCCGAGTGGGCTGACCCCGTCGGAGGGTGCGCCCGAGCGAGCCGATGGCGCGCTTCATGCCCGGCGCGCCCGCTACCCGAAGAAGGCCTGCAGCGCCCGCGTCACCGAGCCCGGCTGCGCCACCGCCATGAACCCGAGCCCCGCCAGCGCGCCGACGATGTGCGCGTCGTGGTTCACGCGCCCGTGGCGCGTGCCCCGGGCCACGGCGCTGTAGGCCAGGTAGCCGAGCGCGAACAGCGGCGCCGGGATCGGCACCGGCAGCGGCAGCACGAAGATCGACGCGCCCGGGAACACCACGATGTAGGCGAACAGAACCGCCAGGATCGCGCCCGACGCGCCCAGGCTCGCATAGCCGGGCTGGCGGCGGTGCAGCAGCCAGGTGGCGATGCCGGCGGCCAGCAGCCCGACGGCATACAGCGCCGCGAAGGGCGCGCTGCCCAGCCGGCGCTCGAGGTCGAAGCCGAAGGCCCAGAAGGTGAAGGCGTTGAACAGCAGGTGCGCCAGGTCGGCGTGCACGAAGCCGCTGGTCGCGAGCGTCGCGTAGTCGCCCCGCTGCGCCAGGCCATAGGGGCGCAGCAGGTTGCGCTCGACCAGCGCCGGGTACCGGTACAGCCCGAGCAGGCCGACGACGAGGATCGTGCCCAGCAGCAGCGCCGCGACGGGGGCGCCCTGGGTCAGGCGCTGGAGCGTGTCCATGGCGGCGATTCCGGCAGCCCGCCGGCTCGGAGGCTCTGCGGCATGCGCAACGCGGGTTCTGCTGCGCGTGACGGCCCGGCGGACCTCAGCCCGAATCCTTGGCGGCAAAGCCGGCGCGCAGCGTCGGCTTGTGCACCTTGCCGGTGGCGTTGCGCGGCAGCGCGTCGATGAACACCACCCGCGCCGGGCACTTGAAGCGCGCCAGGCGCTCGCGGCAATGCGCGATCACCTGCGCCTCGGTCAGCGCGTGGCCCGGCCGCGTCACGACGACGGCCAGCCCGGTCTCGCCCCAGGTGGCGTCGGGCTCGGCGATCACCGCGGCTTCGGCGATCGCGGCCAGGCCGTACAGCACGTCCTCGACTTCGGCCGGATACACGTTCTCGCCGCCCGAGATGTACATGTCGCGGGTGCGGTCGACGATGTAGTAGAAGCCTTCGTCGTCCTGGCGCGCCGCGTCGCCGGTGTGCAGCCAGCCGTCGGTGAACGAGCTCTTGTTCGCTTCCGGGCGCTTCCAGTAGCCGGGCGTGATGTTCGGGCCCCGGACCCACAGCTCGCCCGTGTCGCCGCGCGCCACGTCGCGGCCGACCGCGTCGACGATGCGCAGCTCGCCGTGCAGCACCGGGCGGCCGGCCGAGCCCGCCTTGCGCGCCGCGTCCTCGGCGTCGAGCACCAGCACGGCCGGGCTCGTCTCGGTCATGCCGTAGCCCTGCACCAGCGTGCAGCCGCGCGCCGACCAGGCCTGCAGCAGCGGCACCGGCATGGGCGCGCCGCCGACGCCGGCGATCAGCAGCCGCGAGAAGTCGGTGTGCGCGAAGGCCGCGTGCGCCGCCATGAACTGGTAGATCGACGGCACCCCGAAGAAGTGCGTGAGCCCGACGCCCGCATCGCCGATCAGGCGCAGCGCCTCGCCCGGATCGAAGGCACGCATCACGAGGTTGCAGCCACCCGCGTGGAACACCGGGTTCACGTAGCAGTTGAGCCCGCCGGTGTGGAACAGCGGCAGCACGCACAGGTGGGCCGAGCGCTGCGAGATGAACACGCCGGTGCCGAGGTTGACGGCGTTGATCAGGTTCATCAGGTGCGTGGTCTGCGAGCCCTTGGGCTTGCCGGTGGTGCCCGAGGTGTACATGATCGTGCACACCTCGTCGATCGCGCAGCGCGCCGGCTGCGCCAGGCGCGCGGCTTCGGCGATCGCCTGCTCGTACGCCGCGCCGTAGCCGAGCCGATGCGCGACGCCGCAGCGCCGGCCCAGGTCGGCCGCCATGTCGGCGAAGTCGTCGTCGTGCACCAGCACGGCGGGCGCCGCGTCGGACACGATGAACGCGAGCTCGTGCACCGTCAGGCGGATGTTCAGCGGCGTGAAGATCGCGCCCAGCCGGAAGCAGGCGAACTGCGTCTCCAGCGTGTCGGTCGAATTGGCGGCGAGCACCGCGACGCGCTCGCCCCGGCCCACGCCGAGGCCCGACAGGTGCTGCGCCAGCCGGGCGACACGCTCGTCCATCTGCGCATAGGTGAAGCGCCGCTGCGTGGCCAGGTCGATCTGGGCGATGCGGCCGCCGCGCACTTCGGCGTGGTGGGCGATCCAGTCGTAGTAGGCGAAGGTCACGTTTGTCTCCTCGTCGGCGGGTGAAGAAAGGCCGCGCGGGCCGCGCGAGCGGGCATGGCGGCCTGCGTCAGGGTTGCGCGGCGCCGCCCATCAGGCGCGCCGGCGAGAACGACGGATCGGGCTCGCCGCTGGGCTTGGCGATGCCGTTCAGGCGCAGCACCAGCGCGCCGTCGGCAGTGATCGCGCCCTGGCAGAACACCAGGCTGCGCGTGCGGCGCAGCACCTGCAGCCGCCCCTCGAGCCAGCTGCCATGGGCGGCGGGGCCGATGAAGTCGCAGTTCAGGTTGACCGTCAGCATGTAGCGCGTGTCGCCGGCCTGCAAGGTGGCGCCGAGCACCAGCAGCATGTCGGCCAGCGTGGTCAGCATGCCGCCGTGGCAGGTGCCGCCGGGGTTGCAGTGGCGGTGCTCGACGCGCAGGCCGAGCACCAGCTGCCCGGCGTCGAGCCGGCCGTACAGCGGGCCGCAGGCTTCGATGTACGGGTTCGGCCGCAGGTGCAGCGCGGTGAATCCGGCGGGGATGGACACGCTCATCGATGGGCTCCGGGTCAGAGCCTGTGCATGAATCCGGCGCGCCCGAGCGGGTGTGCGGGACTTGTTCACAGGCTCTCGGGGCGTACGGCTGGTGCTGGGGCAGGCGCCGCTCGCCGCCGCTATGGTAGGGTGAATGCACCCGGGCTTCACGGCAACCAGCCGCCGCCGCGCCATGCAGCCGATCTTTGATTCACGCCACGCGCTCGCCACCCTCGACGCCGGCGGCATCGCCACGCTGACGCTGCGCGACGCGGGCAAGCTCAACATCCTCGGCCGCGCCGCGATCGGCGAGCTCAGCGCCGCGCTGCAGCGCCTGGCCGCCGACGAGCGGCTGCGCGTGCTGGTGCTGCGCGGCGCGGGCGAGCGCGCCTTCATCGGCGGCGCCGACATCGGCGAGATGGCCGCGCTGGACCCCGCCAGCGCGAAGGATTTCATCGGCGCGCTCGCCGGGCTGTGCGACGCGGTGATGCGCGTGCCGGTGCCGGTGATCGCGCGGCTGGCCGGCTGGTGCCTGGGCGGCGGGCTCGAAGTCGCCGCCGCCTGCGACCTGCGGCTGGCCGACGACGGCGCGCACTTCGGCATGCCCGAGGTCAAGGTCGGCATCCCGTCGGTGATCCACGCGGCGCTGCTGCCGCGGCTGCTGGGCGAATCGCGCGCCGGCTGGCTGCTGCAGACCGGCGAAACGATCGACGCGGCGCGCGCCGAAAGCTGGGGCTTCGTGCAGGAGCGCTGCGCGGCCGGCGGGCTCGACGATCTGGTGCAGCGGCGCGCCGCGCAGCTCGCCGCGCTGCCGCCGCAGGCGGTGCGGCAGCAGAAGGCGCTGCTGCAGCACTGGCAGGTGGTGTCGCCGGCGCAGGCGGTGGCCGACAGCGTCGAGGCCTTCGCCGCCGCCTACCGCACCGGCGAGCCGCAGCAGCACATGGGCGCCTTCCTCGCACGCAAGCGCGGCGCCCGGCCCGCCGGCTGAAGGCCGAGCACGGCGGGCGGGCCGGGCCCGTGCCCGGCCTTTGGGTGTGCTCGTCAGGCCAGGTTGCGCAGCTTGCGCATCACCACCGACAGCATCGCCAGGTCCACCGCCGGGGCTTCGCCCAGCTCGGCGAGCGCGCGCTGCGCCGCGTCGAGCTCGTCGCGGTTGCCGGCCTCCCAGGCCTGCAGCCGATCGGCCACCGTGCCCTGGCCCGCCGCGAGCACGTCCTGCGTGATCGCGCGCCGCAGCACCGCGAGGTCGTCGCCCAGCGCGATCCGCGCCAGGTGGTCCCAGTGGCCGGCGCCGGGCAGCGCGTCGATCTGGCGTTGCAGCCGGGCCAGGCCCAGGCGCTCGCCGATGCCGCCGTGCAGCTCGATCACGTCGGCCAGCGGCTGGCCGCCGGCCTCGGCGATCTCGGCGATGTCGAGCGCGTCGTACAGGCCCGCCGTCGCCTCGACGGCGCAGGCCAGGTCGGCAGGCACGCCGCCGGCCGTCCAGGCCGCGACCGCCTCGCTGCCGGCCGCGGCCGTCTCCAGCCGGCCGCGCAGCGCCGCCACCGCCGGCACGAGGCGATCGATCAGCGCGTGCATCGGCTCGGCCAGCCGGCGCGGCTGCACGAACCAGGTCACCGCGCGCGGCAGCGCGTCTTTCAGCCGCAGGAACATCGCCGCCTGCAGCGCGTCGTCCACCCGGGCGTCCAGCGCCTCGATGCGCCGCCACAGCGCCCCCAGGCCGAAGACTTCGCGCGCCGCGAGGTAGGCGCGCACGATCTGCGCCGGCTTCGCGCCGCTGGTCTCGGCCAGCCGGTGCACGAAGGTCGGCCCGACACGGTTGACCATGCGGTTGAGCACGTGCGTCGCGATGATCTCGCGCTTCAGCGGGTGGCGCGGGATCCACGCGGCGAACTGCTCGCGCAGCAGCGCCGGGAAGTAGCGCTGCAGCGCCGTCGCCACCCACGGATCCTCGGGCAGGTCGGAGGCGACCAGCTCGTCCGACAGCCACATCTTGCCGTAGGCCAGCAGCACCGCCAGCTCGGGCGCGGCCAGGCCTTCGCCCGCCGCGCGCCGCTCGGCCAGCTGCTCGTCGCTCGGCAGGTACTCGACCGCGCGGTCGAGCCGGCCGGCCTTCTCGAGGAAGCGGATGAAGCGCTGCTGCTGGTCGAGCAGCGCCGCGCCCTCGCGCCGCGCGATCGACAGCGACTGGGTCTGGAAGTAGTTGTCGGCCAGCACCAGCGCGGCGACCTCGTCGGTCATCTGCGGCAGCAGCGCGTTGCGCTGCTTTTCGGTCAGCTCGCCGTCGGCCACCGCCAGGCCGAGCAGGATCTTGATGTTGACTTCGTGGTCGGAGGTGTCGACGCCGGCCGAGTTGTCGATCGCGTCGGTGTTCAGGCGCACCCCGGCGCGCGCCGCCTCGATGCGGCCGAGCTGGGTGCAGCCGAGGTTGCCGCCCTCGCCCACCACTTGGCAGCGCAGCTGCGCGCCGTCGACGCGGATCGCGTCGTTGGCGCGGTCGCCCACCTGCGCGTGGCTCTCGCTGCCGGCCTTGACGTAGGTGCCGATGCCGCCGTTGTAGAGCAGGTCCACCGGCGCGCGCAGGATCGCCTGCAGCAGCTCGGCGGGCGCCATGCGCAGCTCGGCCGCGTCCGACGCGATGCCCAGCGCCGCGCGCGCCTGCGCCGACACCGGGATCGACTTCTCGGTGCGCGCCCACACGCCGCCGCCGGCCGAGATCAGGCGCTCGTCGTAGTCGGCCCACGACGAGCGCGGCAGCGCGAACAGCCGCTCGCGCTCGGCGAAGGAGGCGGCCGCGTCCGGATCCGGGTCGAGGAAGACGTGCCGATGGTCGAAGGCCGCCACCAGCCGGATGTGGCGCGACAGCAGCATGCCGTTGCCGAACACGTCGCCCGACATGTCGCCGATGCCCACCACGGTGAAGCCCTGCGTCTGGGTGTCGCGCCCCAGCTCGCGGAAGTGGCGCTTCACGCTCTCCCACGCGCCGCGCGCGGTGATGCCCATGCCCTTGTGGTCGTAGCCGACGCTGCCGCCCGACGCGAAGGCGTCGCCGAGCCAGTGGCCGTATTCGGCCGACACCGCGTTGGCGTAGTCGGAGAAGCTGGCGGTGCCCTTGTCGGCGGCCACCACCAGGTAGGGGTCGTCGCCGTCCAGGCGGTGCACGCGCGGCGGCGGCAGCACCCGGCCGCCGGCCAGGTTGTCGGTCAGGTCGAGCAGGCCGCGCAGGTAGTCCTGGTAGCAGGCTACGCCCTCCTTCAGGTAGGCCTCGCGGTCGGCGGCGGGCGGCGGGCGCTTGAGCACGAAGCCGCCCTTGCTGCCCACCGGCACGATCACCGTGTTCTTGACCATCTGCGCCTTGACCAGGCCCAGCACCTCGGTGCGGAAATCCTCGGTGCGGTCGCTCCAGCGCAGGCCGCCGCGCGCGACCCTGCCGCCGCGCAGGTGGATGCCCTCGAAGCGCGGCGCGTACACGAAGATCTCGTACAGCGGCCGCGGCGCCGGCAGCCCCGGCACCTTCGCGCAATCGAACTTCAGGCTCAGGAAGGGCCGCAGCGGCCCGGCCTCGCCCGAGTGGCCGCGGCCGCTGCGCCAGTGGTTGGTGCGCAGCGTCGCCTGCACCAGCCCGAGCAGCTGGCGCAGCACGCGGTCTTCGTTGAGGTTGGCCACCTGGTCGAGCGCCTGCTCGATCGCGCCGGCCTGCGCCGCAGCCGCGGCGGCGTCGTGCGCGTCGGGGTCGAAGCGCAGCCGGAACAGGCCGACCAGCATCCGCGCGATCTGCGGGTGCGCGGCCAGCGTCGCCTCGATCGTCGCCTGCGACAGCGCGAAGCCGATCTGCTTGCAGTACCGGGCGTAGGCGCGCAGCACCACGATGTCGCGCGCCGCCAGGCCGGCGCGCAGCACCAGCCGGTTGAAGTCGTCGTTCTCGGCTTCGCCGCGGAACACCTGCGCGAAGCAGTCCTCGAAGCGCCGCGCCAGCGGTTGCAGATCGGCGCCGTCGGCGAGCTCGGCCTCGAGCTTGAAGTCGTGCATCGACGCGAAGCCGCCGCCGCCGAGCTGCAGCCGGAAGTTGTCCTCGCCCATCACGCGCACGCCCATGTGCTCGAGCATCGGCAGGCTGTCCGACAGCACCACGGCAGCCCCGAGCCGGTACACCTTGAAGCCGAGCTGGCGCGCGTGGCCGCCCAGCGGCCGGTACAGCGCCAGCGCGAGCGGCGCTTCGGGCGACAGCGTCGCCACCTTCAGCAGGTCGGGCACCGCGGCGCGCGCACCGTGGATCTCGCGGTACACCTGCGGGAAGGCGCCGCCCCAGCGCTTGAACAGCTCGAGGCCGCGCGCCTCGCCGGCTTCGTCGACGAGCGCTTCGCGCAGCTGGTCGTCCCAGCGGCGCGCCGCCGCGGCGAGCGCCGCCTCGATCGCGCGCACGTCGAAGGCCCGCACCGGGCCCGACTCGATGCGCACCGTGAAGTGCACGCGCGCGAGGATCGTGTCGCCGAGCTGCAGCTCGGAATCGGCGCGGCTGCCGCCGAAGGCCTCGACCAGGATCGCCTGGAACTTGTGGCGCAGCTCGGTGGAATAGGCCTCGCGCGGCACGTACACCAGGCAGGACACGAAGCGCGCGTACGGGTCGCGCCACACGAACAGGCGCAGCCGCTGGCGCTCGGTGGCGGCCAGGATGCCCAGCGCGATGTCGTGCAGCTCGTCCTCGCCGATCTGGAACAGGTCGTCGCGCGGATAGGTCGCCAGGATGTGCTCCAGCGTCTTGGCCAGGTGGCCGCCGCCGGGCAGGCCGGTGCGCGCCATCACCGCCGCCACCTTGTTGCGCAGCAGCGGGATCTCGCCGACGCGCGCGCTGTACGCGGTGGAAGTCAGCAGCCCGACGAAGCGGGTCTCGCCGATCACCCGGCCGGCGCCGTCGTAGCGCTTGATGCCCACGTAGTCGGTGTAGCCGGGGCGGTGCACGGTGGAGCGGGTGTTCGAGCGCGTCACCAGCACCGCCGGCAGCGGCGCGCGCGCCATCGCCCGGGCCTCGGCCGGCAGCGCGGCGAAGGTGGCCGAGCGCTCGGCGGCGCCCTCGCGCAGGATGCCCAGCGCGCTGCCCGGCACCAGCCGCAGCGCGTCGTCGCCGCCTTCTTGCAGCAGGTCGTAGCTGCGGCAGCCCAGCAGCGTGAAGTGGTCGTCGGCCAGCCAATGCAAGAAGGCCCGGCTCTCGGCCGCCAGCGCCGGCGGCACCGTGGCCGGCGGGCTGCCCAGATCGTCGGCCGCGGCGCGCAGCCGCTGCAGCATCGGCTGCCAGTCGCGCACCGCGGCGCGCACGTCGGCGAGCACCCGCTCCAGCCCGGCAGCGAGCGCGGCGCGCGCGGGCGCATCGACGAGGCGGTCGACTTCGAGCTGCATCCACGATTCGCGGATGCCGTCGGCGGGCGCGCCCTCGCCCGGCTGCAGCGGGCGCAGCGCCAGCAGCCGGCCCTGCGCGTCGCGCTGCGCGACCAGCACCGGGTGCACGATCAGGTGCAGCCCCAGCCCCTGGCGGTGCACTTCCATCGTCGCCGAATCGACCAGGAAGGGCATGTCGTCGTTGACGATCTCGACCACGGTGTGGCGCGAAGCCCAGCCGTTGTCGGCCAGCGTCGGGCTGAGCACCCGCAGCCGCGGCGCCCCGGGCATGCGCTCGGCACCGAACTGCCGGCACGACAGCAGCGCGCCGAGCAGATCCTCGGTGCTGCGCTGCTGCAGGTCGTCGGCATCGAGGTAGCCGGCCCAGCTGCGGGCGAAGGCTTCGAGCTGCGGCCGCAAGGCCGGATCGGCCCGGCCGGCCGCCAGCGCGATCAGCGCCTGCACGCGCTCGCGGCGCGCCATGTCGGTGCTCTGGTCCATGAGCTTGTCTCCTTCCGGATCCGGCTCTTCGCCGGCCGCCAGCTTAGCGCTGCAACGCGCCGCCGTGCGAGCTACGATCGTTCCTCACCCCTATGCCGTCGAACCCATGCACGCAGTGAACCTGGCGCTCAACGGCCGGCCGGTCGCGATCGAGGTGGAGCCCCACCGCCTGCTGGTCGAGCTGCTGCGCGGGCCGCTCGGCCTGACCGGCACCCACGTGGGCTGCGACACCAGCCAGTGCGGCGCCTGCACCGTGCTGCTCGACGGCCAGCCGGTCAAGAGCTGCACCGTGCTGGCGGTGCAGGCCGACGGCTGCGAGGTCACGACGATCGAAGGGCTGGCCCAGGCGGGACGCCTGCACCCGGTGCAGCAGGCCTTCGTCGACTGCCACGGGCTGCAATGCGGCTACTGCACGCCGGGCATGGTGCTGGCCGCGGTGGCGCTGCTGCAGCGCCACCCGCAGCCGACGCCCGCGCAGATCGAGCAGGGTCTGGAAGGCAACCTGTGCCGCTGCACCGGCTACGTGAACATCGCCGCCGCGGTGCGGCAGGCGGCCGCCCGGGGGACGGCATGATCGCGCCGGGCCGTTCCCAAGCGCAAATCACGCCGCGCGAGGCGCCGAGGGTCGTCCAGTGAACCCGCCCGACCGCCCCGGCGACGCGGCCCAAGCGGCGCAGCCCGACGGCGGCATGACGAGCGCCGGGTCGATCGCCACCCGCTTCGGCAGCGGCCGGTCGGTGCAGCGTATCGAGGATCCGGCGCTGGTCGCCGGCGCCGGCCGCTTCACCGACGATTTCACGCTGCCCGGGCAGGCGCACCTGGCCTTCGCGCGCTCGCCGCACGCGCATGCGCGCATCGTCGCGATCGACGCCGACGCGGTGCGCGCGCTGCCGGGCGTGGTCGCCGTGGTCACCGGCGCCGAGCTGCAGCGCGCCGGCGTGCGGCCGGTGCCTTCGCAGGCGGTCTTCCCGGGCCCCGGCGGCGCGCCGGCCCCGAAGACGCCGCGCCCTGCACTCGCGCTCGAGCGCGTGCGCTTCGTCGGCGAGATCGTCGCCGCGGTGGTGGCCGAGACGGCCGACCAGGCCCGCGCGGCGCGCGACGCGGTGTTCGTCGACTACGAGCCGCTGCCGGCGGTGGCCGCCGCGGCCGACGCCACCGCCGCCGGTGCGCCGCTGGTGTGGGACGCGGCACCCGGCAACGTCGCCGCCGAAGCCCGGCACGGCGACGCGGCGGCCGCCGACGAAGCCTTCGCGCGAGCCGCGCAGGTGGTCGCGCTCGACCTGGTCAACCAGCGGCTGGCGCCGACGCCGCTGGAGCCGCGCGCGGTGCTCGGCAGCACGGATGGCGAGCGCGTGATCCTGCGCATGAGCAGCCAGATGCCCGGCGGCGTGCGCGCCACGCTGTGCAACGAGGTTTTCGGCTGGCCGCTGGACAAGCTGCGCGTGCGGGTCGGCGATGTCGGCGGCGGCTTCGGCATGAAGACCGGTGCCTACCCCGAGGACATCGTGGTCGCCTGGTGCGCCGACCGGCTGAAGCGGCCGGTCAAGTGGACCGCCGAGCGCAGCGAGGAGTTCCTCGGCGCCGGCCACGGCCGCGACCTGGTCAGCCGCGCCGAGCTGGCGCTCGATGGCGGCGGCCGCGTGCTCGCGCTGCGCGTGCGCTCGCAGGCCAATGTCGGCGCCTACGCCACCAGCACCGGCGTGCTGATCCAGCTGCTCGTCGGGCCCTGGGTCGCGACCAGCGTGTACGACATCCCGGTAATCGACCTGCGGCTGCAGGCAGTGCTGACCCACACCACGCCCACCGGCGCCTACCGCGGCGCCGGCCGCCCGGAGGCGATCTACGTGATCGAGCGGCTGATGGACGCCGCCGCGCGCCGGCTCGGGCTGGACGGGCCCGAGCTGCGCCGGCGCAACCTGATCCGCCCCGAGCAGATGCCCTACCGCAACCCGATGGGGCAGGTCTACGACAGCGGCCGGTTCGAGAAGGTGCAGGCGGCGGCACTGGAGCTGGCCGACTGGGCCGGCTTCGACGCACGCGCCGCTGAATCGGCGCAGCGCGGCCGGCTGCGCGGCCGCGGCATCGCCACCTTCCTCGAATGGACCGGCGGCAACGCCTTCGAGGAGCGGGTGACGGTGCAGGTCTCGGGCGAAGGCTGGATCGAGGTCTACAGCGCGACCCAGGCGATGGGCCAGGGCATCGCGACCAGCTACGCGCAACTGGTGGTCGACGTGTTCGGCGTGCCGATCGACAAGATCCGGATCGTGCAGGGCGACACCGACCGCGGCGCCGGCTTCGGCAGCGCCGGTTCGCGCTCGGCCTTCGTCGGCGGCTCGGCCGTCAGCGTGGCGTCGCAGCGGACGATGACCAAGGCCACCGACCTGGCCGCCGACGCGCTCGAGGCGGCGCAGGCCGACCTCGAATACGCGGCCGGCGAGTTCCACATCGTCGGCACCGACCGCCGGCTCGGCTTGTTCGAGCTGGCGGCGCGCCAGCCCGGCGCGCAGATCTTCGTCGACGCGACCAGCGCGGTGCAGGCGCCGAGCTGGCCCAACGCCTGCCACGTCTGCGAAGTCGAGATCGACCCCGACACCGGCGCGGTGGCGGTGGCGGCCTATGCGTCGGTCAATGACGTCGGCCGCGTGATCAACCCGACGATCGTGGTCGGCCAGCTCGACGGCGGCGCGGTGCAGGGCATCGGCCAGGCGCTGTGCGAGCAGGTGCTGCACGACCGCGAATCGGGCCAGCTGCTGACCGGCTCGCTGATGGACTACGCGCTGCCGCGGGCGGGCATCGTCGCGTCGTTCCGCACGGTGCTCGACCCGGGCACGCCCTGCCTGACCAACCCGCTGGGCGTCAAGGGCGTGGGCGAGCTGGGCACGATCGGCGCGACGCCGGCAGTGGTCAACGCGGTGGTCGATGCGCTCAGCCGCGCCGGTGCCGGCGAGCGCGCGCTGCAACTGCAGATGCCGCTGCTGCCCGAGCGCGTGTGGCGCGCGCTGCACGGCGTGGCCTGAGGAGCTCGCGGCGATGACTCCCTTCGACTACCAGCGCCCTTCGTCCGCCGCCGACGCGGTGCGCACGCACGCGGCCGCAGCCGACGCCCGCTACCTGGCCGGCGGCCAGTCGCTGCTGCCCGCGATGAAGCAGGGCCTGGCCGCGCCCGGCACGCTGATCGACCTGGCGCGCGCCGGCCTGGCCGGCATCACGCGCACGGCCGACCACCTGACGATCGGCGCGATGACCCGCCACGCGGTCGTCGCCGATTCGCCCGAGGTGCGCAGCGCCTGCCCCGCGCTGGCCGCGCTGGCCGAAGGCATCGGCGACCCTGCCGTGCGCAGCCGCGGCACGATCGGCGGCAGCGTGGCGCTGAACGACCCGGCCGCCTGCTGGCCGGCGGCGGTGCTGGCGCTGGGCGCCACGGTGCACACCGACCGGCGCCGCATCGCCGCCGATGACTTCTTCAAGGGGCTGTTCGAGACCGCGCTCGAGGCGGGCGAGCTGATCGCCGCGCTGCAGTTCCCGCTGCCGCGACGGGCCGCCTACCTGAAGTTCCCGCAGCCGGCGTCGCGCTTCGCGCTGGTGGGCGTGTGTGTCGCGCAGGGGCCGGCGGGCGTGCGCGTGGCCGTGACCGGTGCCGGGCCCGGCGTGTTGCGCGTGCCCGCCTTCGAGGCGGCGCTGGCCGCGCAGTGGGCGCCGACGGCGCTGGAGGATGTGGCCGTCGAAGCCGAAGGGCTCAACACCGATCTGCACGCCAGCGCCGCCTATCGCGCCCACCTGGTCGGCGTGCTCGCGCGGCGTGCGGTGGCGCTGGCAGCCTGATGCAGCAGGTGCAGCAGGCCCGTCGCGCAGTCGGCCCGCCGCGGTCGGCCTGAGGCTGGCCGCCGCGCCGCCCACAGCGGTTGCCGGACGGCTGCAGCCCGGCAAACGGGCCGCCGTGGATGCCGCCTCGGCCCGGGTTTGCCCGCGCCGCGTGCCGCGGCGCCGCCCGTATCCTCGCCTGCGCCGGGCCGAGCGGGCCCGGGCCCCACACAGGAGACGACATGATCGGGACTTCAGCCTGGAAATATGGTGTGCTGGCAGCGGCCTGCGCGGGCCTGCTGGCGGCCTGCGGCGACGACTTCGTGCCGGAAGAAGCGCGCCCGCAGGATGCGCGCGTGTTCACGGTGGCCGACCCCAACGCGACCACCTTCGCGCCGATGGCCGCGGCTGCGGGCGATGTCGTCAACATGAGCACGACCAGCCGCTGGGCCGGGGTGCTCGGCGGCGCGGCCTACCTGATCGAAGTGCCGGCCAACTGGAACGGCCAGCTCGTGATGTATGCGCACGGCTATCGCGGCACCGGCAAGACGCTGACCGTCGACCCGCCGTCGATCCGCCGCCACCTGATCCAGCGGGGTTATGCGTGGGCGGCGTCGAGCTACAGCGCCAACTACTACGACGTGCGTGCCGGCGTCGAGGACACCAACGCGCTGGCGCTGGCGTTCACGCGCATCGCCGCGGCCAACGGCCGCCCGCTTTCCAACCCGGCGAAGCGCTTCATCATCGGCCACTCGATGGGCGGCCACATCAGCGCGGCAGCGGTCGAGGCCGAGACGCTCTTCTACGCCGTCAACCCGGTGCGCTACAACGGCGCGGTGCCGATGTGCGGCGTGGTCGGCGACACCGAGCTGTTCAACGAGTTCGCCGCAATGCAGGTCACCGCGCAGGCGCTGGCCGGCGTGCCCGACGTGCCGACCACGCAGTGGCCCACCATCAAGGACCAGGTCACCTCGGCGCTGTTCACCACCTTCCCCAGCGTGCCCACCGCCCGGGGCCTGCAGTACCTGTCGGTGGTGATGAACCTGACCGGCGGCCCGCGCCCGATGTTCGACCTGGGCATCGCCATCGGCGGCAGCTTCCCGGCCGCCTACGGCACCTTCGGCGGCGACGGCACGATCGACGGCATCCTCAACCACAGCGTGCTCGACACCACCGCCTACACCTACACGATCAGCGGCGACGCGGCGGGGTCGGCGGCGCTGAACGCGTCGGCGCAGAAGCTGCGCGCCGTGCCCGATGCCAACCGCCTGCGCAGCGACGGGCTGCGCTGGATCCCGCAGGTCAACGGCGACATCCGCGTGCCGGTGGTGTCGATCCACACGCTCGGCGACCTGTTCGTGCCCTTCAGCATGGAACAGACCTACGCGCGCCGCACCGCCGCGCAGGGCACCGGCAACTGGCTGGTGCAGCGCGCGATCCGCGGCGTCAGCCACTGCGACTTCACCGTCGCCGAACAGGTCGAGGCCTTCGACGCGATGACCGCCTGGGAAGCCGGCGGCGCGCGTCCCGGCGGCGACGACGTGCTGACGGCGGCGACGGTGGCGGCCCCGACCTACGGCTGCACCTACACCCGCAACGACGTGAGCGGCCCGGACGAGAGCCCGACGACCAAGGCGCTGCGGCCGGCGGCGGTTGCGAACTCAGCGCGCTGCCCCTGAAAACTCGCGAGGCATTCGGTGGATGCCGTCGCCGCTGCGGCATCCCCGCACCGATCGAATCGGGCCGCCTTCCACGCGGCGCCGATGTCGCGGCGGCAGCGCCTGCGGCAGTCTCGTGAAGGAACCCGGGATCATCGCCAAGTTCGCGCGGGCCGAGGCATGCCGGCCCTGTTCGCAGCCGGGTCGTCGTGGCGCCCGTCGGCCAAAGCTGCTGAATTCCCCAAACATCCGCGGCGATCACCGACCACGCGCCCGCGCGCGGGACTCCCGCTGCTGGCCCCGGGGCACCCCGGTGCCGCGGCCTTTTCACCGATAGGACTGCGTATGACGAACCCACTGACCACGCCGCCGCACACGCTGGCGAACAGCCTGCTGTATCCGCACGTCTCGCACCGGACCTTGCTCAACGCGGAGCCTGTCGCCGACCTGCACGGCCTGCGGGCCGACATCGCCGTGCTCGGGATGCCCTTCGGCGCGCCCTATTCGGCACACGGCTACAGCGACGACCAGTCGCACACGCCGCTGATCCTGCGCGACCTGAGCGACCGCATCGTGCGCCATCCCGATCATTACGACTTCGACATCGACGGTCCGCTGCTGCAGGGGCGCCGGGACATCCGATTCGTCGACTGCGGCGACGTACTCCCCGACATCCGCACGGACAAGCCCGGCGAGCACTACGCGCGCGCGACCGCGGCGCTGCGCCTGATCCTGCAGGCCGGCGCACTGCCGATCATCCTCGGCGGCAACCACGGCATCACGACGCCAATGCTGCGCGCCTACGACCAGCACGGCCCGATCACGTTGATCCACGTCGACGCGCACGTCGACTGGCGCGACGATGTCGTCGGCGTGCGCGAGGGGCTGTCCAGCCCGATCCGGCGCGCGTCGGAGATGGACCACGTGCATGAGATCTTCCAGTTGGGGCTGCGCATGCAGGGCAGTGGCCGCCTCGCCGACGTCGAGGACGCCCGCCGCTGGGGCGCACACCTGATCACCGCTTACGAGATCCACGACGCCGGCATGCCGGCGATCCTCGACCGGATCCCGGACAACGGCCGCTACTACCTGTCGATCGATGCGGACGGCGTCGATCCGACCGTGATGCCGGCGGTCGCCGGCCCGGCGCCGGGCGGGCTGAGCTTCGTGCAGATGCGCCAGCTGATCCACGGCCTGGTGCGAAAGGGCCGCGTCGTGGGCATGGACATCGTCGAAATCACGCCGTCGAAGGACACCGGCAGCATGCTGACCTGCGTGACCGCCGGGCGCTTCATCGTGAACCTGATCGGCGCGGCGATCCGCGCCGGCTACTTCGACCGGACCGGCAAGGCGTGATCCACGGCGCCGCCGCAGCGGCGCATGCCAGCGTCGACCCGCCCGGTCCGTCCCGCACCCTAGGAGCCCGCAGATGCTGACCTACAAGCTCGACATGATCACCTTCGCCGCGCTGGGAGCGGTGTTGCTGCTGCTGGGCAAGTGGGCGGTCAAGCGCTACCGCTTCCTCTGGCAGTACTCGATCCCGGCCCCGGTGGTCGGCGGCTTCGGCTTCGCGATCGTGATGTGGATCGTCTACGAGCTGGGGCTGCTCGAACTGCACTACGACGACACGCTGTATACGCTGGCGATGTACGTGTTCTTCGTGACGATCGGTCTGACGACCGGTCTGATCATCCTGAAGCAGGGCGGCCGGATCCTGCTGCTGTACATGCTCGTGTGCTGGCTGCTGGCTTTCGTGCAGAACGCAGTCAGCATCGGCATGTCGTACCTGACCGGCCTGAATCCACTGGTCGGGATGATCGCCGGGCAGGCGTCGATGCAGGGCGGGCACGGGATGGCCGCGTCGATGGCCCCCGTGATCGAATCCTTCGGCGTCACGAACGCACTGACTGTCGGCCTGGCGGCTTCGACCTTCGGCCTGATCGCGGGCTCCCTGCTCGGCGGCCCGGTCGGCAACTGGCTGATCACGCGCAGGAAGCTGAAGATCGAAACCGAGGCGGCCGACCAGCTGAAGTCGCTGTCGGACGAGATGGAGCAGTCCGCAGAGGATCGGATGACCGCTGCGAGCCTGCTGCACGCCGGCGTCGCGGTGATGCTGATCCTGGCAATCGGGCTGCCGACCGCGCGCTGGATCACCGCGGTGACCGGGTTCTCGATCCCCGGCCACATCTTCAGCCTGTTCCTGGGGATCGTCTTCTACTCGATCAACGAGCGCCGGCACTGGTTCGCACTGTCGGATGCGGCGATGGGAACGATCTCGATCCTGGCGCTGGAGATGTTCCTGGTGATGGCGATGATGAAGCTGAAGCTGTGGGAGCTGTACGAGCTGGCGCTGCCGCTGGCGCTGCTGCTCGTCGCGCAGGTGGTGTGCACGATCCTGGTCGCCGTCTTCATCATGTTTCGGCTGATCGGCCGCAATTACGACGCAGCGGTGATGTCGGCGGGCTTCATCGGTCACGGCCTCGGCGCCACGCCGAACGGGCTGGTGGTGATGGATGCGCTGTGCTCGAAGTACGGGGTCTTCTCCAAGAAGGCGTTCATCATCATCCCGGTCGCAGGGACAGTCCTCACGGACGTGGTCGGCGTGCCGCTGTTCGTCTTCCTCGCCAACCTGGTCGGCCGAGGCTGAGTTCCCGCGCCGCGAGTGCCGGTTCGCCACGGCACGGCCGCAGACCGCAAACCCGACTGATCCGGGAAGACCCGTTCGCGTCACCGGGGCACCACCGCGTCGACTCGAAGCGCAGCATCAGCCCAGCTGCGTTCGGGGTTGCGGCCTGGGGCGATGAGTGTCCCGACAGCGGGCGTGTTCAGGCAGCGAAGTCTTGCCCCGACTCGCGCGCCAGCGGCGCGCGCAGCCTCGTGTACCATTGGCAACCATGAATCGCACGGCGCCCCGTTCGTCCCGTTTGTTTGCACGCTGCTGGTTTACGGCCCCACCCGGCGGCTGGACCCAGCGGTGCGCGTGACCCGAACGACGCCCCCGATCCAGAAGAACCGCCGGCAGCCCCGGCGGTTTTTTTGTGCCCGCATCGCAAGCCACGAGGATCCCGACATGCAAGCCCGAAGCCACAGCGCCGACGTGCGCCACGCGCTCAGCGAGAAGACCAGCGAAACCGACGACCAGCGCATCCGCGACATCACGCCGCTGCCGCCGCCCGAGCACCTGATCCGCTTCTTCCCGATCGGCGGCACGCCGGTGGAGAAGCTGATCACGCGCACGCGCCAGACGGTGCGCCAGATCATGCAGCGCAAGGACGACCGGCTGCTGGTGATCATCGGCCCGTGCTCGATCCACGACCCGGCCGCGGCGCTGGACTACGCGCGCCGGCTGCTGCCGCTGCGCCAGCGCCATGCCGACACGCTGGAGGTGGTGATGCGCGTGTACTTCGAGAAGCCGCGCACCACCGTCGGCTGGAAGGGCCTGATCAACGACCCCTACCTCGACGAGAGCTACCGCATCGACGAAGGCCTGCGCATCGCGCGCCAGCTGCTGGTGGAGATCAACCGCCTGGGCATGCCGGCGGCCAGCGAATTCCTCGACGTGATCAGCCCGCAGTACATCGGCGACCTGATCAGCTGGGGCGCGATCGGCGCGCGCACCACCGAAAGCCAGGTGCACCGCGAGCTGGCCTCGGGCCTGAGCGCGCCGGTGGGCTTCAAGAACGGCACCGACGGCAACGTCCGGATCGCGATCGACGCGATCCAGGCCGCCGCACGCCCGCACCACTTCCTGTCGGTGCACAAGAACGGCCAGGTGGCGATCGTCGAGACCCGCGGCAACAAGGACTGCCACCTGATCCTGCGCGGCGGCAAGGAGCCCAACTTCGACGCCGCGCACGTGGCCGCGGCCTGCAAGGAGATCGAGGCCGCCAAACTGGACTGCGCGCTGATGATCGACTGCAGCCACGCCAACAGCAGCAAGCAGCACGAGCGCCAGGCCGAAGTCGCGCGCGACGTGGGGGCGCAGCTCGCCGCCGGCAACCGCTGCATCTTCGGCGTGATGGTCGAAAGCCACCTGGTCGGCGGCGCGCAGAAGTTCAGCGCCGGCAAGGACGACCCCGCCCGGCTGACCTACGGCCAGAGCATCACCGACGCCTGCCTGGGCTGGGAAGAATCGGAAGCGGTGCTGCGCACGCTGAGCGACGCGGTCCGGGCGCGGCGCGGCTGAAGGCAGCAAGGGCGGATCGGCGGCAGCCTTCGCCCGCCGCAGTCGCGCCGCAACGCGCGCGCAGTCGCGGGCAGTCGCGGCCAGCCGGCGTCGCGGTCAGTCGCCGCTGCGCGCCAGGCGCTCGCTGCGCCAGTAGACGTCGTCGCCGGCCAGGCCGTCGAGGTTGGCACGGTTGAGCACCCGCGCGAGCACGAACAGCAGGTCCGACAGCCGGTTCAGGTACTGGCGCGGCGCGGCGTTGACCGGCTCCGCCGCGGCCAGCGCGACCACCGCGCGCTCGGCGCGCCGCGCGATGGTGCGGCTGACGTGGGCCAGCGCGGCGCTGCGGCTGCCGCCGGGCAGGATGAATTCCTGCAGCCCCGGCAGCTGCGCGTTGTAGTGCGCCAGCGCCGCGTCGAGGCCCTGCACGGTTTCGGCCTTGATCAGCTCGTAGCCGGGGATCGACAGCTCGCCGCCGAGGTTGAACAGCTCGTGCTGGATGCGCAGCAGCAGTGCGCGCACGTCGTCGGGCAGCGGCTCGGCCAGCAGCACGCCCAGCGATGAGTTCAGCTCGTCGATGTCGCCGAGCGCGCAGATGCGCCGGTGATCCTTGGGCACGCGGCTGCCGTTGCCCAGCCCGGTGGTGCCGTCGTCGCCGGTGCGGGTGGCGATCTTGGTCAGGCGCTTTCCCATGCCGGCGATTGTGCCGCGGCGGCGCAGCGCAGGCTGCCAACGCCGCGCCGGAACCCACGCGCCGCGCATGGGCGCGGCGCCCAATGGCCCCGGCGCCGAACCGCCGGGCGCGCGCTGGCCGCCCACCCGCCCCTACTTGGCGCTGCGCTTCAGCCGGCCAGGCGCAGCGCCAGGCGCTCGAGCAGCGAGCGGCGGCGCCAGTCGGCGCAGGCGCGCTCGGCAAAGTCGTAGCCGCGCTGGTTCAGCCGGTAGTAGCGCACGCTCGCGAAGCCCTGCGGGTTGTCGTACTCGTCGACCAGCTGGTACTCCAGCAGCGTGCGGTGTGCGCTGTACAGCGGCGCACCGTCGAGGGTGCAGCCGCCGCTGAGGTCGCCCACGCGCACCATCACCCGGCCGCGGCGCAGCGCATGCAGCGCATCGATGAATTCGCCTCGGTTGGCGATGATGCAGCGGGCGGACATCCGGGGCCTCGCGTGGTCTGGAACGAAGCCCCATGTTCGCACCGGCGCCGGCCGGCCAACACTGGAGAAGCTTGGGGGTTGCGTCATGAATTCGCGGAGATCGGACACCGGCTCCCTAGAATGACCGGGCTGCAGCAGCGCCGCGGAGGCCGCCATGAACGCACCCATCCCCGACCACGCCTTGCCCACCTTCGAGCAGCGCCGGGTACCGCCGGCGATGCTGGCCGCGTTGCAGCAGCGTTTCGGCGAGCGCTGCAGCACCGCCGCCGCAGTGCGCGAGCAGCACGGGCGCGACGAGTCGCCCTTTCCGGTGACGCCGCCCGAGGCGGTGGTGTTCTGCGACAGCACCGAAGACGTCGCCGCGGTGCTGCGGCTGGCCGCCGAGCACGCGGTGCCGGTGATCCCCTACGGTGCCGGCTCGTCGCTCGAAGGGCACCTGCTCGCGGTGCAGGGCGGCATCAGCGTCGACCTGTCGGCGATGACCCGGATCGTCGGCGTCAACCCCGAAGACCTGACGATCACGGTGCAGGCCGGCGTCACGCGCGAGCAGCTGAACCAGGAGATCAAGGACACGGGGCTGTTCTTCCCGATCGACCCCGGCGCCAACGCCAGCCTGGGCGGCATGGCGGCCACGCGCGCCAGCGGCACGAACGCGGTGCGCTACGGCACGATGCGCGAGAACGTGCTCGGGCTCACCGTGGTCACCGCCGCCGGCGAGGTGATCCGCACCGGCACGCGCGCGAAGAAGTCATCGGCCGGCTACGACCTGACGCGCCTGTTCGTCGGCAGCGAAGGCACGCTCGGCGTGATCACCGAGGTGACGCTGAAGCTGTATCCGCTGCCCGAGGCGGTGAGCGCGGCGATCTGCCACTTCCCGACGATCGCCGGCGCGGTGGACGCGACGATCCGCGTCATCCAGATGGGCGTGCCGATCGCGCGCTGCGAGTTGCTCGACGTCAACGCGGTGCGCGCGGTCAACGCGCAGAGCCGGCTGGGCCTGCGCGAGCACCCGATGCTGCTGATGGAGTTCCACGGCAGCGAGGCGTCGGTGCAGGAGCAGGCCGAGATGGTGCAGGCGATCACCGCCGAGATGGGCGGCGAGGCCTTCGAATGGGCGAGCAGGCCCGAGGAGCGCACTCGCCTGTGGGCCGCGCGGCACAAGGCCTACTTCGCCGGCATGCAGGCCAACCCCGGCTGCCGCAGCGTGACCACCGACACCTGCGTGCCGATCTCGCGGCTGGCCGAGATCATCGACGCCAGCATCGCCGACGCCGAAGCCACCGGGCTGCCGTACTACATCGTCGGCCATGTGGGCGACGGCAACTTCCACCTCGCCTATCTGGTGAAGGAAGGCGACGCGGCGCAGCGCGCGCTCGCCGAGGGCGCGAGCCTGCGCATGGTGCAGCGCGCGATCGCGCTCGAAGGCACCTGCACCGGCGAGCACGGCATCGGCCTGCACAAGATGGACTTCCTGGTCGACGAGGCCGGCACCGGCGGGGTGGCGATGATGCGCGCGATCAAGCACGCGCTCGACCCGCAGAACATCCTGAACCCGGGCAAGATCTTCGCGTGGTAGGCGTCCCCAAGGCCGAGCCGAAGGCCTGCCCGGCCCCGGCGGGGGCCGACAAACCGGCGCGCGGCCTGTCGTTCCTCGAGACCGCGCACGCCGCAGCCGGGTTGCAGCGGCGGCGCCTGCTGCAGGCCGCTGCGGGGCTGCCGTTGGGCTTCGGCCTGCCGGCGGCGCGCGCCGGGCTCGAGCAGGTGATCGCGGCGGCCAAGCCGGCGGTGCTGCCGGTGGGCCTGTTCAACCCGACCGACAGCCCGCGCTTCGGATTTCGCGGCACCGGCTTCGCCGTGGCCGACGGCAACCTGGTGGTCACCAACGCCCACGTGCTGCCCGACCCGCTGCCTGCCGAAGGCAGCAACAGCACGCTGGCGGTGCTGACGCCTGCCGCCGCCAGCGGCGACGCGATGCCGGTGCGCCGCGCCGTCGTGGCCGGCCTGGACCGCGCGCACGACCTGGCGCTGCTGCGCATCGACGGCGCGCCGCTGCCAACGCTGGCGCTGGGCGACGACGCGCTGGTGCCCGAGGGCCGCTCGGTGGCGATCATCGGCTTCCCGATCGGCGGGGCGCTCGGCTTCACGCCGGTCACGCACCGCGGCATCGTCGCGTCGGTGACCGGGATCGTGCTGCCGGCGCCGTCGGCCGGCAGCCTGAACGCGCAGGCGGTGCGCCAGATCCGCCGCGGCGCCTTCGAGATCTACCAGCTCGACGCCACCGCCTACCCCGGCAACAGCGGCGGGCCGGTGATCGACGTGGACAGCGGCCGGGTGATCGCGATCATCAACATGGTGCTGGTCAAGGGCAGCAAGGAGACGGCGATCCAGTTCCCGTCGGGGATCAGCTATGCGATCCCGGTGCGCTTCGTGAACGAACTGCTGAAGGGGCGCTGAGCGCTGCGCGCGCGGCATCGTCCGCCGCTGCGCCCGCCGCCGCTCAGCCCCCGGGGCCGCGCGCCACGGACTCAGGCCGGCGGCGCCGGCGTCTGGTAGCGCTTCTTCACGTCGCCGACGGCATCGACGCTCTCGAGCTGCACGCCGAAGCCCCACAGCCGCGCGACGTGCTTGAGCACTTCCTGCGCGGCCTCGTTCAGCGGCCGGCCGTTGTGGCGGAAGTGGCGCAGCGTCAGGCTGCGGTCGCCGCGCAGGTTGACGTTCCAGACCTGGATGTTGGGCTCGCGCGAGCCCAGGTCGTACTGGCGCGCGAGCGCCTCGCGCACGCGCCGGTAGCCGCTCTCGTCGTGGATCGCCGAGACTTCGAGCGCGTCCTCGTGCTCGTCGTCGACGATCGCGAACAGCCGCATCTCGCGCATCAGCTTCGGGCTGAGGTACTGGCCGATGAAGCTCTCGTCCTTGTAGTTGCGCATCGCGTCGTGCAGCGCCGGCAGCCACGGCGTGCCCGCGATCCCGGGGAACCACTGGCGGTCTTCGTCGGTCGGGTGCTCGCAGATGCGCTGGATGTCGCTGTACATCGCGAAGCCGAGCGCGTAGGGGTTCAGGCCGCTGTACGCGCGGTGGCCCACCGGCGGCTGGTAGATCACGTTGGTGTGCGACTTCAGCCACTCGATCATCACGCCGTCGGTGAGGTACCCGTCGTCGTACATCGTGTTCAGCAGCTTGTAGTGCCAGAAGGTGGCCCAGCCCTCGTTCATCACCTGCGTCTGGCGCTGCGGGTAGAAGTACTGCGCGACCTTGCGCACGATGCGCACGATCTCGCGCTGCCACGGCTCGAGCAGCGGCGCGTGCTTCTCGATGAAGTACAGCAGGTTCTCTTGCGGCTCTTCGGGGAAACGCTTGCTGCCGGATTCGGCCGCCGCCTTGTCGGCGCGGCGCGGCAGCGTGCGCCACAGGTCGTTGACCTGCTGCTGCGCGTAGGCCTCGCGGTCCTTGCGGTCGGCCAGCTCCTGCGCCAGCGACTTGCGGCTCGGCCGGCGGTAGCGGTCGACCCCGTGGTTCGCGAGCGCGTGGCACGAATCGAGCAGCTCCTCGACCTTGTCCAGGCCGTGGCGCTCTTCGCATTCGGCGACGTAGTGCTTCGCGTAGACCAGGTAGTCGATGATCGTCGACGCGTCGGTCCACATGCGGAACAGGTAGTTGCCCTTGAAGAAGCTGTTGTGGCCGTAGGCGGCATGCGCGATCACCAGCGCCTGCATCGCCATCGTGTTCTCCTCCATCAGGTAGGCGATGCAGGGGTTGGAGTTGATCACGATCTCGTAGGCCAGCCCCATGTGCCCGCGCTGGTAGCTCTTCTCGGTGGCGATGAACTCCTTGCCGTAGCTCCAGTGGCGGTAGTTGACGGGCATGCCCACGCTGGCATAGGCGTCCATCATCTGCTCGGCGGTGATGATCTCGAGCTGGTTCGGGTAGGTGTCCAGGCCGAAGCGCTCGGCGGTCGCGCGGATGACCGCGTGGTATTGCTCGATCAGCTCGAAGGACCAGTCGCTGGGCCCGGGCAGCGGCGCCGCGGGCCGCGCGGGCGGCGGCAGCGGGGCGGCCAGGGCCGCTCGGGGTGCGGGCGCGCTCATCAGGCTGTCAGGCCGCTTTCGCGCCTTCCTTCTTGAACAGGTCGCGGAACACCGGGTAGATCTGCGCGGCGTCGGTCGCCTTGCGCATCGCGAAGTGCGGATACACCGGCGGCAGCTGCGCGTACTCCTCCCACAGGTTCTGCTCTTCCTCGGCCACCTGCACGTAGGCGTAGTAGCGGCACTGCGGCAGCAGCCGCTCGGCCAGCAGCTCGCGGCAACGGTCGCTGTCGTGGTGCCAGTTGTCGCCGTCGCTGGCCTGCGCGCCGTAGATGTTCCACTCGGCCGGCGAGTAGCGCGCGCGGATGATCTCGTCCATCAGCACCAGCGCGCTCGACACCACCGTGCCGCCGGTCTCGCGCGCGTGGAAGAAGCTGTCTTCGTCGACCTCCTGCGCCTGCGTGTGGTGGCGGATGAAGACCAGCTCGATCTTCTCGTAGTGCCGCGTCAGGAACAGGTACAGCAGGATGAAGAAGCGCTTGCTCAGGTCCTTGCGGCCCTCGTCCATCGAGCCCGACACGTCCATCAGGCAGAACATCACCGCCTTGCTGGTGGGCACCGGCACGCGGATGCGGCTGCGGTAGCGCAGGTCGATCGGGTCGAGGTAGGGGATGCGCGCCAGCCGCGCGCGCAGCGCGCCGATCGCGGCGGCAAGCTCTTGCAGCCGCGCGCGCTGCGCATCGGTCTTGGGCCGGCGCTGCAGTTCGTCGTGCTCTGCCTCCAGGCGGCGCAACTCGTGGCGCGACGCCGCGCCGATCGCGATGCGCCGGCCGATCGCGCCGCGCATCGAGCGCAGCACGTGCAGGTTGTTGGGCGTGCCGTCGCTGGTGAAGCCGGCGCGGTGGTACTTCCACTCCGGCGTCTCGCTCAGCTGGGTGCGCACCAGGTTCGGCAGCGCCAGGTCCTCGAAGAAGACCTGCATGAACTCTTCGCGGCTGAGCGTGAAGACGAAGTCGTCCTCGCCTTCGCCGGAATCGCTCGCCTGGCCCTTGCCCGGGCCGCCGGCGCCGCCGCCCTTCGGCCGCTCGATGTGGTCGCCGCGCACGTACTCGCGGTTGCCCGGGTGCACCGTCTCGCGGATGCCGCCCGCGCCGTGGCCGAACACGGGCTGGTTCAGGTCCTTCTTCGGGATGCGCACGTCCTCGCCGCGCTCGACGTCGCGGATGCTGCGGCCGTCGACCGCGCGCCGCACCGCCTCGCGCACCTGCTCCTTGCAGCGGCGCAGGAAGCGCTCGCGGTTGCCGATCGACTTGTTGCGGCCTGACAGGCGGCGGTCGATGATGTGCTGCAGCATCGGCGTGGCTCGCGTTGCGGTGGGGAAGGCTCAGCTGCTCTTGCGCACGCGCAGGTACCACTCGCACAGCAGGCGGACCTGCTTGCCGGTGTAGCCCTTGGCGACCATGCGGGTGACGAAGTCCTCGTGCTTCTTGGCCTCGTCGGCGCTGGCCTTGGCGTTGAAGCTGATCACCGGCAGCAGCTCCTCGGTGTTGGAGAACATCTTCTTCTCGATCACCGTGCGCAGCTTCTCGTAGCTGGTCCACACCGGGTTGTTGCCGTGGTTGTTGGCGCGCGCGCGCAGCACGAAGTTGACGATCTCGTTGCGGAAGTCCTTCGGGTTGGCGATGCCGGCGGGCTTCTCGATCTTCTCGAGCTCGGCGTTCAGCGCGCCGCGGTCGAAGACTTCGCCGGTGTCGGTGTCGCGGTACTCGTGGTCCTGGATCCAGTAGTCGGCGTAGGTCACGTAGCGGTCGAAGATGTTCTGGCCGTACTCGCTGTAGCTCTCGAGGTACGCGGTCTGGATCTCCTTGCCGATGAACTCGGCGTAGCGCGGCGCGAGCTGCTCCTTGATGAAGCCGATGTACTTCTGCTCGAACTCGGGCGCGAACTGCTCGCGCTGGATCTGCTGCTCGAGCACGTACATCAGGTGCACCGGGTTGGCGGCGACTTCCGTGCTGTCGAAGTTGAACACCTTGCTGATGATCTTGAAGGCGAAGCGCGTGGACACGCCGCTCATGCCTTCGTCGACGCCCGCGTAGTCGCGGTACTCCTGGTAGCTCTTGGCGCGCGGGTCGGTGTCCTTCAGGTTCTCGCCGTCGTAGATCAGCATCTTGCTGAACAGGCTCGAGTTCTCGGGCTCCTTCAGGCGCGTGAGCACCGCGAACTGGGCCATCATCTTCAGCGTGCCGGGCGCGCAGATCGCCTGGTTCAGCGACGAGTTGCGCAGCAGCTTCTCGTAGATGTGGATCTCTTCCGACACACGCAGGCAGTAGGGCACCTTGACGATGTAGACGCGGTCGAGAAAAGCCTCGTTGTTCTTGTTGTTGCGGAAGGCCTTCCACTCGCTCTCGTTGCTGTGCGCGAGCACGATGCCGTCGAAGGGGATCGCGCCGAAGCCCTCGGTGCCCTTGAAGTTGCCCTCCTGGGTCGCCGTCAGCAGCGGGTGCAGCACCTTGATCGGCGCCTTGAACATCTCGACGAATTCGAGCAGGCCCTGGTTGGCCAGGCACAGCCCGCCGCTGTAGCTGTAGGCGTCGGGGTCGTCCTGCGCGTAGGTCTCGAGCCTGCGGATGTCGACCTTGCCGACCAGCGAGCTGATGTCCTGGTTGTTCTCGTCGCCCGGCTCGGTCTTGCACACGGCGATCTGCTTCAGGATCGACGGGTAACGCTTGACGACCTTGAAGCGGCGGATGTCGCCGCCGAACTCTTCGAGGCGCTTGACGGCCCAGGGGCTCAGGATGCGGGTCAGGTAGCGGCGCGCGATGCCGTACTCGCCCTCGAGGATCGGCCCGTCTTCGACGGCATCGAACAGCCCGAGCGGCGACTCGTTCACCGGCGAGCCCTTGATCGCGTAGAAGGGCACGTCCTGCATCAATTGCTTGAGCCGCTCGGCGATGCTGCTCTTGCCGCCGCCCACCGGCCCGAGCAGGTACAGGATCTGCTTCTTTTCCTCCAGCCCCTGCGCCGCATGCCGGAAGTAGGACACGACCTGCTCGATCGCGTCCTCCATGCCGTAGAACTCGGCGAAGGCCGGATAGACCTTGATGATCTTGTTGGCGAAGATGCGCGACAGGCGCGGGTCGTTGCGGGTGTCGATGGTGCGGGGCTCGCCGATCGCCTTGAGCATGCGCTCGGCGGCGGTGGCATAGGCCAGCGGGTTGCGCTTGCACTCGGCGAGGTAGTCTTCGAGCGAAAGCTCCTCCTCGCGGGTGCGTTCGAAGCGCGCGGCGTAGTGGCTGATCACGTCCATGCGGACCTCCTGATCGGACCGTGCCCGCGGGCTTCGATCGCCCGCCTGCGGCACTGGGAAGTTGTGATGAAGTCCCGGCTCTGTTGCCCGGGCTCCATCAGAGCTTTCCGGTCTGAAGACTCCGCTGCATCAGCGTTGGTTCCTTTTGCGCAGCTTCGCGCAACCCCGCCTCGCCCATGCACCGATCAGCGCCAGCGTGACGGCCCAATTTGCCAAGCCGCTTGGCCGCACGCACGCCCGACCGATGCGCCCCAAGATAACGCACGAGCCCCGCCAACGGCCGACATGGGGACATCCGCGGATCCAACAAGCGTGCCGCAGATCACTGCGTGCACGTTCGGCGCTGCCACGCGCGTTGGGGATGCGGCTCGGTGCGCAAGCCTGGCGTCATGCGTGCGCACTAGGCTGCGTGCTTCTTCGTTCGCGTCCGGTCGGTCCGCCATGAGCCAGCGTCTTCCTGCCACCCTGATCCCCGGCGACGGCATCGGCCCGGAGATCGTCGACGCCGCGCTGGCCGTGCTCGACGCGCTCGGCGCCCCCTTCGACTGGGACCACCAGGTGGCCGGGCTGGCCGGGGTGCAGGCTGCCGGCGACCCGCTGCCGCAGGCCGCGCTGGACAGCATCCGCCGCACCCGGCTCGCGCTCAAGGGGCCGCTGGAGACGCCGTCGGGCGGCGGCTACCGCTCGTCCAACGTGCGGCTGCGCGAGGAGTTCCAGCTCTACGCCAACCTGCGCCCGGTGCGCACGATCGTGCCCGGCGGGCGCTTCGACAAGATCGACCTGGTCGTCGTGCGCGAGAACCTCGAGGGCCTGTACATCGGCCACGAGCACTACGTGCGCATCGACGACGACCCGCACGCGGTCGCGATCGGCACCGGCATCAACACCCGCGCCGGCTGCCGCCGGATCCTGGACTACGCCTTCGCACACGCGATCGCCACCGGCCGCAAGAAGGTGACGGTCGTGCACAAGGCCAACATCATGAAGGCGCTGACCGGCATCTTCAAGGAGACGGCCGAGCAACTGCACGAGCAGAAGTACAAGGGCCGCATCGCGATGGAGACGGTGATCATCGACGCCTGCGCGATGAAGCTGGTGATCGACCCCTGGCAGTTCGACGTGCTGGTCACGACCAACCTGTTCGGCGATGTGCTGTCCGACCTGGTCGCCGGCCTGGTCGGCGGGCTCGGGCTGGCGCCGGGCGCCAACATCGGCGCCGACGCGGCGATCTTCGAAGCGGTGCACGGCTCGGCGCCCGACATCGCCGGCCAGGGCCTCGCCAACCCCACTGCGCTGCTGCTGGCCGCGGCGATGATGCTCGAGCATGTGCAGCGCGGCGACCTGGCGGCGCGGCTGCGCCAGGCGATCGACGCCACGCTGAACCTGGACGGCGTGCGCACCGGCGACCTCGGCGGGCGCGCGAGCACCGCCGCGTTCACGCAGGCACTGGTCGCGCGCATCGTCAACGGCTGAAGCCGCGCCGCGGGCGCCCGGCCGCCCGCGTTTCGATCGGCTTCGGCGGGCAGAAGGGCCAGGAATGGCCCGTGCCCCGGGCGGTGGCGTCAGCGCTCAGCGATGCCGAGCTTGTCGAGCAGGCCGTTCAGCTCGTCGAGCGAGCCGAAGGCGATCGCGATCTCGCCCTGCTCGCCGCGCTGCGTCTTGCGGTGCACGCGGATCTCGACCGCCGCAGCCAGCAGGTCGGCCAGCCGCTCTTCGAGCCGCACCAGGTCGCGCGGCTTGTCCTGCTTGACGCGCAGCAGCGGCGACTGGCGGCCGTTGCCGGTCTGCACGCGCGCGACGAGCTTCTCGGCGTCGCGCACCGACAGCTTGCGCGCGACGATCTCGTTGGCCGACAGGATCTGCTGCGCGTTGTCCAGCGGCAGCAGCGCGCGCGCATGGCCCATGTCCAGGTCGCCGGCCATCAGCATCTGCTGCACCGGCGCCGCCAGGTTCAGCAGCCGCAGCAGGTTGCTGGCCGCGCTGCGCGAGCGCCCCACCGCTGCCGCGGCCTGCTCGTGCGTCAGCTTGAACTCGCTGACCAGGCGCTGCAGGCCCTGCGCCTCTTCGAGCGGATTCAGGTCCTCGCGCTGGATGTTCTCGATCAGCGCCATCACCGCGGCGGCCTCGTCGGGCACCTCACGCACCAGCACCGGCACTTCGTCCAGCCCGGCCAGCTTGGCGGCCCGCACCCGGCGCTCGCCGGCGATGATCTCGTAGCCCGGCGCCGCGCCCGGGCCCGTACCGGCCAGCGGGCGCACCAGCACCGGCTGCATCACCCCCTGGCTCTTGATGCTTTCGGCCAGCTCGTACAGCGCACCCTCGTCCATGCGCGTGCGCGGCTGGTAGCGGCCGGCCTGCAGCTGCGCGAGGCGAAGCGTGGCCGGTGCCTGCCCGGCCGGCGGCTCGCTGACCTTCGGGCCGAGCAGCGCCTCGAGGCCGAGGCCCAGGCCCTTGGGTTTCTTGGTTGCCATGCACCGATTGTCGGCGATCGATCCCCGCGCCGGCCGCCCGCCGGGCGCGCATGCCGTATGCTGGCGGCGCGCGTGCGGGAGGGCGCGGGAACCATGAAACCGAAGGTCTACGTCGACGGCCAGGAAGGCACCACCGGGCTGCAGATCCACGCGATGCTGGCCGGCCGCGACGATCTCGAGATCCTGAGCATCGACCCGGCACGCCGCAAAGACGCCGGCGAGCGCGCGCGGCTGCTGAACGCCGCCGACGTGGCCTTCCTGTGTCTGCCCGACGATGCGGCGCGCGAGGCCGCGGCGATGGTGCACGATCCGCGCACCTGCCTGATCGATGCCAGCACCGCGCACCGAACCGCGCCCGACTGGGTGTTCGGCATGCCCGAGCTGGCGCCGGGGCAGCGCGAACGCATCCGCGCCGCACGGCGCATCAGCAACCCCGGCTGCCACGCGAGCGCCTTCATCCTGCTGCTGCGGCCGCTGGTCGATGCCGGGCTGGTGCCGGCGGCGCTGCCGGTTTCGGCCACGTCGATCACCGGCTACTCGGGCGGCGGGCGCAAGATGATCGAGCAGTACGAACACGGCGGCGATCCGCTGCTGCTGGCGCCGCGGCCCTACGGGCTGACGCTGAAGCACAAGCATCTGCCGGAGATGATGGCGCACACGGGGCTGACGCGGCCGCCGATGTTCCTGCCGGTGGTCGGCAACTTCTACAAGGGGCTGGCGGTGGCGGTGCCGCTGCACTTCAGCCAGCTCGCCGCCGGCTGCGACGGCGCGGCGCTGCAGCACGCGTTGGCGCAGCGCTACGCCGGCGAGCGCTTCGTCGCCGTGAAGCCGCTGGGCGACCCGCAAGGGCTGCAGGCGGCGGGCGGCTTCTTCGACGTGACGGCCGACAACGACACCAACCGCGCCGACCTGTTCGTGTTTGCCAACGACGAGCAGGCGCTGCTCGTGGCGCGTCTGGACAACCTCGGCAAAGGCGCCAGCGGATCGGCCGTGCAGGTGATGAACGTGCACCTCGGCATCGACGAGGCGCGCGGGCTGTAGCTGCCGGCCGGGTGGCCGCCGCCGGCAAGGTCTGCGGCCGGTATTCCGAAGTGCTCATATCTGCACGCGATGCATGGATGTGAGCGTGCGCTTCCTATTTCGGCGGACAGGCGGCAGCCGCTGACGGCGGCGCCCACTGCGGCTTCGCCGCGGCCGGCGTGATTGGGGCCCCCGGGTCCGCAGCGTCGCGATCCGGGCTCCGCCCGCCAGACGGGGAAAGACCCGATGACGGCCGGTTGCGCAGCGGGCGCGGCGGAATGCTGCTCAGGCTCGAGGAAGCGCCGGGCCGCCCGAGTTTCTTGATCCGCACGGGGGGGCGGGCTGGGCGCAGCCCCGCCCTGGGGCGCTCTCAGCCGGGGACGTGCGGCAGGCTCGGCTCCGATGTTGCCGCCGAGCCAGTGGCGCCGACCCGTTGCAGCAACTCGCGCGCGAAGGCGACGAAGGCCTGCGCGCCCTTCGACGCCGGGTCGAAGACCACGCCCGGCTGGCCGTAGCTGGGCGCCTCGGCCAGGCGCACGTTGCGCGGAATCACGGTGTCGAAGACCTTGTCGCCGAAGTGCGCCTTCAGTTGCTCGCTGACCTGGTTCTGCAACGTGATGCGCGCGTCGTACATCACCCGCAGCAGGCCGCTGACCTGCAGCTCGCGGTTCAGGTTGCCGTGCACCTGCTTGATCGTGTTGACCAGGTCCGACAGCCCCTCGAGCGCGAAGTACTCGCACTGCATCGGCACGATGACGCCCTGGGCGCAGCACAGGCCGTTCAGCGTGAGCAGGCTCAGGGACGGCGGGCAGTCGATCAGCACGAAGTCGTAGTCGGCCGCCGCCGACACCGCGTCGCGCAGGCGCTGCTCGCGCCGCTCGAGCGAGACCAGTTCGATCTCGGCGCCGGCCAACTCGCGGTTGGCGCCGAGCACGTCGAAACCGCCGCTGGCACAGCGCACGCGCGCTTCGGCGATACCGGCGGATCCGAGCAGCACGTCGTAGACCGACAGGGCGAGCGAGCGCTTGTCGATGCCCGAACCCATCGTGGCATTGCCTTGCGGATCGAGATCGATGACCAGCACACGCTGGCCGAGTTGGGCAAGGCCGGCGGCGAGGTTCAGGGTCGTCGTCGTCTTGCCGACGCCGCCTTTCTGGTTGGCGATGCAGAAGATTCGGGGCATGGGGGGTCTCGCCGCCGGCGGCGGGCTGCTGAGTGAAGGCCATCAACGCGGGCCCGGCGCGCACCCTGCGCGTGCAGGGCAGTCAGGCAGGGAGAGGCGGCACTTTCGCATCCAGCCAAGCGCGCGCTGGCGCGGCGGACCGCGTGTTGCGAGCGTACCCCAGTTCGGCAGCCTCATCGGCCAGGGCCGGGCCAGCTTGACGGATTTCACCGCGGGCAGGTGCGGGTCGAGGCTTCCCCGGTGGCTGGAGGATTCGGCCGGAGAACGATCGTTGCCGTGGACACGAGGAGGCCGTTGAGCGCTCCCGTGGATCCAGGCGCGCGCTCCTGACGACGGCGATCCGGATGACCGGCTTGGCCGCAGCGGGGGTGCGGCGAACATCGGCGACGACGGGCGGGCGAATGGATGGATGGCGCGCGGCCTCCGGCGGGTCGACGCTGCTGCTGCCGGAAGCGCGGGCATCGACGGACCCAGACGGTTTCCAGGAACGGCTTGCCGCCGATCCACTTTCAGAGCTGCTCGCGCCGAGGCCGCATCCAGACGAGGCAGCGGCTGGCGTCGAGTTGCGGTACCTGCAGTTGTTCCACGTGAAACACGTCGATCGTGGCCGGCAGCGCTGAAATCTCCTGGTGCGGCACCCGCCCCTTCATCGCCAGCCAGCAACCGTCGGCCGCCAGCAGCCCGGCCGTGAGCGCGACGAACTCGGGCAAGGCGGCAAAGGCGCGGCTGACGATCAGGTCGAAGGGGGCGGCTCGCAACGCCTCGACGCGGGCATGTTCGGCGTGCAGCCGACGCAAGCCCAGTTCAGCCGCCACCTGCCGAACGAAGCCGGCCTTCTTGGCCACCGCATCGACGCAGGTGATCGACCATTCGGGCCGCAGCACCGCCCATGCGGCGCCCGGCAGGCCCGCGCCGCTGCCGACATCGAGCACCCGCAACTCGTTCCGGCCGCAACGGCGATCAATGGCCGGCAGCGCGGCCAGGCAGTCGAGCAGGTGGCCCACGACCATCTGCTGCGGGTCTCGTACCGCCGTCAGGTTGATCCATCGGTTCCAGGCGATGATCAGGTCGAGATAGGCCAGCAGTTGCTGCTCCTGCTTCGCGTCGGCGCTCAAACTCAGTTGCCGCAGGCCGGCTCGCAGCCGCGGCAACCGTGGGTCCGTTAAGGCTGTATCGGTCACGCGATGCCCGGCAGCGGCGCCCCCGCCGCGACCGGGAGACGCCGCTTCTTCAGGTGAACCAGCAGCAGCGAAATCGCCGCCGGCGTCACGCCCGACAACCTGGCCGCCTCGCCCAGCGTGCGCGGCTGGTGGCGGGCCAGCGTCTGCCGTACCTCGAACGAAAGTGCACCGACCTGTGCGTAGTCCAGGTCGGCCGGCAGCGGCAGCGCCGCAAGATGAGCGGCGCGCTGGACATCTTCGACCTGCTTGTCGATGTAGCCCGCGTATTTGACCGCGATCTCCGCTTGTTCGATCACCGCCGCTGCCAGTTCGGGGCCGAGCGCACCGGCCAGCGTTTCACGTGAAACAAGCTGCTCCGGCGAAGCAATGCGCTGCACCGCCGCCAACGCGTCGTGGTCTACGCCGGGCCGGCGCAACAGGTCGGCCAGCCGATACTCGCGCTCGAGTGCCTTGCCCAGCAGCCGCTCGGCATCCGCCGCCGGCAGGCGGCCCGGGTGGATCCAGGTCGTGCGCAGCCGCTGCAGCTCGGCCTCGATCGCGTCGCGCTTGCGGTTGAACGCATCCCAGCGGGCATCATCGACCAGGCCGAGACTGCGGCCGATCTCGGTCAGCCGCAGGTCGGCGTTGTCTTCGCGCAGCTGCAGCCGGTACTCGGCACGGCTGGTGAACATGCGGTAGGGCTCGGTCACCCCCTTGCTGATCAGGTCGTCGACCAGCACCCCCAGGTAGGCCTGGTCGCGCCGCGGCACGAAGGGTTCGCGCTCCTGCACCTGCAGCGCCGCGTTGATGCCGGCGTGCAGGCCTTGCGCTGCCGCTTCCTCGTAGCCGGTGGTGCCGTTGATCTGGCCAGCGAAGAACAGGCCCGGGATCTGCCGCGTCTCGAAGCTCGGCCGCAGCGCGCGCGGGTCGAAGTAGTCGTACTCGATCGCATAGCCCGGCCGCAGGATGTCGGCCTGCTCCAGCCCGGCCATCGACCGCACCGCCGCCAGCTGGATGTCGAAGGGCAGCGAGGTCGAGATCCCGTTCGGGTAGATCTCGTGCGTATCCAAGCCCTCGGGCTCGAGGAAGATCTGGTGCGAAGCCTTGTCGGCGAAGCGGTTGACTTTGTCCTCGATGCTCGGGCAATAGCGCGGCCCAGTGCCCTCGATCACGCCGGTGAACATCGGGCTGCGGTCGAAGCCGGAACGGATGATCGCGTGGGTGCGCTCGTTGGTATGGGTGATCCAGCAGGGCAGCTGGCGCGGATGCTGGCCCGGATGGCCGATGAAGCTGAACACCGGCACCGGATCGGCATCGCCGTGCTGCTCGGCCATGCGGCTGAAATCGACGCTGCGGCCGTCGAGCCTGGGCGGCGTGCCCGTCTTCAGGCGGCCCTGCGGCAGCCGCAACTCCCTCAGCCGCGCCGCCAGGGTCGCCGCCGACGGGTCGCCCGAGCGCCCGGCGCTGTAGTGCTGCAACCCCACGTGCACCCGGCCATCCAGGAAGGTCCCCGCAGTCAGGATCACGGCACGCGCCCGGAAGCGGATGCCGAGTTGCGTGACCACCCCCGCGACGCGGCCGCCCTCCAGCATCACATCGTCGACCGCCTGCTGGAACAGGCTCAGCCGCGGCTGGTTCTCGAGCCGGCGCCGGATCGCGCCGCGGTACAGCACCCGGTCGGCCTGCGCGCGCGTCGCACGCACGGCCGGACCCTTGCTGCCGTTGAGGATGCGGAACTGGATGCCGGCCTCGTCGGCGGCGGCGGCCATCGCACCGCCGAGCGCGTCGACCTCCTTGACCAGATGCCCCTTGCCGATGCCGCCGATCGACGGGTTGCAGCTCATCTGCCCCAGCGTCTCGAGGCTGTGGGTCAGCAGCAGCGTCGCGCAGCCCATGCGCGCGGCCGCCAGCGCCGCCTCGGTGCCGGCGTGGCCGCCGCCGACGACGATGACGTCGAAATCCTTCGGGTAGTCCATTCCAAATTCCGCATGGCGGGATCCAGTCGTCACCGACCCTGTCCCACACGCACCGGAATTCTAGGTGCCGGCCTCGGCCGAGCCGTTGCTGCCCACGGTGCGCAGATCCTGCGCGACCCGGCCCGCCTGCAGCGCGATCACCCTCGACGCGCTCGCGATCGTCTCGGGCCGGTGGGCGACGATGATCCGGGTCAGCGCCAGCTGGCGCACCGCCTGGTTGACCAGCCGCTCGCCGTCGACGTCCAGCGCGCTCGTCGCTTCGTCGAGCAGCAGGATCCGCGGCCGGCGGTACAGCGCGCGCGCCAGCAGGATGCGCTGGCGCTGGCCGCCCGACAGGCTCGAGCCCATGTCGCCGATCAGCGTGTGGTAGCCCATCGGCATCGCGTCGATGTCGTCGTGCACCGACGCCACGCGCGCGCAGTGCATCACCCAGTCCAGGTCGGGCCGCAGGTCGAAGAAGCTGATGTTCTCGGCGATCGAACCGGAGAACAAGGGCTCGTCCTGCATCACCACGCCGACGGCGCCGCGCCAGGCCTGCAAGCCGACCTGTGCCAGCGGCATGCCGCCGACGAGCAGCTCGCCGCCGGTGGGCGCGTGGATGCCGAGGATCAGCTTCAGCAGCGTGGTCTTGCCGCAACCCGAAGGCCCGACGATCGCCACCGATTCGCCCGGCTCGATGCGCAGGCTCACGCCGGCCAGCACCTCGGGCTCGCCGTCGGAATAGCGAAAGCGCAGGTCACGCAGCTCGATCGCCGGCATCTCCGGCAGCCGCCGCCCGATCCCGCTGGCCTCGGTCTGCTCCGGCGCCGTGAGCACGATGTCGGCCAGGCGCTCGCCCTGCAGCCGCAGCATCTTCAAGTCCACCACCTTGTCGATCAGCGCGCTCACGCGCGTGGCGAACTGCTCCTTGTAGGCCAGGAACGCGAACAGCATGCCGACCGAGAAGCGCTGGTCGAGCACCAGCAGCGCGCCGATCCACACCACCGCCACGCGCTCGAGCCCGAACAGCAGCCGGTGCAGCGACGTGAACAGCAGCTCGAGCTTGCGCCCCGCGATGCCGGCGTTCATCGTGTCGACCACCAGGCTGGTGAAGCGCGACTGCCGGTCGGCCTGCGCGTTGAACTGCTTGATCGCCTGCACGCCGCGCAGCGATTCGAGGAAGTGGCTGGACTGCTTGGCGTCGTGCACCAGCGCTTCCTCGGTCGCGTTGCGCAGCGGCCGGAAGAAGGCCCAGCGCAGCAGCGCGTACGCGCCCACCGCCGCCAGCGCCACCGCGCTCAGGCGCAGGCTGTAGACCAGCATCATCGCCAGCGTCAGCACCACCAGCGCCCCGTCGAGCACGGCCTCGATGAAGCTCGTGGTCAGCGTCTTCTGGATCTGCTGCACCGCGAAGAAGCGCGACCAGATGTCGCCGATGTGGCGCTTCTCGAACCACTCGACCGGCAGGCGCAGCAGGTGCGCGAACACGTTGGCCAGCCACTGCAGGTTCAGCGTGGCCGACAGCACCAGCACCGCCCACGAGCGGATCGCCGCGGTCGCCGCCTGCAGCAGCACCAGCAGGCCGAAGCCGACGCCCAGCGTGACCAGCAAGTCGCGGTCGGCGCTGACGAGCACGTCGTCCACCACCCACTGCAGCAGGAAGGGGCTGAGCAGCACGAAGACCTCGAGCGCCAGCGCCAGCGCGAAGATCTGCGCCAGCGACCGCTTCAGCCCGGTGACACGCCCGAGCAACTGGCGCAGCGACACGTGCCGGCGCTCGACGCGCGCCACGAAGTCGGCCGCCGGCTGCAGCTCGAGCACGATGCCGGTGAAGTGCCGCGACACCTGATCGAGCTTGAGTTGGCGCACGCCGTGCGCCGGGTCGTGGATCGTCGCCACGCCGCGGCGCACGCCCACGAGCACGACGAAGTGGTTCAGGTCCCAGTGCAGGATGCAGGGCAGCGCCAGCTGCGCCAGGTCGTCGATCTCGGCGCGCAGTGCGCGCGCGTGCAGCCGCAGCTCCTCGGCCATGCGCACCAGGTCGAGCAGGTTCACGCCTTTGAGCGACAGCGAGAAGCGCTGGCGCAGCGTGGGCAGGTCGCAGTCCAGGCCGTGCGCGCCGGCGACCATCGCCAGGCAGGCCAGGCCGCACTCGGCCGCCTCGGTCTGCAGCACCAGCGGCACCCGATGCGCGCGCCACCCCAGGCGCAGGCCGCTGCCGTCCAGAGAAGGGATGCCCATCACGCGCCTGCCGACAGCCCCGGGCTCACAGCCGCCCCGACCAGCCGAGCAGCGGCTCGAACAGCCACTCCACCAGCCGCCGCCGCTCCAGCAGCACGTCGGCCTGCATGCGCATGCCCGCAACCAGCGGTTGCGGCTCGCCGAACACGCGGATCTGCTGGTTCGGCAAGGCCACGGTGATGCGGAACAACGGCTCCGCCGGGCCGGTGCCGGCCGCCTGCGGCGCCGCCAGCGGCAACCCGGCCAGCTCGGCGGGCGCCAGCGGCGTGCGCGACACCTGCAGCACGCGGCCGCTCAGGTGGCCGAACTTCTGGTACGGGAAGGCCTCGAAGCGCAGCCGCACCTCCTGCTGCGGGCGCACGAAGCCGACCGCCCCCGACGGCGCATACAGGTGCGCCTGCAGCGTCGCGCCGGCCGGGACCAAGGTCGCCAGCGCCGAGGCCGGCGACACGCTCTGGCCGACGTCGGCCAGCACGGCGCCGACGGTGCCGTCCTGCGGCGCGCGCACCACGATCTGGCGCGCCGTGTCCTGCTCGGCCGCCTCGCGCGCCACTGCCGCCAGCTCGCGGTCGATCTCGCCCAGGCGGCTGCGCGTCTGGGCCGGCAGCCCGTGCAGCTCGCCCTCCAGCGCCGCGCGGTCGCGCGCCAGCGCCGCACTCTCGCGGCCGAAGCCCTGCGCCTGCGCCTGCAGGCCGAGCACCTCCTCCTTCTTGGCCTGCACCTGCGCGCTCGAGATGAACTGCTCGCTGGCCAGCGACTCGAGCCGCGCCAGCGCCTGTTGCGCCAGCGCCAGCCGCTGCTGGTGCAGCGCGGCTTCGGCATCGAGCTGGGCCTGCTCGCGCTTCAGTTCGCCCAGGCGGCGCTGCAGCGCCGAGCGTTGGGCATCGGCCAACTGGGCCTGCTGCCCGGCAGCGTCTTCGAGGCTGCGCCGGCGCTGCTGCAGGCTGCGCTCCACCTGCGCGGTGGCACCCGGGCTCAGTGTGCTGCCGGGCAGCGCCAGCACGAACAATTCGTCGCCGGCGCGGACTGCCTGGCCCTCGGCCACCTGCCGCGCCAGCACCCTGCCCGGCGCCGGCGGCACCAGGCGGATCACGCCCAGGTCCGGCACCAGCACGCCGTCGACCCGCGCCTTGCGCGTGTATTCGCCGAAGGCCAGGAAAGCCAGCACCGCCGCCAGGCACAGCAGCACGCCTGCAGTCAGCAGCGACAACGACAGCGGCCGCACCAGCTGCACCTGGCCGAGCCAGCCTTGACGCTGCGCGTCGAGCGCCTCCGAGCGGAACAGGTCGCTCACCGGGCAAGCGGGTGCCGGCTGCGCGCCGCAAGACGCGCCCGGCAGCAACCGGAAGGGCCCGATCGGCAGGCGATCACAGGCTTGGACATGAAAAAAAAGCGGGCCGGCAAGAACCGGCCCGCGGGCATCGAGAGCGGGCCGTGGGGCCCGACCTTAACGCCAATCGACTTGCAGGCACATCACCAAGTACCCACAAGCGAGCAGACAAACGATTGACGGCCTCAGTTGGTGGGCTTCGGCCAGCTGCTGGGCAGCCCGCCGGAAACCTTCTTCATGTCGGCCGGGCTCAACTCGACCGGGCCGGGCTTGGCGGGCTTCTTCTGCGGGGCAACTTCGATCTTCTGGGTCTTCTTGGTCAGCACGGGCTTCCTCATAACGACTCCTTCTGAATCAGGCGATGCGATCGATGCGCACCGCTGCATTGCAACAGCGCGGGCGCGATCCGAACACTGTCAGGTCTTACAGGTGGGCGCGCGCGCCACACCGGCAAGCTGCCACCCGCCACCCGCGGCGGGCGCCGCCGTCAGTGGATCAGCCCGAGACGCAGCGCCTTCAGCACCGCGGCGTGCTTGTTGACGCAGCCGAGCTTGTGCATCGCGTTGTTCACGTGCAGCACCGCCGTGCGCTCGCTGATGCCGAGGATCTTGCCGACTTCCCAGGCGGTCTTGCCTTCCATCGTCCAGCGCAGCGCTTCCAGCTCGCGCGGCGTCAGCGCCGGCCGCTCGGGCTGCAGCGGCGCCGGCAGCAGCAGCCGCAGCGCCGACTCCTGCGCGTGCACCGCGAACAACTGCAAGTCGGCCACCATGCGCTGCAACTCGACGGCGTCGGCGGGCAGCGACTCGTGCCGATCCACGCCCAGCAGGAAATGCTTGCCGTCGGGCAGGTGCAGCGCCATCGCAATGCCGGTGCGGTAGCCGAAGGGCGCCTGCTGCTCCCACAGCTCGCCCAGCCCCTGCTCGGTGTAGGTGCGCTGGTCCCAGACGATCGGCACGCTCTGGCGGCGCAGGTGCTGGATCACGGGGTCGGTGCGGTTTCGGTGTACGTCGAAGAAGGCCTCGTTGTAGGCCTGCGGCGTGTTGTCGATGCTGACCACCTCGGTGCCGGCGATGCCGCTTTCGACGACGGTCAGCGCCGCGACGGTTTCGAAACCCAGCTCGTGTGCGAAGCGCACGACCTCGTCGCGGAACTCGTCGCGGTCCTTCGCCTGCAACACCGCAGCAAAACTGCCGGCCAACATCAGCGCTCCTGCCTGCCCTGACAGGTATTACAGCTTTGCAACCCTTTGCCGTGGCGCCACGATTGCATCTTGTTTCGATCGCGCGTCCACCACGCCCACCGTACCATGAACCCATCCAAGCCCTGGTCGATCCGTGCTTGGCCGCCCGTATTGTGGCAGGCCGGGTGCGGCGCGGAACTGCATTGGCGCCATCTGGCGACACACGTGAGCCAGCCCGGCGACGGCGAAGGCGCCAGCAGCGGCCAGACTTCCTGGGCCGGCAGCAGCGACGGCGGCGAAGCCGGCTTCGCCTGGGACTGGATCCAGATCCGCTCCGGCGTGGTGGCGATGGCCGACCCATTGGCGGTGGTCACCAACCTGCGCCTGGTCGGCCGCGAGGGCGAGGTGCTGACCGCGCTCGAATCGGCCCGCTACCTGAACGAGATCGTGCACGCGCTGCCGTGGCAGCACGAGGTGCAACGCGCGCTGCAGGCAGCCTGAAACCAGGCCCGCAGCGGCTGCCGGCGCGCGCGCCCGGGGTCGGTTGGCGCGCGCGGCCAACGAAGCGCCGTTCCCGGATTCCTCGACTGCCGCGGTGGGCGGCCCTGGGCACAGCGCGGCCTTGCGCGCGCGCTGTGCCCATGCGGCCGTCGGCCCATCGCGGCAGCCGGCTGCGAGGCCCCCATTGCATCGCCTAGTGCAGTGTTCCACTGTGTGCAGCACTTAAGAAAACCGATGGATTTGTCGTCCTGACTGGGCGCAAACCGCAGCGATGCCCAGTGGCAT